>CAYZKT010000036.1:5551-18098 GCA_964478885.1 uncultured Syntrophaceae bacterium | reverse complement strand
GCGTCTTCCCGACGGGCCGCTGGTCCACGAGGATCACGTCCCTGACCCGGCCGGCCCCCTCGATCGAATCGTGTTTCCCCGGCCGTTCCTCCTGACCGCCGAGCGCCCGCTTCAGGGCACGGTAGAGGATGTCGACGCCGAGGGTGCTCTTCCCCGAGCCCGACACGCCGGTGATGGCCGTGAGGACGCCCAGGGGAATGGCCGCGTCGATTGCCCGGAGGTTGTTCTCCGCGGCGCCGCGAATGGTGAGAACCGCCCGCGGGCTTCGCCTGCGCGCCGGCACGGGGATGCGGAACGCGCCGCTCAGGTAGCCGCCCGTCGGCGACCCGGGCAGTCTCGCGAGACCCTCCAGGGGACCGCTGTAGAGAAGCTCGCCGCCCCGCTCGCCCGCCCCGGGGCCCAGGTCCACGATGTGGTCGGCGCCGGCCATGATCTCCGGGTCGTGCTCGACGACGACGACGGTGTTGCCCTGGTCGCGCAGGGATTTCAGGATCGCGAGCAGCCTGCCGCTGTCGCGGGGGTGGAGGCCCACGGTGGGCTCATCGAGGACGAACAGGGTGTTGACGAGCGACGACCCCAGGGCCTTGGTGAGGCTCACGCGCTCCACCTCGCCCCCCGAGAGCGTGCGCGACTGCCGGTCGAGGGTCAGGTACCCCAGGCCCACGTCGGTGAGGTAGCGCAGGCGCCTGACCACCTCGCCGACAAGAAGCGACGAGGCCTCGTCCAGCGGGCCCGCCGACACCGCCCCGACGAAGCGCGCGGCCTCCTCGACGGTCATGGCGTAGAGCTCGGCGATGCTCTTCCCCCCGATCGTCCAGAGCAGCGCCTCCTGCTGGAAGCGGGTTCCGCGGCACTCGGGACAGGGGTGGTATCCCCGGTAGCGGGCCAGGAAGACCCTCACGTGGAGCTTGTAGCGCTTCGTCTCGAGCCACTGGAAGAAGCCGCGCACCCCGTAGAAGCCGTCGTCCCCCTCGAGGACGAGGCGGCGGTGCTCGTCGGTGAGATCCCTCCATGGAAGGGCGACGGGGATGCGCCGGCGCCTGCAGAACGCGAGAAGATCCTCGAACTCCGCCCGGGCTATGCCCGTCCAGGGCTTCACGGCCCCGTCCCGGATCGACTTGCCCGCATCGGGCACGACCAGGTCCATGTCCACGTCGATGACGCGGCCGAAGCCGCGGCAGGCAGGGCAGGCCCCGGCGGGAGAGTTGAAGGAGAAGGAGTTCGCCGTCGGCTGCCGGTAGGCGATATCGCAGGCCGGGCAGCGCAGGTCCGCACTGAACGGAGCCGACCCCGCGGGGGTGCGCACGTCCACCTTCCCCTGCCCCGCCCGCAGGGCCGTCTCCAGGGAATCGACGATCCGTTTCCGGTCGCCCTTTCGAAAGATCAGGCGGTCCGCCACGACATCCAGGCGCGCCTCGCCGCGGGCCTCCTCGAGAGGGAGCACGCTTCCGCCCTTCCAGACCCGGTCGAAGCCCGTTCGCCTGAGTTTCTTCTCCAGCGCGGCGGCATCGCCGTTGGCGAAGGCAGGAAAGGTCACGACGACGGGGCTGCCTTCGGGCAGGGTCCCGATCGTCTCGAAGATCGACTGGGCCGTGTCCTTCCTGACGGGCTCGCCGCACCCCCGGCAGCTCAGCACGGCCATGCGGGCGTAGAGGAGCTTGGCGTAGTCCGTGATCTCCGTCATGGTCCCCACGGTGGAGCGCGAGGTCCGCACGGGGTCGCCCTGCTCGATGGCAAGCGCCGGGGGTATCCCCTCGATGCGCTCGGCGCGGGGGCGGTTCATGCGGTCGAGGAACTGGCGGGCGTAGGGGGAGAAGGTCTCCACGTAGCGCCGCTGGCCTTCGGCGTAAAGGGTGTCGAAGGCGAGCGACGACTTGCCGGCGCCGCTTACACCCGTGATCACGGTCAGGGTGTGGAGAGGGATGTCGAGATCGAAGCCTTTGAGGTTATGCTGCCGGGCCCCGCGGACCCGGATGGAGGACAAAGCCATGATGGGACATTGTAAACATCGGCAGGGGAAACGGCAACCGGTCTTTTTCCCGGTGTCATTCTGAACCGTCCCGAATTGGGGGGACTCATTCATGCAGCTGCAATCATGGAGTTTTATCCGTCTGTCATCCCATCATGAACCACCCCGAGCCTCCTTCCCCCGTTGCGCAGGACCCGGACGAACATACCTAATTCATTGATATATTTACATATTAGAGATTTCCCCGGTTCCGGGCACGTCTAATGCCTCATCGGGAAAGCACAAGGGCATGAAGAACCGTAACTGCATCGGCATCGGGAAAATGGCAAACGCCTGAACACTCCAAAGGAGGATTGTGATGATGATCGGTTGTTTCGCGAAAAAGAAAGGGCAGAAAGGTTTCACGCTGGTTGAACTCATGATCGTCGTAGCCATCATCGGCATCCTGGCGGCCATTGCGATCCCCCAGTTCGCATCGTACAGGGCAAGGGGCTACAACACGACGGCGCGCGCGGACGTGAAGAACGCCTATACGGCGTCCCAGGCCTACTTCACCGAGTTCCCTGCTGCGACTGTAACGGTCGCCAAGATTTCCAGCTACGGCTACGCCCAGTCCTCGGGCATCACCCTGACGGTGGCCGACGGCACCCAGGGGGGCCTTTCGCTCACGTCCGTGCACGGGAGCGGCGACAGGACCTACACCGTCAATGCGGCGGGACAGATCACGCCCTGACCGCGTTGCCGCAACGACCGAGACCGAACTCCGCCTTTTGACTTGAATTTCGGCCCCGTTGCCATTACATATTCGCTGTGGAAAAGCACGATTTCGACATCACCGTCATCGGCGCGGGCGTGGTCGGTCTTGCCGTCGCCGAAGAGCTTTCGAGGCACTTCTGCGGCATCCTGCTGCTGGAGAAAAACGAGAGCCACGGCCAGGAAACAAGCAGCCGCAACAGCGAGGTGATCCACGCCGGGATCTACTACCCCGGGGGATCCCTCAAGGCCCGGATGTGCGTCGAGGGCCGAAGGCTCCTCTATGAGGCCTGCGAAAAGAGGGGCATCCCCCACCGCCGGACGGGCAAGCTCATCGTCGCGGCCGATGCCGGCGAGGAGGAGGCCCTTCAAGCCCTCCTGGTAAAGGCGCATGCAAACGGGGTGGACGACATGCTCATGCTGAGCGGCCGCGTCGTCTATTCCCTCGAGCCGGAGGTTATCGCCGCGGCGGGGCTTCTGTCGCCGTCCACGGGCATCATCGACTCGCACAGCCTCATGCGCTCCCTGCTGATCGGGGCAACGGGCAACGGGGTGACCGCCGTGTTCCGGTCCTGCGTCACGGCCGCGCACTTCGACGGCGTCCGCCACGACCTGGAGATCAACGGCGGGGAGACCCTCGTTTCCTCCCGGGTCATCGTCAACAGCGCGGGGCTGCTGTCGGACCGCGTGGCTGCCATGCCCGGCATCGACGTGGACCTCGAGGGGTACCGCCTGAAGCTCTGCAAGGGAAGCTACTTCTCCGCCTCTCCCCCGCCCCGGATCCGGCACCTCGTCTACCCCGTGCCGACGCCGAGGCACGAGGGGCTCGGCGTGCACGCGACCCTCGACCTCGGTGGGCGGGTCCGCTTCGGTCCCGACGTGGAGTACGTAGACGCCGTCGACTACCGCGTCGATGAGACCAAGCGCGACGCCTTCCACGCGTCGATCGTCACGTACCTGCCCGGTCTCTCGAAGGAGTCCCTCAGTCCCGACATGTGCGGCATCCGGCCCAAGCTGCAGGGACCGGGTGAGGAAATCCGCGATTTCGTCATCTCCGAGGAGAGCCGCCTGGGGCTCCCGGGCTGGATCAACCTTGTCGGGATCGAGTCGCCGGGGCTGACCGCTTGCATGGCGATCGCGAGGCGTGTGTCGGAACTCGTCCGTCAGATCATGGGGTGAGCCCGGGGAGCGGTCTTCCCGCAACAGCCCGTCGCGCCGGATCGTGAACCCGAGAAGGAAAGACGGAACCCCTCCCGGGTGGCCCATCCTCATCGATCTTCTTGTGCACGACGGGGCCGTCGACCCCGCACTCTCCTGAACAACAAACCCCTTCCGGATCGTGCCTTTATTGCCGTTGACTGCAGGCACTCTGGTTTGACTTTTGCAAGTCGTCACTGCGGAGACGTACGACCATCGGGGAAACGGGGTGAAACCCCTCCGGTCCTCCCGGGTGACGCGCGTTTCCGGCGCATCGGGGCAAGTCGGTGGCCATCAGACAGCAACCTTCGGCGAGCAAGGAGCCTTTCCATGCAGAGTGCCATACTCATTGTCGACGACGAACAGGACTATCTCGACAGCGTGCGCCGCGGCCTGATCGGGGCCGGCTTCAAGAATCTCCGATTGGAGAGCGACCCCCGGAACGCCGCGGCAGCCGTGGAAAACGGAGATCGGTTCGACGTCGCCCTCCTGGACATCAACATGCCCTGGATGGACGGGCTGCAGCTTCTCGAACACATCAAGAACACGAGCCCGAACACGGAATGCCTCATGGTCTCCGCCACCAACGAGGCGAAGGTCGCCGTGGATTGCCTCAAGAAAGGCGCCTACGACTACCTCACCAAGCCGGTCAACCGCGACGACATGGTGGCCGCCATCCGCCGCGCCCTGGAGCGCAAGAGGCTCCTGGAGGTGATCGCCGTCGTCAAGAGCGAGGCCCAACCCGAGATCGCCCCCAGCAGGATCCCCTCGGCCCTGATCGCCCGGTCGGACAAGATGCTCCGGCTCCTCAGGGAGGCCGAGCTGTACGCCTCCATCACGGTCCCGATGCTGGTCACGGGGCAGAAGGGAACGGGAAAGGAAACCATCGCGCGGTACATCCACGACACGGGGTCCCAGAAGTCCGGGCCGTTTGTCGTCCTGGACCTGGAAGCGCTCCAGGGGGATCGGCACCTGGCGGCCCTGTTCGGGAATGAAAACGAAGGCGGCCGCATCGACGAGGCCCGCAAGGGTACCCTGTTCCTCGACGAGATCAGCTACCTGCCCTCGGATGTTCAGGCCATGCTGCTCAAGGCGATGCAGGAAAACGGCTACACGCGCCCCGGCACGAACGAGAAGTGCCCCCTCGACACCCGGATCATCATCTCGACGAGGCTCGACCCCGATGCGCTCGTCGGCAAGGGCGAGCTGAGAAAGGACCTGTATTACTTCGTCAAGGGTTCGACGCTGATCCTGCCGGCGCTCAAGGAGCGCAAGAGCGACATCCCCCTGCTGGTCGAGCACTTCGTGAGCGCCTGTGCCGGCGACCGCGATCTCGCCGTGGCGCAGGACGCCATGAGCACCCTGTCCGACTACGACTTCCCCGGCAACATCCCCGAGCTGGAAGCCGTCGTGAAGGAGATGGTGACGAAGACAACGGGCAGCGCCGTCACACGGGACACCCTGCCCGACAGCATCCGGGCGAAGATCCGGGTCAAGTTCCTCGCGGGCCTTCCCGCGCCGAAGGACATCCTCAAGAACCTGAACAAGGATTACCTCATCCGGGAGCGCTGGTGCCCCCTCGAGATGGCGGGAAACCGGATCGTCGTGATTATCGACACCCTCGACGACCTCATCCGGCGCGACGAGATCCAGGCCATCCTGAAGACGAAGGCCGTGGACTTCCGCCCCGCCGAGAAAGAGGACATTTTCAAGTTCATCCATCACTTCTACAGCAAGATGGGCGGGGAGATCGAACTGCGCGACATGATCGAAAAGGGCATCCCCGACGAGTCCGGGCCGGTCGACGACGAGCCGGAGATCACCGAAACGGACAACGTCGTCCCGCAGATCATGAACAAGATCATCAACG
This sequence comes from uncultured Syntrophaceae bacterium, assembly GCA_964478885.1. Classification (GTDB taxonomy): domain Bacteria; phylum Desulfobacterota; class Syntrophia; order Syntrophales; family UBA2192; genus UBA2192. Next base: position 12,309 of record CAYZKT010000036.1, on the reverse strand, counting down.
AGGCGTTCAGGCGACGCGCCTCCGACATTCACATCGAGCCCAACCCCCGGGAGAGGCGCGTGGACATCCGGTTCCGCATCGACGGGGACCTGACCCCCTACGAGGCGCTCCCCTTCAACTACCGGACGGCCCTGGTCTCGCGGATCAAGATCATGGCGGGCATGGACATCACCGAGAAGCGTCTGCCCCAGGACGGCAAGATCAAGTTCCGCTGCTATAACGGCGAGACGATCGAGCTGCGCGTCGCCACGTTGCCCATCGGGGGCATGGAGGACGCCATGCTGCGCCTGCTGGCCACGGGGGAACTGCTGCGGCTCGAGGACGTGCACCTCGACCCCCTGAACTACGAGCACCTGCTGGCGATGTCCGAAAAGCCGCACGGGCTCATCCTCTGCGTGGGACCCACGGGGTCGGGCAAGACGACGACGCTGCACGCCCTGATCGAGCAGATCAAGCGCCCGGCCCTCAAGATCATCACGATCGAGGACCCCATCGAGATCAGCCAGCCGGGCATCCGTCAGGTCCAGGTGAACCGCAAGATCGGCCTCGATTTCGCGGCGGCCATGCGTTCCTTCCTCCGCTCCGACCCCGACATCATCATGGTGGGCGAGATGCGGGACCCGGAGACGGCGAAGATGGGCACGGAGGCCTCGCTGACGGGGCACCTGGTGTTCAGCACGCTCCACACCAACGACGCGCCGGAGACGGTAGTGCGCCTGCTGGACATGGGGCTCGACCCCTTCCACTTCGGCGACTCCCTCGTCGGCATCGTGTCCCAGCGGCTTGTCCGAAGCCTGTGCCAGCGATGCCGGGAATCCTACGTCCCGACGGAAATCGAATACCGGAAGATCCTGCGTACCTGCGGCGAGACATTCCTGTCCGCAACCCTGGGCATCGCGGCGCGGGACCAGCTGAAGCTCTACCGATCCCAGGGCTGCGACGCCTGCGGCGGAACGGGGTACTGGGGCAGGCTGGCCATCCACGAGGTCCTTGTGGCAACGGACGTGATCAAGCGGATTATCCAGAAACGGGGCACCGCGGCCGAGGTGCGGGAGACGGCCGTCTCGGAGGGCATGACGACCCTCCTGCAGGACGGGATCAAGAAGGCGATGAAGGGACTGACCGATTTCGATCAGCTCCGACGGGTCAGCGTGAAATAACCGACGGGATCGTGCGAATAAACAAATCCCCCTCTTTGCCGCCCTGTTCCGGTTTGCAGGGCGGCCCGTCAGGGGAGGAATCGGACATGGTTGCGCACCCTGACGGGATGCGCCCCCGGCCTCCCTTTGAAAAAAATGGGGGGTCAGTTCATCATTCGCGCATCATGAGCTCGGCGTACACCTTTCGGTGCAGCGGGACCGGGATGCCGAGTTCCTTGCCCGCCCGGACCATGTAGGCGGTGAAGATGTCGAGCTCCGTCCGGTTGCCCCGCTCGTAGTCGAGCTGCATGGAGGTCTTCGTGGTCGGCGCGAAGGCGGCGGCCTTTCCGAGCGAGGCCTCCACGATGTCGGGCGGGAAGTGGACCCCCTTTCCCCGCGCGACGGCCTCGATCTCCCTCATCATCCCTTCGACCATGGCGCGGTCGGCCGCATCGGCCAGGACGTCGCCGAAGGGCTTGCCCGTCAGCGAGGTGACCCCGGCCAGGGGCCCGATGAAGATGTACTTCGTCCACAGCGGGAGCAGCGCATCGGCGGTGAGTTCCGCCTTGATGCCCGCATCCTTCAGGAGGGTCTCGATGGGGCGGTATTTCTCGACGTCGGCCGGATTGGCGGGGCCGAAAAAGAGCTGGCCCGTTCCGCCGGCCTGCTTCACGAGGCCGGGGCCCTGGATGGCCGAGCTGATGAAGACGCCGCCGTACAGGACCTCCCCTCTGGGGAGGGTCGCCCGGAGCCGGTCCGTGATGTCCACGCCGTTCAGGAGGGGCAGCACAACCGACTCGCCGTGGAGATTGCCGGCGATGGCCCTCGCCGCGTCCTCGAGCCCGTAGCTCTTGGTGCAGAAGATCGCCAGGTCCAGCGGGCCCATCTCGGCGGGGTTGTCCGTGGCCTGCATCGGTCTGACCGTGTACTCGCCTTCGACGGTCACGAGCTTGAGCCCGTCCTTCCGGATCGCCGCCAGGTGCGCGCCCCGCGCGTAGAAGACGACCTCGTGCTTGCTGCGGCCGGTGTACTTCAGGGCCAGCTTGCCGCCGTAGTAGCCTCCCACTCCCCCGATTCCGATGATCCCGATTCGCATTCTTCGCCTCCCCACACGTTGTCATGCCGGACCCGATCCGGCATCCCGGTTTTCTTGGATTCCCGTCTGCACGGGAATGACGGAAGTCTCTGCCGCCCCTCCAGCCATCCCGTGACGACTTTTTCTATTATCACTTTTTGCCCGCCATTCCAATATGCCAATGGCCCTCGCTCATCTTTTCCGGCCGTGAACGCCCCCAGGCGGCTCAAGATTCGGTTCTTTTCGTGTCTCGATCGGCACAAACGAAACGGGGCCGCGTTGCGGCCCCGTCGGGGATCATCGTCTCTCGGGGGAAAGAAACCCGAGGTTCTGGATTTCTTCGAAGAGCTGGTCCTTCCGGATCGGCTTGACGATGTATCCGTCGCACCGCGCATTGAAGGATTCCATGATGACGTCGGCGTCGTTCATGGCGGTCGTCATGATCACCTTGACGCCCTTGTCGGGGGCGATGCCCCTCTGCTCCTCCAGGCCCCGGATCGTCTTGAGCACGTCGATGCCGTTCACCTCGGGCATCATGATGTCGAGAAACAGCAAATCGTAGGGCTTTCCCTCGCGGAGGGCGGTCTCGAACGCCTCGATGGCCTCGCGGCCGTCGAAAGCGAGATGGCAGAAACAGTCCGCCTCGAGAAATTTCTTCATCAGGCGGCTGCCGATGAAATCGTCTTCCACAATCAGGACGCGCATGGCTCATGAACTCCGTTCGATGGGATCGGCCGGGGGAGCGAGGCCCCGCCCCGGATGAAATATGCAGGTTTCCTGCCAGAGCGGATCGCGGGTACGCTCGAAATAAAAGCAAGGATTTCATGCGTGTTCACGCGGCCGATCGGCGGGGCTCAAGGTATTTCGGCAGATAACCGATGATCCTTTAGAGGCAATTTCGGAATTCGCCGGCCGGGCGTGGCAGCGAATTTGCAATGACTCCGTTCAGGGGAACATTCATTCAGGAGCGTCCGATGCATACCGTTTACCCGAGATACACGATGGCCGAACGACTCGTTCTCGCCGTCGTTGCGGTCGTCACCTGGCCGATCGAGCGTTTTCTCGGCTGGGTCCGCCGCAAGGTCGCCCTCGATCCGGCCCCGTCTGCCGAACGCCGCTGACACTTCTTTCGCTTTGCCTTCCGCTCCAGGATGAACACCGCGAAAAAGGGCGCCGATCACCGGCGCCCTTTTTGTATTCCATACTACACCTGCCCGATGCGTTTTCAGGCCTTCAGTTCCGAGGTGCACTGGGGGCAGCGGGTTGCCTTCAGGGGGACCGTCGTGAGGCAGAAAGGGCACTCTTTCGTCGTCGGGGCCGCCGGGGCTTCCTCCCTCTTCAGGCGGTTGATCTGCTTGATCAGGATGAAAATCGCAAAGGCCACGATCAGGAAGGTGACGATGGAGTTGACGAAGAGCCCGTAGTTCAGCGTTACCGCCGTGGCCGCCTTGGCCTCCGCCAGCGTCGCGTAGGGGCCCGGGACCTTGCCTGCCTTGAGCACGAGGAAGAAATTGGCGAAGTCGACGTTGCCCATCAGAAGTCCGATGACCGGCATGAGGACGTCGTCGACGAGGGACTTGACAATGGAGCCGAAGGCCGCACCGATGATGATACCCACGGCCATGTCCACCACGTTTCCGCGCATTGCGAATTCCTTGAATTCCTTCAGCATGGAACCCCTCCTTTCGGGTAGAAAAAAAGGCGTGTCGGGTTACAAAAATAACACGTGCATATTCGCGCATACCGCCTGACATGTCAAGGCGCCGATGACGGCCCAGGCGGCCCGCCGGCGATCAAAAGCGGATGCCCACTCCCGCTCCCAAGCCGTAGACGGAGTGCCACTGGCCGACGACGGACAGGTGCCGGTCGACCCGGTAGGAAAGCCCCACGCGGCCTTCCCAGTACTCGTGGGTGTCGTATTCCGCGTGACCGGACAGGGAAAGCCGGGGCAGGATCTCCAGGTGCTTCTCCAGGGCGATGCGCCCCCCCGCGTCGGTGTCCGCCCACAGCGTGCACTCCAGATCGAGCGGCAACCGGTATCGCAGCCCCAGGATGCCGCGCGCCTTCTCCATCGTGCCCTCCTCGCCCTCCAGGTCGGCCCCGGCAAAGACGTTCAGGAACCCGTTGACATAGCGGGACCAGGTGAGAATCCCTTCCCACTCGGTCTTGTCCACTCCCTGCCAGCCTGCCTCCCACTCGGCCCGGAGGATGTTCCGCGTGTCCGAGAGCGCGAGCGCCCCCTCGGTCATGCCGCTCAGCAGCTCCGCCCGGCCGTGGAAGTACCGGGACTCCTCGTAGAGCCTGTTGCGCACCGCCGCCGTGGCCGCATCGGGGGTGTAGCCCTCGTAGTGGACGAGGCGCGCCATGCCGCTGTGCATGTGGTAGAGCAGGTGGCAGTGGAAGAACCAGTCGCCGAACTCGTCGGCGGCGAATTCGATGACCGTCGTGGCCATGGGGGCCACGTCCACGGTGTGTTTGAGCGGCGAGCGGTCGCCCTGCCCGTTGAGCACGCGGAAGAAGTGCCCGTGCAGGTGCATCGGGTGGTGCATCATCGTCCGGTTGATGAGGATGAACCGGACCCCCTCGCCCCGGCGCACCAGGATGTGGTCCGTCTCGGACAGGGCCCGGTTGTCGAGCAGCCACACGTAGCGCTCCATGTCTCCGTCCAGGGTGAGGCGGATCTCGCGGACGGGTCTCGCCGCGTCGAAGGCCGTGGAGGCGACGGCGCGCAGCCGTTCGTAGGGCGCCCGGGGCCGTTCTTCGCCGCCCTCGTCGGCAAGGCGGCCGGCCGAAGCCGCATCGTTTGCCAAAACCCCGAAGCGCGTGGCGAACCGACGGCCGTCCCGGAGCGACTCGTCGATCGTGACGGCGTGCCCTGCAGAATCCGGTGCGGGCCCATCCGCCGCGCCGTGCCCGTGTCGGGAGTGCTCGTGCGCCTCGCGGGTCGAAGCCGGCTTCGCGCCCGATGCGGGACCCGACCCGTTCGCCCCGTGTTTTTCGTGCGGCGCCCCGTCGTGCCCGTGCATCGGTCCCGGCCTGTCGAACACCCCCGCGCGCACGTCGCGGTCCGGCATCCCCATGGCGCCGGCGGGCGTGAGGGCAAAGACCTGCGCAAGGCCGGGATGCCCCATGGCCCTGTAGATGTTCGGCCTCGGCACGGCGGGCGCGGGGTGCCTGCCCCCTGTCCCGATCCAGACCGAGGCGAAGGCCGACCCGTCGTGTGCCGTCGCCCTGAGTTCCCAGGCCCCCGGACCGGGGACGCGCACGATCACGTCGTACGTCTCGGCCACCCCGATGAGGAGCCGCTTCAGCTCGAAGGGTTCCACGTCCAGCCCGTCGGCCGCGACGACGGTCATGGGACCGCCGGCGAACTCGACATGGAAATACGTCGTCGCCGACCCGTCGATGATCCGCACCCGCACCGTCTCGCCGGTCTTCGCCTCGAGGGACGTCTCCGTCCGTCCGTTGGCCAGGAACCGGTCGTAGGCCACATCGGAGATGTCCATGGGCGGCATGCGCTGGAGCATGCCCGCGAAATAGTCGCCCAGCATGCCGAGCCGCCCGGCGCCCAGAAGGCTGTGGGCGCTTCCCTTCTCGACGGCGTACCACTCGCTGCCCCGCTTGAGTTCGCGCTGAACGGCGTGGGGGTCCTCGTCGGTCCAGTCGGAGAGGACCACGGGGTAATCCCGATCGGCGCGCATGCGCTCATGTCCGTGGCGCGGCCCGATCACGATGGCGCCGTAGAGGCCCCGCTGCTCCTGCAGCTCGCTGTGGGAGTGGTACCAGTAGGTGCCCGCCTGGCGCAGGGGAAACTCGTAGGTGAAGCTCGCCCCGGGGGCGATGGGCGGGAAACTGATGTAGGGCACGCCGTCCATGCCCGGCGGCACGAGGATGCCGTGCCAGTGGATGGACGTGGGAGCCGGCAGGCGGTTGTGGACGTGGATCCTCGCGCGGTCGCCTTCCCGGAAGCGCAGCACGGGCCCCGGGATGTATCCGTTCACGGCGACGGCCCGTACGGGCTTGCCGGTGTAGTTCACCTCCCGCTCGTCGAGCGTCAGGCTGTACTCGACAACCTTTGCCGAAGCGACTGAAACCGAGAGCAGAATAACGAAAACCAGCGCTGTCGAGGCCGCGCAGGCGGCCGGGTTTCCGGCGTAGCCCATGGAAACGCGGGGAAACATGATTCACCTCTTTCTCGCAGCGCCCGGGCGCCCTGCGCTGCGCCCCTAGAGCCCCGCCCGCTCGAGGAGGAAAAGCGTCAGAGCCAGCAACGCGCCCAGGGGGAATATCACCGTCCAATCGCCGACCTTCAGCAGCCTTGGCAGGGTCACGTCGCCGTAATCGCCCGCCCTGAGGATTCCGTCCCTGAGCCGCGGGTAGAGGGCGGCAAAGAGCCCGGAGCCGATGAGGATTCCCGTCAGTCCGCCGGCCAGGGCGTCGAGGAAGCCGTTGCCGATCGCGCCGGCGATCGTCCCCGGGCAATACCCGAGAAGGGCGAACCCGGCGCCGAAGATGAGCCCGCCGATGACGTTCTGGCTCCAGGA
>CAYZKT010000036.1:0-5451 GCA_964478885.1 uncultured Syntrophaceae bacterium | reverse complement strand
GCCGACACCCAGCTCGACAGGGCAAGCTGCATCGTGCCGCTGATCCCGTGACCGCTGGTGCACCCGCCGGCCCAGCGCGACCCGAAACCGAGCAGGATGCCCCCGGCGACGGCCACGGCGATGCGCGTCAAACGATCGTCGCCGAAGGCCGCCTCCCACTTCGGGGGAATCCATTGCAGGCGCAAATCTCCGGACAGCCAGGCGGAAAGTGCGGCGCCGAAAACCATGCCCGCCACGAGCATCCACTGCCAGTCCACGACCGGGGGGATCTCCCGGTAGAAGGGCTTCATCTCCACCTTCCGGCCGCGAAAGAGCCTCTCGATCATCCCGGCCGTCCGCGCGAAGGAGGTGGAACAGCCGATCGGGTGCCCGGAAACGTAGAGTGTCAGCCAGCTCAGCACACCGATCCCCGCGCCGGCGGCGTAGGGCGACCAGGTCGATGCGGTCAGCCAGTCCATCGCAACGGTCTCCTTTCTTCCTCCCGCGCGTCCGCGCCCGGTCAGGCCGCGGTTGCGAAGGTTCTCGAACCGTGGGGGTTCTCGCAGACGGTGCACTGCGCGGCGTGGCCTGCCGCACTGTATCCGGTCATCCCGCCGGCGACGTTGAGAAGCTTCCGGAAGCCGTGCTGCTTGAGGATGCTCGCCGCCAGGCTCGATCGGTTGCCCGTGCTGCAGATGACGACGGTGAGCGTTTCCGGGTCCAGCTCGACATGGCGCGTCCGCAGGTCGGGAGCGGGGATGTTGACGGCGCCGGGGATGCTGCTGCTCTTGAATTCCCCGCGGCCGCGCACGTCCACGAGCACCATCGGTGCGCCCGCGGAGATGCGATCGTGCAGCTCCGCAGTCGAAATGAGAGGAACCGACTCCGTCGGCAGCCCCGCGGCGGCCCAGGCCGGAACGCCCCCCGTCAGGCAGCCCGTGATCCGGTCCATGCCGACCCGGCGCGCCCACGTGCGGGCCTCGACGGCGTCTTCGTAGTCCTCTGCCACCAGGAGGATGTCCCGGTCCGTCGGCAGCACCCACCCCGCGAAGGTGGGGAAATTGCCGTTGAGATCGAGATTCCAGGCCCCGGGGACGTGCATGCCGCCGAAGGCCGCGAACCCGCGCGCGTCGAGGACGACCGTCTTTTCGGAGTCAATTCGCTCCCGGAACGCCTCGGGCCGCAGTTCCTCCATGGGAGGCAGATCGGCAAGCAAGGCCGGCCCGAGGCGGTTGATGTCGCTGCATCGGCCGAAATGATCGGGTGCGGGGGGCATGTTCGACGTGAGCGACCGGACGAACTCGGCCTTGTCCCGGATCTGCAGGGCCGCGTTGAAGAGGCGCTCGTAGCCGATGGTGGTGAGCCACTTGGCGCCCATGGAACGCCCGCAGAGGGAGCCCGCGCCGTGCGCGGGGTAGACCTCGCAGAAATCGGGGAGGGTGAGCAGCTTGTCGTGCAGGCTGTGGTAGAGCTTTCCCGCCAGTTCCGTCGCGATGCCGGGGAACAGGTCCGGCCGCCCCACGTCCCCCACGAAGAGCACGTCTCCCACGAAAACGCCCACGGGGGTCTCGCCGCGGGACCGATCCGTGACGACGTAGCTGACGTGTTCGGGGGTGTGTCCGGGGGTCTCCCAGACCCTGAGGCTCATGTCTTCGATCTCGATGATGTCCCCCTCGGCGACGGCAACGTGATCGAAGGCGCACTGCGCCGATGTCGGCGCGTAGATCGTCGCTCCGGTCTGCCGGGCCAGGTCCATGTGGCCCGAGATGAAGTCCGCGTGGAGATGGGTTTCGAGGATGTGGGTGATCGTGACGCCCAGCGCGCGGGCCTCGCGGACGTAGAGGTCCACGTCCCGCCTGGGGTCGATCACCGCGCAGGATTGCTTGCCTGCGAGGATATAGGAACTGTGGGCGATCTTCCCGGTGAAGAAGTGCTTGAGCAGCATGGCGGCCTCCTTTCGCGATCTCTCTCGCCGTCCATGTTACGTGGATCGCCCGGGGCTGTCAATCGCCCCCGCGAACGGATGTCCCTCCCCCTCACACAGCCAGGATGACCGCCTCGCCCTGCGCCAGCCCCCCGCAGATGGCGGCCACGCCCGTGCCCCCTCCCCTGCGACGCAGCTCGTAGGCCAGGGTCATGGCGATACGGCCGGCGCTGGCGCCCACGGGGTGTCCGATGGCGATGGCCCCTCCGTTGACGTTGGTCTTCGCCTGCAGGGCATTCCAGTGTCCGGCGTCGCCGCCGGCCAGGATCTTCGTCGAGACGAGGGGCATGGCCGCGAAGGCCTCGTTGATCTCGATGAGGTCCATCGCATCGATCGTCATGCCGGCCTTTTGCAGGGCCTTCCGGATCGTGTAGGCCGGGATCTGGGCGATTTCGCGGGGCGGCGCGGCCGTCGCGACGGCGCACACAACCGTGGCCAGAGGAGCGAGCCCCCGCCTCTCGGCCTCGGCGCGGCTCATGCAGAGGATCGCCGAGGCCCCGGCGCTGATCGGCGGCGCATTTCCCGCCGTGACGGTGGGGCTTCCGTAGACGGGCGAGAGCTTCGCGAGCGCCTCCATCGAAGTCTCACGGACGGATTCGTCCCTCTCGATGACGACGGGCCCGCCGCGCTTCTGGGGGATCACGACGGGCATCAGCTCCTCGCCGACCCGGTATTTCCCCGCTTCGTACGCCTTCGCGCAGAGCCGATGGCCCCGCAGGGCCCAGGCGTCCTGCATCTCGCGCGTCACACCGTACTCGAGGGCCACCTCTCCCGCATCCAGGGCCACGGGGTTGAACCCCTTGGCCGTGTAACCCAGCTCGAAGAGGCAGTCGATGAGCCGGATGTGGCCGATCCGCGTCCCCCGGCGCAGTCCCGGGGCCAGGTGGGGCGTCCGGGGCATGTTCTCGGAACCCACGGAAAGGACGATGGCGGCCTCTCCCGCCCGGACGGCGAGCATGCCCAACCGCAGCGTCGTCAGGGACGAGCAGCAGGCTCGGTCCAGGGTCAGAGAAATGTTTTCCGGCGGAAATCCCGCCAGCAGCGTGGCCTGCCTCGCGGGGACGTCCGTCTCCAGGGCCACCTCGGCGGGGATGCAGCAGCCGTAGTGGACCTCGTCCACCTCCTCGGGCCTCACACCTGCCCGCCGGATCGCCTCCTGCATGACCATGACCCCGAGGTCGATGCTGGGGACGTCCGCCATGGCCGTGTCGAAGCGGCTGAAGGGCGTCCGGACGGCGCTGACCAGCACGATGTCATCCTTGCCTGCCATGGTGTTCCCTCCTTGCAGTCCTTCATTTCGGCGCCATGCGGATGGCGCCGTCGAGGCGGATCACCTCGCCGTTGAGCATGGGGTTCTCGATGATGTGGCGGGCCAGCATCGCGTATTCCGACGGTCTCCCGAGTCGCTGCGGGAACGGCACCATCGCTCCCAGGGCCGCGCGGACCGGCTCGGGCAGAAGCCCCAGCATGGGGGTGTCGAAGAGCCCCGGGGCGATCGTCATGACTCGGATGCCGTACTCGGCGCACTCCCGCGCCAGGGGAAGGGTCATCCCCGCCACCCCGGCCTTCGATGCGCTGTAGGCGGGCTGGCCGATCTGTCCGTCGAAGGCCGCCGCCGAGGCGGTGTTGATGATCACGCCGCGCCCGCCCTCGGCGTCGGGCGCGTTTTTCACCATCCGCTCCAGCGCAAGGCGGATGACATTGAAGGTGCCCACGAGGTTGACCTGCACGACGCGGTTGAACTCGGCAAGCGGCATGGCGCCCCTCTTGGTGAGGGCCTTGCAGGCGACGCCGATGCCCGCGCAGTTGATGACGACATGGAGGCCGCCGAAGGCCTCGACCGTTTGCCCGATCGCCTCCCGAACGCTCTCGTCGCCGGTCACGTCGGCACGGAAGAAGACGACCTGATTCCCCAGCTCCGCCGCCAGCTTCCGGCCTCTCTCGGCGTCGAGGTCGAACAGGGCCGCCCTTGCCCCCGCACCGGCCAGTTCCCGCACGCAGGCCTCCCCCAGACCCGATGCACCCCCTGTCACCACGGCAATGCAGTCGCTCACCCTCACGATCGCTCTCCTTTCCCGCCGGGGTGCGCCCGCGCATCGGCGCACGAGTTTCGCGGTCGGTACTCAACGGTTGACGTGGACGGTGGATTGAACGAGTTACGGGCTGCACCCGGAGAGCCGGGCGTACACGCAGGGTCGGAACCTTCGCGCAATGCGGAGGGTTTTGTTCACGGTGCGTGTGCCCCGGGAACCGAACGTCCCGAGGCGACAAGGATCAAATCGGCGAAATCATACTGTATGACGTGGATTCTTTCCAGCCCGGCATTGCGCCGTCTCGCCGGGTTCAGGCGTTGAGCGTTTCCCTGCCGATGAACAGTTTGTCCGCCGACGCAGAAGCCCCCCCCTGAACAGGGGTCTCGGTGGTGAAATGGCTGTATCGCTCGTGGATCAGCTTCTTGAGGCCGATTTCGAACCCCTCGCGCTCTTTCCTGTCCTTGTCGAGGTAATCCTCGATCGCCTCTTCGGAAATCGTGATCTGGATCTTCCGCGAGCGGCGGTTCGGGCGTCCCGGCTCTCCGTCGAGCTTCCAGTCGATCTCGATGACGTGATCGTCGCCGGCGTACCGCGCGACGATCCAGGCGTTGGCCGGGAAAAAGGGTTTGATCAGTCTGACCCAGTAATCGAGCAGGTCTTCGGTCATGTCGGTGGATCCTCCTGTGGGGCCTGCCGGGCAAAAAAAACCCCATCCCTCTTCAGTGAGAGACGGGAACCCAATCATGTGCGGCGAGATGCGAGCCGGATCCTGTTCTGATGGGCAGCCCTGCTACCAGCAAAGCGAGATTTCACCGCCATAAGACATCCGAAACGCCGTGAAGTCAAGGAATATTCTCCCTGCCGGCACGACCCGCCGTTGCAGAAATCCCTTGACATTCCCCCCGATTCGCATAGTCTGAAACCAGCGTAATCGGCATCCGTCAAGACGACGATGATCCATCTTTCCACATTGTGAATCTTCAGACCTCTCTTGAAGCCCTGTCTGTTACCGCGCGACAGGGCTTCTTGCTTCGAAGGTCAGACAAGGAGCGGTCGCCATGCAGATCCATTTGATCGAGAACGACAACAACTTCACCAAGCTCCGCGACAAGGTGTGGGAAAGCGGCTGGTGGCAGCTTGGCGAAGACGATGCCAGAAAACTCGTCGGCGGGCACATCTACTTTCACCGCAAAAAGTCCGAGCCCTCCTTCTACGGCGGCTCCATCCGGAGCTACCGGGTCAAGGAGGAGGAACCGTTCAAGGGCACCATCATCTTCGAGTTCGAATACCGGGCGGACTGCAGGGGCATCAAGGTCGACAAGCTGGGCTGGTCGCTGGAGAAGAAAATCGTCTGAAAGATACAACGGGGATACACAACGCCCCGTCGACGGCATGTGCGCAAAACCCGAGGGGCAGGCCGGTCCCCTCAGAAGGCAGGGTCATCGTCGACTCTGC
>CAYZKT010000035.1:4827-18381 GCA_964478885.1 uncultured Syntrophaceae bacterium | reverse complement strand
AAGGTGGACGACCTGCGGCTCCTGGCCATTAAACGGGCCGAAACGGTCTAGGAGGTTATGCGGGAAAAAGGCGAGTTCGAGCCGGGGAGGATTTTCGTCCTCGAGCCCAAGGCGCTGGAGCCCGAGGCGAAAAAAGACGTGAAGAAGAGCCGGGTCGACTTCCGGCTGAAATGAGGGGCGCCGTCTACGTCTCCTCGGCGGTTTTCCGCTGCGCCCGCCTGGCCCTCACGTAGATGACGACGCCGAAGAGGAGGAACAGGCCGCCCATGATGAGCTGCTTGATCTCGTCCCCCTCCATCTGGCCCTGGAGGATCTTCATCACGGCGGTGACGATGGAAACCAGGCCGTAGAAAAGAAACAGGAGCGCCGTGAAGGACCCCACCCCGCCGAGTTTCCCCGCGGGAAGGCTCACTCGGGGTTTTTCTTCCGTCCTGCCCGGTGCGGGCTTTCCCGTACCCGTCGGCTCGGCCCGCTGGGCCTTTCCCTGGGCCGCCTTGTCCTGTCCCGACAGGTACCACAGGATCTGGTCCCTCTCCTCGGACGTCCTGGCCGTCTTGAGCCTGTTGATGAGTTTCAGCCGTTCTTTTTCGTCCATCGTCACTTCCCGGTCATCCTGCTTCTGCGCAGTCTTTCTTCAATTTTCCTTCTACACCATTACGCGCCGTAAGGCAATCCTGCGATCAGGCATAAAGGGTCTCGGGCATCGGAAAGAGGGGTATCGGGGCTCGGGATCGAAAAAGATTCCTTATAAAATAATCTCTAGTACCTCCCCTGTCCCCTGTACCCTGGTCCCTATTATTTTTCCGTTTTCGACGTGACATCCGCCTTGATGCGGTTCACCGCCGCGACGATCGCTGCGAACACGTTTTCGCGGAAATCCCCGGCCACGACGACGTACATCACGTCCTCGCCCACCTTCAGGGTCCCCTCGTTGACGTGGGCAAGGACCTCGATGATGCCCGGCATGGCCTTGATCTCCGCGAGGACGGCTTCGAGTCGTTTGCGGTCGGCCCGGACAGTGACTTCCGTGACGGGCTTGCCGTCCCGCGACGTGCCCCTGACTACCCCGTTGTGGCAGAGGATCATCCCGACCTTGTGAAACTCGGGGTGATTCTTGACCCGTTCAACCATCGTGCTCAGATTCATGTGTTTACCTCTGTTGCGTCTATCGTTCGATTGCCATTTTAAAAGCCCAATCTTTAGAGAGTGTGTCGCAATGTCATTGCGAAGGAGCGAAGCGACTGAAGCAATCTCGAATGTTCGCGAAAAAATTGAGATTGCCGCGCTCCCTTCGGTCGCTCGCAATGACGAGAGCCGACTGTGACACACTGTCTCGTGAAAGGGGACGACAGGGGATTCCCTCTACCCTCTACCCTCTACCCTCTACCCTGTACCCTGTGCCCCGCGCCTTGACTCTCAACCCGGCCTGTGACATGGTTCCCGTATGAGACGGCGCAAGGGGTCATCGGCACCCAGGCTTCTCGGGGACATCCTCCCCGAAACCCTGCGGAAGAAATCCATTCACCTTCCCATGAAGGACCGTCCGTTGATCGACGCCTGGAACCGGGCCGTGGGGCCCCAGATCGGCGCCAAGGCCCAGCCTGACAGGCTGCGGGACGACGTGCTCTACGTGCGCGTGTGCACATCCGTCTGGATGCACGAACTGCAGTTCATGAAGCAGGACATCATCGCCAGGCTCAACGAGGTCCTGGGGTCGCCGGCGGTCTCGCAGATCCGGTTCTTCATCGGCGAGGTCGATGCCCCGCCTGCAAAGCCCGTCACGCAAAGCATGTCACTCGACGCCGCAGCACTGAAAGCGGACGACAAGGTCTACATCGACAACACCCTCGCGGGCGTGTCGGACCCCGAGTTGAAAGAAATTCTAAAAAAGACGATGTCCCGGTCTATCCTGCGGGGTCGGAAATCTCCCTGAACAGGCGTTCCAGTTCGTCCGAGTAGCCGCCCTCTTCCCTATAGATGAACAGCGGGGCAAGGACGCTCATTTCCTCGCCGCCCCCCTTCACGCCGTCGACGAGGATGAAATCCCCCCTCGATCCGGGCCTGGAATGAACCATGCGGAGCCGCTTCGGCTCCAGTTTCAAGGTTCGCATGCCCTGCACGGCTTCCACCATGCGCGAGCAGGGGTAGATCAGGCAGGCCCGGCCCCCAGGCTTCAGGGCACGGCGGGCGGCCTCGAGGAATTCCACGACGGACCCCGCGACCTCGTGCCGTGCCAGGGCCTTTTCCTCGATGGGGTTGACCCGTCCCGAGCCCATTTTCCGGTAGGGCGGGTTGAAGACCGCCATGTCCCAGGCCTGCGGCTCGAGGAAGCCCGATGCCTTCCGGAGGTCCCCCTGCAGGATTTTCACCCGGTCATCGAGACGATTCAGCGAAACGCTGCGCCTCGCCATGTCGGCAAGTCCCTCCTGGAGTTCCACCGCCGTCACCCGGATTCCGCGATGGCGGTACGCCAGAAGGAGGCTGATCACGGCGCTCCCGGCGCCGAGCTCTAGAATCCGGTCCGCGGCCTTCGGCTCGACGAAGCCGGCCAGCAGGACGGAATCGATCGTGTACCGGTATCCCTTCTTCTTCTGGATGATCTTCAGGCTGCCGCCGTAGATGGATTCTACTGTCTCATCTTCCCGGATCAGGGTCTCGGATCGGTCCATGGGTGCCGCCCTCAGCGTGGCGACGGACCGAGGATCGAGGCGCGAGGCTCGAGGATTTCTCTTGTGTCCTCGGTCCTCGTTCCTCGGACCTCGTTCCTTTTCTTAGTCTATATGGTGGACAAACAGCCCGCTGCGGAGTTTCGGTTCGAACCACGTCGATTTCGGGGGCATGATCATCCCCGCATCGGCAATGCCGATGAGCTCCGAGATTCCCGGGGGGCACAGGGAAAACGCGACGGCATAGCCCCGCTCGTTCACCATGCGCTCCAGCTCGTCCATCCCGCGGATGCCCCCGATGAACTTGATCCGCTCGTCCGTGCGCGGGTCCCGGATCCCCAGGATCGGCCCCAGGAGTTGGTCCTGGAGGATCGAAACGTCCAGCCTCCCGATGAGATCGGCCTTCTCGTAGAGTTCCGGCTTCGCATCGAGGCGGTACCACGAGCCGCCGATGTACATGCCGAACCGGTGGGACCTGGATGGCGATCGCTCCGGGAAGCCCCTGGACAGGGTGAACTTCTCCCCGACCTTTTCCAGGAACGCCGCGGCGGTCATCCCCTTGAGGTCCTTCACGGCCCGGTTGTAGTCCAGGATCCGGAGCTGTTCGTGTGGAAACAGGGTAGCCACGAAATAGTTGTACTCCTCCGTGCCGGCGTGCGCCGGGTTCTTCCCTCGCCTCATCCGGGCAACCGTGGAGGCCGAGGCCGCCCGGTGATGGCCGTCGGCAATGTAGAGGCACTCCACCTTCGAAAATTCCCGCCCCAGCGCCTCGATGGTCCCGCCGTCGCCGACGATCCACGCGGTGTGGGACACGCCGTCCGATGTCGTGAAATCGTACTCGGGCACTCCCCGGGTGATGGCGGACACGATCCGGTCGATCTCCTCCCTCGATCGGTAAAGAAGAAAGACCAGCCCCGTCTGGGCGCCTGTCGCGTCGATGTGGTTTACCCGCTCGTTTTCCTTGTCCACCCGCGTAAGCTCGTGCTTCTTGATAAGCCCCGACTCGTACTCGGCGACGCTCACGCATCCCACCACGCCGTATTGTTCCCTTCGTGCATCCTTCTGCCTGTATATGTAGAAGCAGGGACGGTCCTCCTGGAACAGGACGCCGTCCTTCATGAAATTCCGCAGGTTCTCGCGGGCCCGGGCAAAGACACGGGGGTCGTCGTCGGGAATCTCGCTCGGGACATCGATTTCGGATTTTTCCACCCGCAGAAAGTTGAGGGGATTGTCCCGGATGATCGCCCGCCCTTCCTCCCTGTCGAGCACGTCATAGGGAAACGAAGCGACCTGCCGCGCGAATTCTTTTTTCGGCCTTACGGCCCTGAAAGGCCTCACAAGCGCCATAGACACCTCCGGAATGCACGGTTTTTAGCATATCGGGTTGGACAAAGCAACAATACGGAGGGTATCGGACCCTGTCCCCTTTACACCCACTCGATTCCTGCCCGTTGCTAAATTCCCGGCGCTCGGCTATAAGACGTTAGCCATCGCAAGGGGGTTGAACATGACGCGGGTGTTCATTCACGGTCTGGAGAGCAGCAGCCAGGGGACCAAAGGGGTCTTCTTCAGGGAGCGCTATCCCGACATGATCATCGAGGACTTCGGCGGGCCGCTGGAGGAACGGATGGAGAAGCTCAACGGCCTGCTCGAGCGTCGGAAGGATCTCGTCCTGGTGGGTTCGAGCTTCGGCGGCCTCATGGCCGCCATCTACGCCTGCGAGAACGAGTCCCGCGTGCGGAAGCTCATCCTGCTCGCGCCGGCCCTTCACGTCTCTGACTTTTCGCGATACCTCGACAGGAGAGTGAAGATCCCCGTTTTGCTCGTTCACGGAAAGAACGACGACGTCGTGCCGCCGGCCATCGTGAGGGCCATCGCCGAAAAGGTCTTCGAAAACCTCGAATACCGGATGGTCGACGACGATCACTCGCTGCACGAATCGTTTCCCCGGATGGACTGGAAGGCGCTTCTCCAGCCCCCCGGCGCTCCGGCCGGGGAGAAGCTCCTTGACAAACCCACGGGGATCACTTAGGTTTGGTCAAACGGGCAGGAAGAGAACCATGACGGCATCGGTCACGAAAAAAGTCATCATCCGATACAGCGCCGACAACGTCGATCAGCCGATCGCGTGCCACCTCGCCAAGAAGTACGATCTGGATTTCAACATCCTGAAGGCGCGGATTTTCCCTCGTCGAGAGGGGGTCATGGTCCTCGAGCTGAGCGGGACGAAGGAAAACTTCGACGCGGGAGTTCGGTTCATGAAAGAGAAGGGGCTCCGCGTGGAACCCCTTTCGAAAAGCGTGACACAGAATACGGACAGGTGCGTTCACTGCGGGGCCTGTGTCGCCTTCTGCCCCACCGAGGCCCTTCACATGGACCCCGCAACCTCGAAAATCATCTTCGACCCCGAACGCTGCAACGGCTGCGAGTTCTGCGTCACCGCGTGCCCGGCGAGGGCGATGTCCATCGACCTGTTCTGACCACGACTCGAACCGCAGGACGCAAGCCACGGCACAGGAAAAACCCTCATTGTTCCGATTGGTTGGAACGGGCCGGGATGGGAATCGCTACCCTTCACCGGCTACTTCTTCCTCCCGGCGCCGGCATCCTTCTTCTCGCCGTTTTCCCGGGCCTCGTTCATGTGCTTCTGCATCTTGTCTTTCTGGTCCGAGAAGAAGTCCTTTATGTTTTCCTTCACGTCTCCCGCCTTGGCCGTGATCAGGTCGACGACCCCCCTGAATTTCGTCTTCAGGTCGCCCGACGGGCTGAAATGCTGGAAGGCAAGAATGGCCAGAACGACGACGGCGATTACAAGCGTGAGCTTGAAGAAGCGGCTGAGAAGCCAGAACAGACCGACGGCGGCAAGGATGATGAGAAGGACGATTACTCCATTTTCCGACATGAACCCGGCAATGGCATCCATCGCGATCCCCCCTTGTGCAATATGAATTCATCTAGCACGATTCTGTCGTGATATCCACCAAGTGTTGCGCCTTGACAAACATCGGACTGCGGTCTAGATTGCTTCTTCAAGAAACGTGCCGACTTGCGGGATTCCCCGCGATGCGCCACGGAACGAAGGGCCGCCGGAATCGGCCTTCGCTGGACGGATCATGAACGACAATCGGGGGAAACGGGTCCCGGCCGAGAAGCCCAGGAGAGTCGCCCTGGTGACGCTTGGCTGCAAGGTCAACCAGTGCGATTCGGCGGGCATGGCCCAGCGGCTCGAACAGCTGGGGCACACCCTGGTAAGCTTCGACGCGGAGGCCGACGTCTGCATCATCAATACCTGCACGGTCACCGCACGGACGGATTTCCAGTCCCGGCAGCTCATCCGCCGGGCCGCCCGCCGGAACCCGTCGGCGCCGGTCATCGTAACGGGCTGCTACGCCCAGGTGGCACCGGGGCTGCTCAAGGCGCTCCCCAATGTCCGCCTCGTTGCGGGCAATGTCGAAAAAGAGCACATCCCGGAGCTCGTGGGGCAACTCAACGGGGGCCCCGCCGAGGTGCGGGTGCAGGACATCGGGCGAGCCGGGCGCTTTTCGGCCCTCTCTGCCGATCGATTCCCCGGAAGGACGAGGGCCTTTCTCAAGATCCAGGAAGGATGCAATGCCCGGTGCAGTTACTGCATCGTCCCGTCGGCGCGGGGGCCCAGCCGCAGCATGCTGCCCGGGGATGTTCTCGAGCGGGTGGCGGCCCTGGCCGGTTCGGGCTGCCGCGAGATCGTACTGACGGGGGTGCACCTGGGCGCATGGGGGGCGGATTTGTCCCCGGCCCCGGGTCTTCCGCACCTGCTCCGGCAAATCGAGGAGGCAGGAAACATAAGCAGGCTCCGTCTCAGCTCGATCGAGCCTCTCGAGGTGACGGGGGAGCTGATCGCCTGCCTGCGTGAATCCAGGGTCCTGTGCCCCCATTTGCACATCCCGCTCCAGAGCGGCGACGACCGGGTTCTCTGCGCCATGGGGAGGCATTACGACGGGCGTTTTTTCAGGGACCTCGTTCACGGGCTCGTAACCGAGATCCCGGGCGTTGCCGTCGGTGTGGACGTGATGGCCGGATTTCCCGGCGAGGGGGACCGGGAGTTCGAGAACACGATCGAGCTGCTGCGCGGCTTGCCCGTTGCCTACCTCCACGTCTTCCCCTACTCGGAGCGGCCGGGCACGAAGGCTGCGGCGCTGCCGGGGAAGGTCGAAGAGCCCCTGCGGGCCCGGCGCGCGGCGGAGTTGAGGGCCCTGGGCCTCGCCAAGCGGGAGAACTTCACGAAGCGGGCTGTCGGATCGAGACAGACCGTTCTCGTCGAGGGAAGCCGCGACAGAAAGACGGGACGCCTGAAGGGATTCACCGGCAATTACATTCCGGTTCTCCTTTCGGGGGGGAGCAAAGACTCGATGAACCGTCTGATCGATGTCGTTATCGAATCCGCCGAGGCCGGGACGGCCTACGCCCGGGTCTGCCATGAACAGTGACCGCCGGACGCGTCTCGAAGCCCTCGAGGAGGCCCTGGGGTACCGGTTCAATGACCCCTCCCTGCTGGAGTGCGCCCTCACGCACCGTTCCTACGCGAACGAGAACCCGGACCTGCTCAAGCAGGACAACGAGCGCCTCGAGTTCCTCGGCGATGCCGTGCTGACCCTGTGCATCAGCGACAGGTTGATGAAGAAATTCCCGGACTGCACGGAGGGGGATCTCTCCAAGTTCCGCTCCTCCATCGTCAACGAAAAGCCCCTGGCAAGGCTCGCCAGGGAACTCCGCCTGGGGGACTACCTGCTCCTCGGCAGGGGCGAGGAAATCTCCGGCGGAAGGCTCAAAAGCTCGCTTCTCGCCAACGCGCTGGAGGCCATCATCGCCGCCATTTACTGCGATACGGGTTTTGACGGGGTGTGCGATTTTGTCGGCAGGCGTTTCCTGCCCCTGCTGGACACGGGCGACATCAAGATCCTCTACCGGGACTACAAGACCAGCCTGCAGGAGATCACCCAGAACCGTTTCCGGATCATCCCGAGGTACAGCGTGCTGCGGGAGTTCGGGCCCGACCACGACAAGGTCTTCCAGATCCGGGTGAGCGTCGGCGACATGGTGAGCACCGCGGGGTTGGGACGGAACAAGAAGGAGGCCGAACAGCGGGCCGCCAGGAAGGCGCTCGAGGCCATCGAGAACCTCCTGCCTACGGACAACGGCGAAGACGTGCAGGAGTAGGAAAAAGGAATACGGGATTCAGGATTCCGGCTTCAGGAAAAGAAAAAGAGGAAAATCGTAGATCGCCACGGGCTTCGCCCTCGCGATGACCGTTTAGATTTTTTCTTACTCCCGATACCCTATACCCGAAACCCGATACCCTTTTTCATGACCGAATAGACCTAGATAGACTTAGATAGACCTAGACAGACTACATGACTTCCATGCGCCCCCTGATCGTGCCCTTCTTTCTCAGAAACCGCGGCTGCCGCCACCGTTGCGTCTTCTGCAACGAGAGGGTCATCGCCGGCAACGCGGAAGAGGTAACGGAAGAGGGCATGCGCAAGACGGTGTGCGCGTACCTCGCGGGAAGCGGCGGGCGCTACGCTCGCAGGGAGATCGCCTTTTACGGGGGGAGCTTCACGGGGATGCCCCGCGAGGAGCAGGCGGCCCTCCTGGAGACGGCGGCGCGACTCATCGAGGAAGGAGCCGTGCAGGGCATCCGCATCTCCACGCGCCCCGACGATATCGACGAGGAGAAACTCGACACCCTGGCATCGAGGGGCGTGAGGGCGGTGGAGATCGGGGCCCAGTCCATGGACGACGAGGTGCTCCGGAAGTCGGGACGGGGCCACAGCGCCGACGATGTCCGAAGGGCCGCGGCGCTCTGCATGCGCAAGGGGTTCGAGACTGGACTTCATCTCATGGCGGGGCTTCCCGGGCAGAGCCGGGAGTCGTTCGAGGCCACCGTCGCGGACGTGATCCGGATCGCCCCGGACACGGTCCGCATCCACCCCGTGCTTGTCTTTCGCGACACGGAACTGGCGCGCCTCTTCGCGCAGGGGACGTACCGGCCCCTCACCCCGGACGAGGCGTTGATCTGGTGCAAGACGGCCCTCGTGAGCTTCGCAAGGGCGCGCATCCCCGTTATCCGCCTCGGGTTGCATGCGACGGCCGAGATGGGCAAGGACGGGGGCATCCTCGCCGGCCCCTGGCACCCCGCCTTCCGGAGTCTCGTGGAGGCGGAGATCTTCCGTGACATGGCCATGGAGCTGATGGCCAGGACCGCCCCGGACCCTCGCGAAGCGGTTTTCCGCGTGGCGCCGGCGGACCTGTCCAGCTTTCACGGCCCCGGGGGCAGGAACCGACTGCTGCTGGAGTCGCGATTCGGCGTGCCCGTTGCGGTCCGTTCGGACCCGGCCATGCCGAGGGGCGCCCTGACGCTGCAGGACGGTCAGCGGGAATACGGGACATCGATCACGGAGGTCGCATCGCTTGTTTAAGTCGGGATTCATTGCCATCGTCGGGCGGCCCAACGTGGGCAAGTCCACGCTGCTGAACGCCATCGTGGGCGAGAAGCTCGCCATCACGAGCAGCAAGCCCCAGACGACGAGAAACCGGATCACGGGGATCCGGAACACCGGGGACGGGCAGTTCATCTTCCTCGACACCCCGGGGATCCATCAGGCCAAGACGCCCCTGAACCGCTACATGGTGAAGGCGGCGACGAGTGCCTTCGGCGAGGTCGATCTGATCCTGCTCCTCGTCGAGGCCGACCGGGGTTTCGACCCCGACGACGGACTCATCATCGACACCCTGGGAACGGCGGGAGTGCCGGTCTTCCTGGTCGTCAACAAGATCGACCTCGTGGCGAAGCCGATGCTGCTGCCCCTGATCGACCGCTTTCGCGGCCTCTACGATTTCCGCGAGATCGTCCCCCTGTCGGCCGCCACCGGCGACGGCGTGGGCCGCCTGCTCGATTTGATCCGCGACGCGATGCCCGAAGGCCCGAAGCTCTTTCCCGACGAGCTGTTCACGGACAACTCCGAACGGTTCATCGCGGCCGAGATCGTGCGGGAGAAGATCCTCGAGCTGACCCACCGCGAGATCCCGTATGCGACGGCCGTCACGGTGGATTCCTTCAAGGAGGACGAGGAGAAAAACCGGATCCGCATTGCCGCAACGATCACCGTGGAGAAGGATTCCCAGAAGGGCATCCTGATCGGCAAGGGCGGCAGGATGCTCAAGGAGATCGGGACCCAGTCCCGCCTGGAAATGGAGAAGTTCTTCGCCGCGAAGATCTTCCTGGAACTCTTCGTCCGCGTTCGGAAAGACTGGACGAAAGACCCCAGGTGGCTGAAAGAGTTCGGCTACGGCGATTGAACAAGGCACAAGCCGCAAGCCCAAGCGACAATGCAAGGAAAGCCCCCTCAATCTCCCTTTTCCAAAGGGGGACGGCAAAACAAATCCCCCCTTTTGTAAAGGGGGGCTGGGGGGATTTCGACGGAACCGACAGAATAGACGGAATAGACGGGACAGACTGAAGTGAAACCACTAATTGCCATCATCGGCCGGCCCAATGTCGGCAAGTCGACGCTCTTCAACAGGCTCTCGGAACGGAAGAAGGCCATCGCCATCGACCAGCCGGGAGCCACGCGAGACCGCAACTACACCGAGGCGTCCTGGAACGGCAGGGCCTTCACCGTCGTCGACACGGGCGGCTTTGAGCCCATCTCGACGGAAAAGATCCTCATGCAGATGCGCGAGCAGACCCGGCTCGCCATGGAGCAGGCCGACATCATCATCTTCCTCATGGACGGAAGGGACGGCCTCACCCCCTCCGACGAGGAGATCGTGCGGCAGCTGCGGTCCTACAGCAAGCCCGTTTACTACGCCGTCAACAAGATCGACGGCCCCCGCCATGACGACAACGTCTTCGACTTCTACCGGATCGGGATCGAGACCATCTACACGATCTCGGCCGAACACGGCCGGGGGGTAGACGAGCTGATGGACGCCGTGACGGCAGCCATCCCCGTGACGGAACCCGCGGACGAAGAGGCTCAAACCGAGGAAGAGGAGCCGATCCGGATCGCCGTGGTGGGGCGCCCCAACGTGGGGAAATCCTCCCTGGTCAACAAGATCCTGGGCTACGAACGGACCATCGTCAACCCCCTGCCGGGCACGACGCGGGACTCGATCGACACCCCCTTCGAACGCGGGGGGCGCAAGTACGTCCTCGTCGATACGGCGGGGATCCGCAGAAAGAGCCGCATCAGTCAGAACCTCGAAAAGTACAGCGTTATCGAGGCCCTCCGGACGCTCGACCGGTGCGACGTGGCCCTCGTCCTCATCGATGCCGAGGAGGGGGTCACGGAACAGGACGCCAAGATCGCGGGTCTCGCCCTCGAGAAGGGGGTGGCCTGCATCCTGGTCGTGAACAAGTGGGACCTCGTCGAGAAGGACAACAGCACGGTGGGAATCTACGTCGGCAAGCTGAGGGACGAGCTGAAGTTCCTCCAGTTCGCCCCCATCGCGTTCGTGTCTGCCCTGACGGGCCAGCGGGTGGGACGAATCTTCGAGCTGATCGATGCGGTCTGGGCCGAGTTCACCAAGCGCATTCCCACGGCGGAGCTCAACGCGCAGGTCGAGAGCTACGTCGCCGAGAACCCGGCCCCCATGTACCGCAACCGTCCCAACAAGATCGTCTATGCCACGCAGCCCCGGGTAAAGCCGCCGACATTCGTCTTCTTCGTCCGGGAACCCAAGGCGATCCATTTCTCCTACGAACGGTACCTGGCGAACCGGATTCGCGAAGGTCTCGGATTCGAAAGCGTCCCCATCCGGCTCATCTTCCGCAAGCGCCACCGGGACAGAGAGAAGAAGTGAGGGTATCGGGTACTACCCTGTCCCCTGTCCCCTTGCTTTTCAAAATTTCCTGTGCTAGAGAAGCCCTCTATCGGGGCCTCTAAGCCCGCTGATCACGCTGCCTTGTCTTTCATCCTGTAAAGGGATACAAAAAAAGGAGGAGAGCTATGAAGATGAGACACCTGGTGGTCGCGTTACTGGTCCTGGGCCTTGCCGTCTCGATGCCGGCACCCGCATGTTCCCAGGCAAAATCGGACACGATCAAGATCGGCGCGTTCCTGCCCATGACGGGCGGCGTGGCCGCCTACGGCCAGGGATCCTGGCAGGGCGTCCAGGTTGCCAGGGACATGAAGCCGACCATCCTCGGCAAGAAGGTCGAACTGGTCCTCGTCGACGACAAGAGCGACAAGATCGAGGCCGCCAATGCCGTCACCCGGCTCGTGGAAAAGGAAAAGGTCGTCGCCATCATCGGCTCCTCCATCAGCGGCAACACGATGGCCGGCGGGCCGATCGCCGAGAAGGCCGGCGTGCCCATCGTCTCCCCCACGGCCACCAACCCGCTCGTGACCCAGGGCAAGAAGTACATCTTCCGCGTGTGCTTCATCGACCCCTTCCAGGGGGAGATGGCCGCCAAGTACGCCTACGAGACTCTCAAAAAGCGAAAGGCCGCCCTCATCATCGACAAGGCGCAGGACTACTGCGTGGGCCTGGCCGACTTCTTCGAGAAGAGCTTCACGAAGCTCGGCGGCCAGATCGTCGCGAAGACATACTGCCAGACCGGCGACAAGGACTTCACGGCCCAGATGTCGGCCATCAAGGCGAAGAACCCCGACGTTCTCTACATGCCCAACTACTACACCGAAGTCGCCCTGGCCATGAAGCAGGCCAAGGACCTTGGCCTGAACATCCCCGTTCTCTCCGGGGACGGCGCACAGGACAAGGCCCTCATCGACATCGGCAAGAAGTATGTCGAGGGGCTCATGTTCACGGGCCACTTCGAGAAAGAAGCGGCCACCACGCCCCTGGCCAAGAAGTTCATCCCCATCTACGAAAAGAAATTCGGCAAGGTCGGGACCTTCGACGTCATGGGCGCCGATGCCTACTTCGTGCTGGCCGACGCGATCGAACGTGCGAAGTCGACGGAGGGCGCCAAGATCCGGGCAGCCCTTGCGAGCACAAAAAACTTCAAGGGCATCTCCGGAACGATCAACATCGGTGAGGACGGAAACGCCGTGAAGAGCCTGGTCATCGTGCAGGTACGCGGCGGGGACTTCCGGTACGTGGCCACCGTCGATCCCCCCGGGGCGAAGCCCGAACCGAAGAAGGCGGCTCCGAAGAAGAAATGAGCGGGTATGCGATAACTCGATGACGGGGAGGGGCGATTGAACGATCGCCCCTCTTTTGTAAACGCTCCGGGTTGGGGACGGTTTTTTGGAACTGACTTTCTTCCTCCAGCAGATGATCAACGGCGTGGCACTGGGGAGCCTCTACGGCCTCATCGCCATCGGCTACACCATGGTCTACGGGATCATCCGGCTCATCAACTTCGCCCACGGCGACGTCATGATGATGGGATGCTACTTCGCCTACTTCGGCATCCTCATGTTCAGCCTTCCCTGGTGGGCCTCCTTCGCCGTCGCGATTGTCCTCACGGCCGTCCTGGGTGTGATGATGGACAAGGGCGCCTACGTGCCGGTCCGCAACGCCCCCCGCATCTCGGCCCTCATCACGGCCATCGGCGTCTCGTTCCTTCTCGAGAACCTCGGGCTGGTGGTCTTCGGGGGGCGCCCCAAGGGATTCGATACACCCGACATGTTCAGCGAGGTCTACGAGGTCGCCGGTCTCATGTTTCCCGCCCTCGTCCTCTGGACGCCGCTGCTGACCCTGGCCATCCTCGGCGCCGTTCTTTTCATCATCTATCGGACCAAGACGGGGCGGGCGATGCGATGCATCAGCCACGACATGGAAACGACGCGGCTGATGGGCGTCGACGTCAACCGGATCATCTCGATCACCTTCGCCGTGGGCTCCGCCGCGGCGGCGGCCGGCGGGATCATGTGGGCCA
>CAYZKT010000035.1:0-4727 GCA_964478885.1 uncultured Syntrophaceae bacterium | reverse complement strand
ATCACCTTCGCCGTGGGCTCCGCCGCGGCGGCGGCCGGCGGGATCATGTGGGCCATGCGCTACCCCGAGATCAACCCGCTGATGGGCATCATCCCCGGCTTCAAGGCCTTCGTGGCGGCCGTTCTGGGCGGCATCGGCAACATCACGGGCGCGATGCTCGGGGGGCTCTTGCTGGGGGTTGCGGAAATCCTGCTCGTGGCCCTGATGCCGGAGCTGGCGGGTTACCGCGACGCCGTGGCCTTCGGCCTGCTGATCCTGATCCTGCTCTTCCGTCCCACAGGGCTGATGGGAACGAAATTGCCTGACTAAAGAAGGGTCTCGGGTATCGGGTATAGGGTCAATATGAAGATGCAGAGCTATAAAGAGTTGATTGCTTATCAGAAAGCATATCAGCTCGCGCTCGACATTTACAAGGCCACGAAGAAATTCCCGAAGGACGAACTATTCGGAATCGTTTCTCAGATGCGAAGAAGTGCTGTTTCAGTGCCCTGCAATATCGCAGAAGGATATTGTCGAAATCACAGAAAAGAATACGTGCAATTTCTAAACATTGCTTTTGGTTCATGTGGCGAGTTGGAAGCACTGTTATCGCTATCCAAAGATCTCGGATATCTTGCCCTGAATGATTTCAATACGATTGATGAACAATTGAAAGACGTCTCAAGATTATTATGGAAATTGATTGTTTCGCTAAAGGGCTGACAGCCGGAATAAGAATGTTCTTCTTCATTCCCTAGACCCGATACCCTATACCCGAGACCCTGTTTGAGAAATGCTGTATCCTGGCCCTTGGCGAGCAAAGCTGGATAGTCAAACATGGACATCAATCATAGACGAAACGCTCTCCTCTCCGTCCTCGGCACGATGCTCGTGCTGGCGATGGTGCATCTTGCCGGCAGCCACGGCACGGAGTACCAGATCCGCATCCTGAACAACATCGCCATCTTCATCGTCATGGCCGTGAGCTACAACCTCATCAACGGCGTGACGGGGCAGTTCTCGCTCGCGCCCAACGCCTTCGTGGCCCTCGGAGCCTACACGTCGGCCCTGCTCACCCTGACGCCGACGGAGAAGGAGATCTCCTTCATCATCGAGCCCTGCATCTGGCCCCTGAGCGTGATCACGACCCCATTCATCGTTTCGCTGCTGGCGGCCGGCCTGGTGTCGGCCCTCCTGGCGTTCGTCATGGGCTTCCCCGTATTCCGCACCCGCGGGGACTACCTCGCCATCGTCACCCTGGGCTTCGGGGAGGTGGTCCGCGTGATCGCCAACAACACGCAGAGCATCACCAACGGCCCGCTGGGCCTGAAGGGCATCGCCGAGCACACGACCCTCTGGTGGTCCTGGGGCGCGGCCATCTTCACCGTTTTCCTGGTTGCTCGGATGATCCGCAGCAGCTACGGCATGGCCATGAAGGCCATCAAGTACGACGAGGCGGCGGCGGAGGCCGTGGGCATCAACACCTACTGGCACAAGATGCTCGCCTTCACGACGAGCGGTTTCTTCCAGGGGATCGGCGGGGGCCTGCTGGCCCACCTGATCACCACGATCTCGCCCACGCTTTTCACCTTCTTCCTGACCTTCAACCTCCTGATCATCATCGTCATGGGCGGTCTCGGCAGCACCACCGGGGCGATCCTCGGGGCCATCCTCTTCACCTGGGGCGGCGAGTGGCTTCGCTTCGTGGACGAGCCCATGAATCTCGGCTTCGTCGAGATCCCCGGCATCCCCGGCATGCGCATGGTCATCTTCTCGTGCATCCTCATCTTCATCATGATTTTCGCCCGCCACGGGATCATGGGGACGAGGGAGTTCAACTGGAACTGGCTGTGCCGGAAATTCGGAATCGGAGGTCGCTCCCGATGAGCGTGCTCTCGGTCGAACATCTCACGATGAAGTTCGGCGGCCTCGTGGCCGTGAACGATTTCAACCTCGAGCTGTCGAAGGGCGAGATCGTCGGGCTTATCGGACCCAACGGCGCGGGCAAGACGACCGTCTTCAACATGATCGCCGGCTACTACGTGCCCACGGAAGGCTCGATCCGCTTCCAGGGCAAACCGATTCAGGGCCTGAAGGCCAACCAGATCACCAAGGCCGGCATCGCCCGCACCTTCCAGAACATCCGCCTCTTCTCCGAGCTGTCGGTCATCGAGAACGTCATGATCGGATACCACTGCCGCATCCGCTCCACGTTCCTCGGCGCGACCCTGAAGCTGCCCCTCTACCGCCGGGAGGAGAAGATGATGTACGAGGGGGCCTTGAAGCTGCTGGCCGAAGTGGGGCTGACGGACGTGGCGCACGAAATGTCCACGTCGCTTCCCTACGGCAAGCAGCGGCGCCTCGAGATCGCCCGGGCGCTGGCCACGGGCCCGCAGCTCCTGCTGCTGGACGAGCCGGCCGCCGGCATGAACCCCAACGAGACGCAGGACCTGCTGCAGCTCATCCTGAAACTCCGGAACGACTACGACCTCACGGTGTTCCTCATCGAGCACGACATGAAGTTCGTCATGGAGATCTGCGAGCGCATCAAGGTGCTCGACTACGGGACCACGATTGCCGAGGGCACGCCCCACGAGATCCAGAACAATCCCAGGGTCATCGAGGCCTACCTTGGGGAGGTGCAGTGTGCTTAAGGTCGAGGGCTTGAATGTGCACTACGGCGGCATCCACGCGCTGAAAAACGTGTCGATCCACGTGCCCGAGGAAAAGGTCGTGACCCTCGTGGGGGCCAACGGTGCGGGCAAGAGCACCCTCCTGCGCGCCGTCAGCGGCCTCGTGCCGGCCTCGAGCGGCAAGATCCGCTACGTCGGCCGCGAGATCCTCGGGATCGCCTCCCACCGCATCGCCCGCGAGGGGATCGCCATGTCCCCCGAGGGGCGAAGGGTCTTCGTCAACCTGAGCGTCTACGAAAACTTGCTGATGGGCGCCTACTGCCGCGACGACAGGAAAGAGATCGACCGGGACATCGAGTGGATCTTCGAGACCTTCCCCCGCCTGCTCGAGCGCCGCGACCAGCCCGCCGCCACCCTTTCGGGCGGCGAGCAGCAGATGCTCGCCCTCGGGCGCGCCCTCATGTCGAGGCCCAAACTGCTGCTCCTGGACGAGCCTTCCCTGGGACTTGCCCCGCTGCTGATCCGCGAGGTATTCCGGGTGATCACGAAAATCCACCAGGAGGGCACGACCATCCTGCTCATCGAGCAGAACGCCATGGCGGCCCTCAACGTGGCCGACTACGGCTACGTGCTGGAGACGGGCGAGATCGTCCTCGAGGGAACGGGGAAGGACCTGCTCTGCGACGAGCGGGTGAAGAAGGCCTATCTGGGCGAGACGTAGCGCCGCGCGAATGAACATCTCAAAAAAGTGTCATTACGAGCCGAACCTCGTGAGGCGTGGTAATCCACGATTCATAGAGATTGTCATGGACTACGTCCTCGCAACCTTCGGGATCGCCGCGCTGCGCTCGCAACGACCCTCGAGGCGGTTCAATCCTTTCGAGGATATCCGAGATTGCTTCAGTCGCTTCTCTCCTTCGCAATGACGTTACGACAAAGTCTTTTTACAAGCTCCTGCAGTGCCGCTTCGTCCGCCCCCTCGATCCAGTGAATCGCGATCCCCCTGCGCTCCATGCCCCGGAACCACGTGTCCTGGCGTTTGGCGAACTGGTGAATGCGGATGTTGAGCGTCCGGACCATCTCCTCGAACGCCAGCTCCCCGCGGAGGTACAGGCTCACGTAGCGGTACTCCAGGCCCATCTCGTCGAGCCGTTCCCAGGGAACGCCCTCGTCCCGGAGCCTCCGCACCTCCTCGATCATCCCCTGCCCCAGGCGCTCCCTGAGCCGCCGCGTGATGCGCTCGCGCAGGACGGCCCGATCCCACCGGATGCCGATGACCAGGGGCACGATGTCGGGGCGCTCGATGGCGTCCTGCGAGCCGTTCCTGGCCGTGTGCTGGGCGATCTCGATGGCCCGCACGATACGCTCCCGACCCGTCAGGTCCGTCGTGTTGTGAATCGCGGGGTTCACGCGCAGGAGGATCGCGGCCAGTTCTTCCATGTTCTTTCCGGCCAACTCCCCCCTCAGCGAAGCGTCCTCCGGAACGGGAAGCATCCGGTACTCCCTGAGGACCGACTCGATGTAGAGGCCCGTCCCGCCGACAAGGATCGGCATCCTGCCCCGGCCGGAAATTTCCCGGAAGCAGCAGTAGAAACGCTGCTGGAATTCGAAGACGCTGAAGAGGTGTCCGGGCTCGGCCACGTCGATGAGGTGGAAGGGCACGGGTGCCCCGTCGACGACGTACTCCGAGAGGTCTTTGCCCGTCCCGATGTCCATGCCCCGGTACACCTGGCGGGAGTCGGCGGAGATCAGCTCCGCGCCCAGCTCCGCCGCCAGGCGCGCCGCGAGCCGGGTCTTGCCCGAGGCCGTGGGCCCGAGGAGGACAATCAGGTTGTAGTTCAAAGAAGCCCCTTCTTCCACTTCTTCCACTTCTTCCACTTCTTTCACTTCTTCCATTGCGCCCCCGGGCGCATTGCTTTTTGCCCGATGCCGTGTTAACTTTTCTAGGGCCGTTATATCCGCTTCGGCCCGAACCGTCAAACACCCGATGAAGAAATCACAGCTCGACCTTCGCAACGAACCCGTCGGTTCGCTTCTCTGGAAAATGAGCCTGCCCTCCATCACGGCCATGCTGGTGATGGCGTTTTACAATTTCATCGACGTCTTCTGGCTTTC
>CAYZKT010000034.1:728-18454 GCA_964478885.1 uncultured Syntrophaceae bacterium | reverse complement strand
GCGACTTTGTCAAGGCGGCCCGTCCCACGGCCTTCGGCGACTTCGACATGACGGAGATCCAGAAGAAGCACTACGACTACGACAAGGCCCTGAAGCCCGTCTACTTCGACGAGGTTATCATGGGCAACGTCCTGACGGCGGGCCAGGGCCAGAATCCCCCCCGGCAGTCGGCGATCTTCGCGGGTCTGCCCGAGGAGACCAACGTCTACACGGTTCAGAAGGTTTGCGCCTCCGGCATGAAGGCGATCGCGCTGGCGGCCCAGGCAGTCATGGCGGGCGAGGGCGACATCTACGTCGCCGGCGGCATGGAGAACATGAGCAACGTCCCCTTCGGCCTGGCCGATGCCCGCTGGGGCATGCGGATGAACATGCCCTTCGGCAAGGTGACGGACCTGATGGTGCATGACGGCCTGTGGGAGATCTTCAACGGCTACCACATGGGCTTTACCGCCGAGAATATCGCTGCCAAGTACAAGATCCCGAGGGAGGAGCAGGACCAGCTGGCCTACGAGAGCCACCGCAGGGCCCGCGCGGCCAACGCGAGCGGCGCCGTGGCCGACGAGATCGTCCCCGTCGTCATCCCCCAGAAGAAGGGCGACCCCAAGGTGTTCAAGGTCGACGAGCGGCCCATGGACACGACCCTCGAGAAAATGGCGAAGCTGCCCCCCGTGTTCAACAAGGCCGGATCGGTCACGGCCGGCAACGCCTCGGGCATCAACGACGGCGCGGCTGCCGTGATTGTGGCAAGCGCCGAAAAGGTCAAGGAGCTGGGCCTGAAGCCCCTGGCCAAGATCGTCGGCTGGTCCTCGGGCGGTCTCGACCCCGCCTACATGGGCCTCGGTCCCATCCCGGCGGTCCGGAAGCTCTTCAAGAAGCTCAACCTCAGCATGAAGGACATGGGGGTCATCGAGCTCAACGAGGCCTTCGCCGTCCAGGCCCTGGGCTGCATCAAGGAGCTCGGCGTCGACCTGAACAAGTGCAACCTCAACGGCAGCGGGATCTCCATCGGCCACCCCATCGGCTGCACCGGCGCCCGCATCACCTACACCCTGGCCATGCAGATGAAGAAGGCAGGCCACAAGTACGGCCTGGCGTCGCTGTGCATCGGCGGCGGCCAGGGCATGGCCATGGTTCTCGAGAAAGCGTAACCCGTCATCCCGTCACGCAACGGAAGCCCTGAAGGCTTCATCACCTCGCATTGAATCCGGTCCCGGCGGAAGGCATCCCCTTCCGCCGGGGACCGGTCCGCCGGTTTCGGAGATTCGCCGCTCCACGCGTTTCGCCCGCCCCAGGAGAGAGGAAGTTGCCGCGGGCCGAGAGCCGGTGCGGACTGGACTCATCCATAACAAATTAAAACAGGAGGGTAAGGAAGATGGCAATCAAGACAATCGGCGTCATTGGGGCTGGCCAGATGGGCAACGGCATCTGTCAGGTCGCTGCTTACCCGGGCGGCATCAACGTCATCATGAACGACATCGCCGACCAGTTCGTCAACCGCGGTTTCGACACGATCTCCAAGAACCTCGACCGGCTCGTCGCCAAGGACAAGATCAAGGCCGACCAGAAAACGGAAATCCTCAGCCGGATCAAGAAGAGCACGAACCTCGAGGACATGAAGAATGCCGACTTCGTCGTGGAGGCGGCCACGGAACGGGAAGACCTGAAGCTCGGCATCTTCAAGAAGCTCGACGAGGTCTGCAAGCCCGGCGTGATCCTCGCGTCGAACACCTCGTCGATCCCGATCACGCGGATCGCCGGCGCCACCAAGCGCCCCGAACTCGTCATCGGCATGCACTTCATGAACCCCGTTCCGGTCATGCAGCTCGTCGAGATCATCCGCGGGCTCGTCACCTCGCAGGAGACCTACAACACCGTCGAGGCCCTCTCGAAGCAGTTCGGCAAGATCCCCGTCGAGTGCAACGACTTCCCGGGCTTCATCTCCAACCGCATCCTCATGCCCATGATCAACGAGGCGTTCTACACCCTGATGGAAGGCGTCGGCTCGCCCAAGGCGATCGACGACATCATGCGCCTCGGCATGAACCACCCCATGGGGCCCCTCACGCTGGCGGACCTCATCGGGCTCGACACCTGCTGGGCCATCATGGACGTTCTCTACAAGGGCTTCGGCGATTCGAAGTACCGTCCCTGCCCGCTGCTGAAGAAGTATGTCGACGCGGGGCTCATGGGCCGCAAGAGCGGCCGCGGCGTCTACGATTACAGCGCGAAGTAACCCGGGCTTCCGGGGAGGGCGGGACGGCCCTGCTCTCCCCGGAACCCCGACGGGATCATGAAAAGAAAGGAGAGGCGCTTTTTATGGACTACAAGAACATTCTCTTCGAGGCGGCCGACGGGGTCGCCACCATCACCATCAACCGGCCCAAGGCGCTCAACGCCCTGAACTCGGATGTGATGTGCGAGCTCTACGATGCGGCCATCAAGTGCAAGACCGACGAGGCCGTCAAGGCCGTCATCCTCACGGGCGCAGGCGAGAAGTCCTTCGTGGCCGGCGCCGACATCTCCCAGATGGCGGAGCTGAGGCCCCAGCAGGCCATGGACTTCATGGAGGCCGGCATCGAGACGTTCCGGATGTTCGAGACGCTTCCCAAGCCCGTCATCGCGGCGATCAACGGCTTTGCCCTGGGCGGCGGCGTGGAGCTCGCCATGTCCTGCGACATCCGCCTGGCCTCGGAAAACGCCCGCTTCGGCCAGCCCGAGATCCTCATCGGTCTCATCCCCGGCTGGGGCGGCACGCAGCGCCTGGCACGCCTCGTGGGCATGGGCCGCGCCAAGGAATACATCATGGCCGGCGTGCAGATCGACGCCAAGCGGGCGTACGAGATCGGCCTCGTGAACCAGGTCTATCCGCTGGATCAGCTCATGGCGGAGGCAAAGAAGCTGGCAGGGAAAATGGCGAACCTCCCCGGTTTCGCGCTGAAGATGGCCAAGCACGCCATCAACTTCGGCTATGACCTGTCGCTCGACAACGCCATGCGGCTCGAGACCCAGTGCTGCTCGCAGTGCTTCAGCACCGACGACCAGAAGGAAGGCATGAAGGCGTTCCTGGAGAAGAGGAAACCGGCGTTCAAGGGCAAGTGATGCGGCCCGAAGAAGCCACTGTCAGGGCAAAAAGAGTTCAGGACTGAACTGCGAACAAAATACATCAAGGGGGGAATTTTTATGAATTTCGGACTTACTGAAGAACAACAGATGGTGAAGGATCAGATCACAAAGTTTGCCGAAACCAAGATCAAACCCATCGCGGCGGAGCTGGACCACACCCACCGTCACCCGGAAGAGATCTGCCGGGCCCTGGGCGAGATGGGCATCATGGGCGTCGCGATCCCCACGGAGTACGGCGGGGCCGGCATGGACGTCGTGACCTACGTCCACGCCATGATCGCCATCTCCAAGGCCTGCGCAAGCTGCGGCGTCATCGTCTCCGTCAACAATTCGCTCTACGGCTTCCCCGTGAACAGCTTTGGGACGGAAGAGCAGAAGAAGAAGTACCTCACCCCCGTGGCCAGCGGAAAGGTCGAGGGCTGCTACGCGCTGACGGAGGCAGGCGCCGGTTCCGACGCGGCGTCCCTGGCCTGCAGGGCCACGCTGAAGGGTGACAAGTACGTCCTCAACGGGACGAAGCGCTTCATCACCAACGGCAACGTGGCCAAGTACTGCGTGCTGGCCTGCACGACGGACCCGGCGCTGGCCTACAAGGGCGTCATCAACCTGATCGTCGACCTGAAGGAGACCAAGGGCTTCTCGCTGGGCAAGATCGAGGAGAAAATGGGCATCCTGGCCTCCGGCACGGCGGAGCTCGTGTTCGAAGACGCCGAAGTCCCGGCGGCAAACCTCCTCGGCAAGATCGGCCAGGGGTTCAAGCAGATGCTGATGGGTCTCGACTGCGGCCGCATCGGGATCGGCTCCCAGGCCTGCGGCATCGGCAAGGCCGCCCTCGAGGACGCGCTGAACTACGCGAAGGAGCGCGTGCAGTTCGGCAAGCCCATCTCCACCTTCCAGGCCATCCAGTTCAAGCTCGCCGACATGGCGACGGAACTCGAGGCGGCGGAGCTGCTGCTCCTGAAGGCCGCCTGGATGGAAGACAAGGGCATGGACTACGAGAAAGAGTCCGCCATGGCGAAGATGTACGCCTCCGATGTGGCCATGAAGGCCGCCGTCGAAGGCGTCCAGATCTTCGGCGGCTACGGCTACTGCAAGGAATACCCCGCAGAGCGCCATATGAGAGACGCCAAGATCTGCCAGATTTACGAGGGCACCAACGAGATCCAGCGCGTGGTCATCGCCCGCAAGCTGCTCGGCGCCCGGTAGTCCACTGAGCGTCAGCTCTTAACCGGCATTACAGAAGAGGGTCAGGGGGTATGCCCCCTGACCCTCTTACTTTTACCACCACCCCTCTCTCGAAAGGGCAGAAGTTAGGAAGCTGTGAAGTTGAGAAGTTCGGACAAGCTGAAAGTATGTGATAGGCTCTCAGCCCTTCCAAGCTTCTCAACTTCTAAGCTTCGAAACTTCTCTTTTCACGCGCGGGATGCGCCCCCGGTCACCAGCCTCAATAAATCCCTTCGACGCATCCGCCCGCCAGTGTCTGCCCCAACTCCTTGCACTTCTCCAGTGTCTCTTCCGACAGCGCCCCCTTCGAGATCACGGGCTCGTAGACCTTCTTGAACTGGTAGCCCAGGGCGATGCGCTCGATGTTGCGCAACGCCCCCGTCCCATCATTGCCTGCGCTGATGAAGACCACGTACGGCTTGCGGAACACCTTGCCCCGCGCCTGTTCGTAGGTGCGGTCGAAGAAGTCCTTGATCATGCCGGACATGGTCCCGAAGTTCTCCGGCGTGCCGATGGCCAGTCCCCGGCAATCCAGGAGATCCTGCAGGGTGGTTTCGCCGGCCCGTTTCAGGACAACCTCCGTTCCCTCGATGGCCGCCGCCCCCTCGGCCACGGCCTCCGCCATTTTCTCCGTATTGCCCGTCTGGGAGTGGTAGACGATCAGTATTCGGGTCTTAACCGGTTCCACCTGCGTCATCGCCTTTTCCTGTCATCTCACATTCAAGTCTGCGAAGCTGCGAAGTTGAGAAGCTATGACGTTTGGAGAGGCCCCTGGCATGCACCGGCATTTCCGAACTTCGCAACTTCACAACTTCATAACTTCCGTTTTTACAAATGCCACACCCGCGCCTCTTCCCGCAAACAAAATCAGCCGCAGTTTTCCCTTGACAGCGGGGGGATTTCGTGAAAATGATGACCGGCGGTCAGTATGCGACCATTGGTCAATTCGCTGACGGCGGGAGGGGGGTCATGAAGACAAAGATCACGGAACTGTTCGGGATCCGCTACCCCGTCGTGCTCTCCGGCATGAGCTGGATCAGCGTCCCGAGCATGGTGGCCGCCGTATCAAACGCGGGCGGCCTGGGAATCCTCGCGACGGGGCCGCTGCACCCCGACGAGACGCGGGCGGCGATCCGCGAGATCCGAAAACGCACCGACAAGCCCTTCGGGGCCAACGCCACGCTGCTCTTCCCCGGGGCGGCCCGCAACGCCAAGGTCCTTCTCGAGGAGAAGGTCCCCGTCATCAACTTCTCCCTCGGGAAGGGGGACTGGCTCGTCAAGGCGGCCCATGAGTACGGGGGCAAGGTGGTCGCCACCGTCGTCAATGACCGCCATGCCCTGCGGGCGGCAGAGTACGGAACCGACGCTCTCCTGGTCACGGGGCACGAGGCGGCCGCCCACGGAGGCGACGTGACCAGCCTGGTGCTCGTCCCCCGTATCGCGGACGCCGTCAAGATCCCCATCATCGCGGCAGGCGGTTTCGCGGACGGCAGGGGCCTTGCAGCCGCACTCGCTTTGGGAGCGGAGGGGATCGCCATGGGCACGCGCTTCATGACGACGAAGGAAAGCCCGCTGCACGATACCTTCAAGAAACTCTCCGTAGAAAAGGACGTTTCGGACACCCTCTACTCGGTCCGCTTCGACGGCCTGCCCTGCCGGGTGCTCGACACGCCGGCGGCGCGGAAGGCGATTCGGAAAGGACTCGACCTGCCTGCGGCGTTTTTCAATTCGAAGGACATCGCCGCGATGCTCCGCCTCCCCTATGCGAAGCTTTTTGCCGGGGTGATGGTTTCGGGCTGGAAGAATGCAAAGCAGCTCGCCTTCATGGCCAATGCCTTCAAGGCCATCCGCATCGCCACGGAAAACGGGGACAACGAAAAGGGCGTCCTCACGGTGGGTCAGGTGACGGGGCTCGTCCGCGACGTCCCGACGGTAGCCGAGCTGATGGAGCGCATCGTTTCAGAAGCGTCTGCCGCGAGGCAGCGCCTCGACACAGCTGTCGCGGGGCAATGATGCCGGGCGGGACGCCCGGTCTACCAAAATAATTTTCATCATTTGTAGGACAGGCGTCTTGCCTGTCCACTTCACGCATCAAGCCGGGCTTTATCATCCGAAAGGAGAGAGAAGATGGCCGTTCTGGAGTGGAAAAAAGAGGAGAGTGTCGCCGTCATCACCCTGACCAACGGAGAGAACAGGCACAACCCGGATTTCGTGGCGGCCTTCCTGGGGGCGCTCGATGAGATCGAAAAGGACCCGTCCATTGCATCCGCCGTCATCCTGTCCAGCGACGCGAAGAGCTGGTCCCAGGGCATCGACCTGACCTGGATCATGGGAAAGATGCAGCAGAAGGACGTCCAGGCAATCCGCGACTTCATGTACGGGATCAACAAGGTCTTTAAGCGCGTGCTCCTCTATCCCGTGCCGGTCATCGCCTGCCTCAACGGCCACGCCGCGGCCAACGGGGCCATCCTGGCCTGCGCCTGCGATTTCCGGCTCATGCGCGCCGACAAGGGGTTTTTCTTCTTCCCCGAGATCGACATCGGCATCCCCTTCCTGCCCGGGATGATCGCCTTCTTGAAGAAGGCCATCCCCTACGACAGGTTCAACGAGATGGCCCTGACGGGTAAGCGCTACACGGCGAAGGAAATGGCCGCAAGCGGCGTTCTCGTGAATGCCTGCGACAACGAGGAAACGCTCATCGCCGAGACGATGGCATTCGCGAAGACCTTCCAGAAGAAGCGGGGCGTCTTCGGCGAGATGAAGCGCAGGCTCCACGCCGGGATTGTCGAGGTGATCGAGAAGGAAGACCCGAAGTATATAGAACCGCTGAAACTGTTCTGGAAAGATTAGCCGGCTGTTGAAAAAAGGTCATCTGCTTTGTTGCCCTCTGTCCTCGTCGCTCAACGTACGGACAAAGTACGTTTCGCTCCTCGGACTGTCGGGCGCCTCGCATCTAACCGTTTTTGAACAGCCGATCGGAAAACTGCCACTGGCGCAAGGCCGTCCATTCGTGAGTAGAGTACTACCCGAGATTTGTTCTGGCAAGATTTTGCGTAGCGAAGTTGGACGTGTTTCAGGTAACCGCTCTTCGCGAAGCGGAACGTCCGCAGCGCAAACTGTTTGAGCCCGAAGGGCGAGTTTTTGCGCCTGCAGTGGAGCAAGCGTTAGAGCGGTCTAAAAGCGTCCATTCGCGAGCAAAATTTTGCCCGAGCAAATGACATTGACAGAGTATGGGTGCGACATCATAATGAAAAGCAACAAAGGTTGAGGTGACGCCCCCGTGCTCCACGGTCCCAAGAACCCGCCCTTCTGGAAAGACCGGATCGTCAAGCCCGAAGAGGTGCTCGAGAAGATCAAGCCCGGCATGACCATCTTCCTCGGCACGGGGATGGCCGAGCCGCGCACCCTCGTGAGGCACCTCATGGCCTCGGACCGGGGTAACCTGCAGGACCTCGAGCTGATCCAGCTCGTCAGCCTCGGCGACACCGTCTCCATCGACGAGCGGTACTCGAAGAAGTACCGCCTCAAGACATTTTACTCGGGCTGGGTGGCCAGCGAAGCCGTCACGGCGGGCCGGGTGGATCTCATCCCGAGCCGCTTCTCCCGGATCCCCTGGCTCTTCCAGTCGGGGGCCGTGCGCATCGACGTGGCCGTCATCCAGATCACCCCTCCCGACGAGAACGGGCACGCCAGCCTCGGGCTCGGTGTCGACGTGGCCCGTCACGCCATGGAGCAGGCATCGCTCGTCGTGGCGGAGATCAACCCCGGCATCCCCCGGACGATCGGCGACACCTTTGTGCATGTCGATGACTTCGACTTTTTCGTTGAGGCGAAGGAGCCCCCCATCTACCTCCCACGCTGGCCCGTGCCGGACGCCTTCGACCGGATCGCCGGCCACATTGCCTCGGTGGTGGAGGACGGCAGTTGCCTGTCCTTTTCCATCGGGCCGATCTACGAGGCCTTGGCCTGCCATCTCTGGAAAAAGAAGCACCTGGGCATCCACACGCCTTTCTTCACGGACGCCCTCATGGACCTCGTGAATTCCGGGGCCGTCACCAACCGCCGCAAGCGGTTCTTCCCGGGCAAATCGGTCGCGGCCTACGTGTTGGGGACCCCGGAGTTGATGAAGTGGCTCGACGGCAACGCGCTGGTCGACTTCCAGCCCATCGACGTCATCATGAACCCCCGCAATATAGGGCTCAATAACCGATTCATGGCCATCCTGCCCGCCCGCAAGGCCGACCTGACGGGCGGCATCGCCCTGCACGTCGGCAAGGGCAACGTGACGGCAGGCGCGGGCGCCGTGGCGGAGCTCTTCGCCGGGGCGGCCTTCTCCCGGGGGGGGCGCACGATCTTCGCCCTGCCCAGCCGCAACCGAAAGGGCGAGTCGAACATCCTCGTCTCCATCGCCGACTACCCCAACCAGTTCACCAACCAGGAATCCCTCGACATGGTCGTGACGGAATACGGGATCGCCTTTCTCACGGGGAGGACGATCCGGGAAAGGGCCCAGGCCCTGATCGATATCGCGCACCCCGACGACCGTCCCAAACTCGTAGAGCAGGCCAAGGCGGCAAAGCTGCTCTACAGGGACCAGATCTTCCTCGCCGAATCGGGCCATCTCTACCCGGAGACCCTGGCGCGCACGGAGGTCCTCAAGAACGGCCTGAAAGTTCACTTCCGGCCGATTAAGCCCTCCGACGAGGACGAGATGCGCAGGCTCTTCTACCGGTTCTCGGACCAGGCCGTCTACTACCGCTACTTTGCCCGCATCAAGACCATGCCGCACGGGAAAATGCAGGAGTACGTCAACGTCGACTACCGCCGCGTCATGTCCATCGTGGGGATCGTCCAGGAAAAGGGCATCGACCGGATCATCGCCGAGGGCCGTTATGTGCGGCTGCCGGACAGGCCCTACGCCGACACGGCCTTCCTCGTCGACGAGGCCTGCCAGGGCAAGGGGATCTCGACCTACCTGCTGAACCTGCTGATCCGTATCGCCCGAGAGCAGGGCGGCATCGAGGGGTTCCGGGCCGACGTGTTGCTCGACAACAAATCCATGCTCCGCGTCTTCGAGAAGACCCCCTTCCCGCTCCGCGCCGTCGTCTCCGAGGGGGCCTACGAGATCGTCATCTCCTTCCGGGACAAGGACGAAACGGAGGAGATCAAGCGTATGGAGGAGGAGAAGCGGACAAAATAAGAAAAGGGACGTTGTTGACTACGTTGACTAACTCGCTCTAGTTTCCTACCTTAAAGTTAGTCAACGTAGTCAACAACGTCCCTGATTTTTCCCATATGGATTCCCGCTTCCGCGGGAATGACGAATTCGGTTGCTTTGCGAGACGTCGATAAAAACGGGGAGAATCCGACAAAAAGGATTCTCCCCGTTTCCGTTCAATGCGCCGTTAGCCGTGTATTACGATTTCTTGCGCTTGGCCATTTCCTCGGCCTTGAGCTCCTTGCGCAGGACCTTGCCCACGGTACTCTTGGGCAACTCCGCGCGGAACTCGATCTCCGAGGGCAGTTTGTAGGTGGCAAGCTTCGCCTTGGCCCAGTCGATGAGCTCCTCCTGGGTCGCCGTCTCGCCCTCCTTGAGGACGACGAAGAGCTTCACGTTCTCGCCCCGCTTGGGGTCCGGGATGCCGATGGAGCAGGCCTCCTGGATCTTGGGGTGCTCGTAGAATACCTCATCGATGTCCCTCGGGTAGATGTTGAAGCCGCCCGAGATGATCATGTCCTTCTTTCGGTCCACGATGAAGAAGTAGCCGTCCTCGTCCATCGTGGCGATGTCCCCTGTGAAGCACCAGCCGTCGCGAAGGGTGTAGGCCGTCTCCTCGGGCTTGTTGAGGTAGCCCTTCATGACCTGGGGGCCCCGGACGATGAGCTCGCCCGGCGTGTTCACGGGCAGGTCGATGAGCCCCGTATCGAGATCCACGATGCGCGCCTCCGTGTCGCTGATGGGCACGCCCACGCTTCCCACCTTGCGGACGCCGCCTCCGAAGGGGTTTACGTGGACAACCGGCGTCGTCTCCGTCATCCCGAAGCCCTCGACGATGACGGCCCCCGTGAGCCGCTCGAACTCGTGGATGACCTCGACGGGAAGCGGCGCGCTGCCCGAGAAGGCCCCCTTGATGCAGGACATGTCCGTCTTCTTCAGGTCCGGGTGGTTAAGCATCCCGATGTACATGGTGGGCACCAGCGCCGCGAAGGTGGGCCGGAACTTGCGGATCGCTTCCAGAAGCTGCGGCGGCTGTGGCCGCGGGATGAGGACGTCCGTCCAGCCCATGTGGACGGAGATGTTCATGGCGCCCGTCATGCCGAAGACATGGAAGATGGGAAGAGCCCCGAGGCAGATCTCGTCGCCCTTCTTGAACCGCTGGAACCAGGCCTCGGCCTGCTGGATCTGCTTGCTCAGGTTGGCGTGGGTGAGCATGCAGCCCTTGGAGACGCCCGTGGTGCCGCCCGTGTACTGGTACATGGCCACGTCCTCGAAGCCGATCTTCGGCCTCGGCGGATTCGGGCCGTACTTGGCAATGCAGTCCTTCCACTTGTACACGTCGGGCGCCGGCTTCACGTCGGCGGCCATCTTTTTCTTCTTTCCCACGAGCGGGAAAAGCAGGCTCTTCGGGAAGGGCAGGTAGTCGCCGATGGAGGTGTAGACGATCTGCTTGACCTTCGTCTTGGGCCGTAGCGCGATCATGCGATCGCCCAGCAGGTCGAGCGTGATGAGCACCTTCGAACCCGAGTCGTTGAACTGGTGCTCCAGCTCCCGGTCTGAATAGAGCGGGTTGTTGAGCACGGTGATGGCCCCGATACGAAGCGTCGCGTAGTAGGAAATCACCTGGGGGATCATGTTAGGCAGCAGGATCGCCACGGCGTCGCCCTGCTTCACCCCGAAATCGGTCAGGCATGTGGCGAAGCGGTCCACCATGTCCTTCATCTGACGATAGGTGATCGAGTAGCCCTGGAAAATCAGGGCGGCCTTGTCGGGGTACTTTGCCGCCGTCCGGTCCAGGATGTCGGGCATGGTGATCTCTTCGTAGTTGATCGTGGCCGGCACCCCCGGCTCGTAGGACTTGAGCCAAGGCTTCTTGTAGTAGATGGAGTCTTCGTAGGCCATCGGACACCTCATGAAAGTGGCTTAAGGCTTAGGGCAAAGAACAGGGAACCCTCCTAAAAAGGCTAAGGGCGTGAGGCAATGGGCTGAGGGTGAAAAACAGGAGATCACCCTGAACAGGCTTAGCGCTAAGGACTTGTGGTGAAGGAACGGGATAAACTCGAAGGGCACAAGGTTTATCGTACGGAGAGAAGTGAATCCCTCTTACCTTTAGCCTTTAGCCTTATGCCCTTTGCCGGTTCGAAAGGAAGCCCGATAATGTCCGGGCTTCCTTTCGAACTCATGTTTAGAACTTGTAGGTGTAGCTCAGGCCGATCAGGTGGGCATCGCCATCGGAGAACTTGCCGGCGTAGATGCCCTGGGTCGGCCGCGCCGCGATCTCGTTGCGATCCAGGATCAGCATGTACGTATAGGAGAAATCGAGGGCCCAGTTGTTCTTGTGATAGCCGAAGCCGAAGCTGAACATGTGGCGATCGTTGTCGGGCAGGATGTAGTCGACCGTGTCATCCGGCGCCGGGCATTCGTCGAAGGCATAACCCAGACGAAGGTCCCAGTTCGGGTTGACCTTCCACTCCGTGCCGATCAGGAAGCGGTAGACGTTGTCCCAGGCCTTGCGGGTGTTCGACTTCGATGCCGGAGGGGCGCCGAAGGGCCTTTCAAAATTGATTTCCAGCTTGTCGTAGGTGTCCCACCGGGTCCAGTAGATACCGCCGCCCAGCGTGAGATCGGGCCTCACGTTGAAGTTGACGCCCGCAAAAATCATGTCGGGCAGATGGAGGTTGCCCGATGCAGGCATGTTGGTGATGTTCACGGCCCCGGGGATCGTGATCTGGCGGCTGACACTCACGTCGCCTTCCACGTGCTGGCTGACGCGGCTGCGGTAGGAGACGCCTGCCTGCATCCAGTCCGTCGGCTTGTAATGGATGGCGAGGTTGAGACCCCAGCCGAAGGAGTCGCCGTCGAGCTGGAAATCCGTGTCACCCACGCCGAGGGCCCCCGTGTTGAGCTTCCGGCAGAGCTCGAGGTCGAACCACATTAGGCTCAGGCCGCCCGCGATGGAGAGCTTGTCGTTGATCTTGTAGGCGATGTTGGGGTTGAGCTCGATGGTCTGGATATTGGCCTTGTAGCTGTTGTAGCGGCCGGGCCAGTTGGAGTCGAACTCCGTGCCGAGGCCGAAGCGGGAGAACAGGCCGAATCCCGCCCACCATTTGTCATTCAACTGATGGGTGTAGTAGGCGTGGGGTGGGAAGAACCAGTTGCGCTTGAAGTCGTTCGTCACGGTCCCCAGCGTCGGCACACCCTGCGTCTCGACGCTGATCATCGGGGTGATGAACGTGACGCCTACCATGGTCTGTTTTCCCTTGAGCTGGGTGATGCCCGCCGGGTTGTAGAAGACGGCGGAAGGATCGTCGGCCGTGGCCGTGAGGCCCGCGCCGAGGACGTTGCCGCGGGCGCTGCCCTCATAGAGCGCGAAACCGGCGCCGAACGCGGACGTGGAAAGGAAAAGAACGAAAACGACGGTTAAAAACGAATAGACGAGCCTCCTCCTAGACATAATACCCCCTCCTGTAATGAAAGAACTGATGATGCAATCTGCGCCCGGACGGGCGCTCTCCTCTTGCGGCTTTTGTTGACACAACTTCATCGCTATGTCAATGGAATTTATAAAAAAAAGTCCCTGCCCGCGGATGCAGGCAGGGACTATCTCTCAGCAATTCCACTGACCGGCGGTCATGCCGTCCCGGTCCCGATCAACCGGTTCTCAGGCCTCCGCCTTCGGTTCCTCCTTCGGTTCCTCCTTCGGTTCCTCCTTCGGCGCCTCCTGCGTCTCCATGGCCTCCCAGACGATCTCGGCGATGTCCTTGGCGATGACCTTCTCCTCGGCGTTGCGCGCCTTGAGACCGTCCATGATCATGGTGTTGCAGAAGGGGCAGGCCGTGGCGACTGCCGTGGCGTTGACGGCCAGCGCCATGTCGGTGCGATAGTTGTTGATCCGCTCGCCGTGGTGCTCCTCCATCCACATCCGGCCGCCGCCGGCTCCGCAGCAGAACCCGTGGTCGTGGTGCTTCTCCATCTCCACGAGCTTGAGCCCGGGCACGGCCTGGAGGATCTTCCGGGGCTGGTCGTAGACCTTGTTGTAGCGGCCCAGGAAACACGAGTCGTGGTAGGTGAAGAGGCCTTC
The DNA here is from genome assembly GCA_964478885.1 of uncultured Syntrophaceae bacterium. GTDB lineage: Bacteria > Desulfobacterota > Syntrophia > Syntrophales > UBA2192 > UBA2192. The sequence continues at coordinate 4,808 of CAYZKT010000034.1, read as the reverse complement.
GGTGGCCTTCGAAGGCTTGATCTTCCCCTTGGCGATGAGATCGGCGATGATCTCCGTGTGGTGGTAGACCTCGTAGGTGCCGCCCAGCTGGGGGTAGTCCTTCTTGATCAGGTTGTAGCCGTGGGGGCAGGTGGTGATGACCTTCTTGACCCCGTAGCCGTTCATCACCTCGATGTTGGCCTGGGCCAGCGCCTGGTAGAGGTACTCGTTGCCGCCGCGCATGGCCGAATCGCCGCAGCAGCTCTCCTCGGCGCCGAGGATGGCGAAGTTGACGCCCGCGGCCTGCAGGATCTTCGCGAAGGCCGCCGAGACCTTCTTGCCCCGGTCTTCCAGAGCGCCGGCGCAGCCCACGTACCAGCAGTACTCCGCCTCGGGGTTCTCGGCCATGGTCTTCACGCCCAGTTCCTTGGCCCAGTCGCCGCGCATGTGCGCGCCGATGCCCCAGGGGTTGGAGTTGTTCTCCATGTTGCGGTAGGTCAGCTGGAGCTCGGGGGCGAAGTCGGCCTCCATGAGGACCTTGTAGCGCCGCATGTCGACGATCTTGGGCACGTGCTCGATCATCACGGGGCAGTGCTCCATGCAGTGCATGCAGTTCGTGCAGTCCCAGACAGGGTTGACGCCCACGGCGTCGTTGATGAGGCTTTTTTCGCTCTCGGGAATCTCGGGGGCCGCGGCGTCGGGGCCCGCCGTCTTGGCGGCCTTGGCGGCGGCGGCGTAGAGCGGGGCGCGCGTCAGCCAGTGGTCCTTGATGTCCTGGACGAGCTTCTTGGGCGAGAGCTCCTTGCCCGTCAGGTAGGCCGGGCATCCGTTCTGGCAGCGGCCGCAGCGCGTGCAGGCATCGCTGTCGAAGATCTGTTTCCAGGTGAACTCCTCGAGCTTGCCCACGCCGAAGCTCTCGGCGTTCTCGAAGTCGCGGATGGGCTCAAGCTGCCCCACGGGCTTCAGGGTGGCCATGAACTGGTTGGCCGGCGAGGTCACGATGTGCAGCAGCCTCGAGAAGGGGATGTAGGCGATGAAACCGAAGGCCAGGAAGGCGTGCGTCCACCACAGCACCTTGTGGGAGATCTTGAGGGTTTCCACGTTGATCCCGACGAAGAACTGGCCCACCATGTAGCCCAGGAAGGACCACTTCTCGAAGTCGGGGTTTCCCGTCGCGACGATGCGGATGCCCTCGACGATGTACCCCGTCACCATGATGGCCAGGATGAGGAGGAGCACGATGGCGTCCTCGGGCCGGTTGTCCGGAGTGCCCTTGTAGCCCAGGCGGTCGGGCTTCTTGATGTAGCGCCGGTCGATCGCCAGGATAACGCCCACGATGGCAAAGAGGCCGAATAGATCCATGATGAAGGAAAAGGCCAGGTACCCTTTGCCGGGCAGGTGGACTCCCGTGTAGAACGAGGTGGCGTCGATGGCGGCTCCCCATATCAGGACGAAGAAGGCGAAGAAGATGAGACCGTGGATCAGTCCGGGGTAGAAGTCCCGCCAGACGGAGAGCTGCAGGATGCCGTTCCGGAACAGGTTCTTGAAGCGCTCGCCCCGGTTGTCGTCCCGGACTTCGGCCTTCCCCATGGCCTTCCAGAGATTCGAGCGATTATAGAGCCCCCAGCCCATGATGGCCAGGGCGATGAGTGCGAAGATGTCGAGGGGGATCTGATAGTTGACGGTATTCCAGAATACCTCCCTCCCCTCGTTGCCGGGCCCAAATACCATGTTTTGCATACGTCACGTCCTCCATTCCACTGTTCTGGTTGCAAAGCCCCGTGCAGAAGGGCTTACCGGTCAGGAAGGAGCCGGACAGGATTGCGCGCCGTCGCGCGCGCCCGGGGCCTCGGACGCCCCGTTCCGGTTCTCTACCTCTCCCTCTCTCCCTTTCTCTCTTCGCCCGCCCCGGGAAGTGCGCTCCCGGCTGCGCAACGCATCCGATGAATCGTCTCTCAGCCTGCCGGGCGGCACCCTGCGGCGCGTCCCCGGGTTTTCCCGGGCGCCGGGGGCCGGACATTCGTGGGGCGCTTCCGTCGACGTTCATCCGGTGGAGATGGCTTTCAGACGAGGTTCGGCGTAAACGGAGGCGCCCGGTGGGGCCGGGCAGGACTGATGTTTTGTTCCAAAGAGGAATCGGGGCCGGCCCCTCATCGGGGCCGGCCCCGCGTTGTCTCACTACGCCAGAAGCTTCTTCGCCGCTGTCGTGATCTCGGGGACGACCTTGAAGAGGTCATCCACGATCCCGTAGTCCGCCCTCTGGAAGATGGGGGCCTCGGGGTCCTTGTTGATGGCGACGATGAACTTCGAGGAGCTCATGCCCGCGAGGTGCTGGATGGCACCTGAAATGCCGCAGGCGATGTAGAGGTTCGGCGACACGGTCTTGCCGGTCTGGCCGACCTGGTCCGTGGCGGGACGCCAGCCGGCGTCGACAGCCGCACGGGAAGCGCCGACGGCGGCGCCGAGGACCTTCGCCAGCTCTTCGAGCAGGGGGAAGTTCTCGGGGCCCTTCATGCCGCGGCCGCCGGAAACGATGATGTTCGCCTCGGTGAGCTCGATCTTGCCGCTCGTGTCCTTGGCGATCTCGGCCACCTTGGTCTTCAGCTGGCCCGCGTCGAGAGCCGGGTCGAACTTCTCGACGGCGCCGGCCTTCGCGTTCTCCACGATGGGGAACACGTTGGGGCGCAGCGTCGCCATGGCGGGAGCGGCCTCGAAGGCCACTTCGCCGAAGCACTTGCCGGCGTACATGGGCCGGATTGCGACGAGCTTGCCGCCCTCGATCTTCAAGGCGGTGCAGTCCGTGGCCAACCCGTTGGCCAGCTTGCCCACGAGTCTCGCCGAGAGGTCCTTGCCCTGAACCGAAGCGCCCAGCAGCAGGATGGCGGGATCCTTCTCCTTCACGATCTTCGCAACCGCCGCCGCGTGCGCATCCGTCGTGTAGGGTTCCAGGGCGGCATTGTCGGCCACGTACACCTTGTCCACGCCGTACTTGCCCAGTTCGGCGGCCTTGCCTTCGATACCGGAGCCGCACAGGACGGCGCAAACCTCGTCACCCAGCTCGTCGGCCAGTTTGCGGGCCGCGCTGGCTATCTCAAAGCTCACCTTGCGGTAAGCCCCGTCTCTCACTTCTGCAACGATCCATACACCTTTTGCCATGGTTCGGTACCTCCTCCTTTCCTTAGATCACTTTCGCCTCTTCCCGCAGCAGCTTCACAAGCTCCTGAGCCTTCAGTGCCGGATCATCGCCCTGGAGGATCTTTCCGGGAGCTCTTGCCGGAGGCGGTACGGTCTTGGCAACCTTAGCCTTGACGGCGGCGGAAACCCCGATGGCCGCCGCGTTCTTCACGTCGACGGGCTTCTTCTTGGCCTTCATGATGCCGGGCAGGGACGCGTAGCGCGGCTCGTTGAGCCCCTTCTGCGTCGTGATGACGCAGGGAAGGCTCGTCTCGATCGTCACGGTCGCCCCTTCGATGGCCTTCTGGGCCTTCACGGCCGTACCGGCGATCTCGAGCTTCGTCACGAGCGTGACCGAGGGGAGCCCCAGCATGTCGGCGAGAACCGAGCCGACCTGGCCGACATCACCGTCGATGGCCCGCTGGCCGCAGAAGATGATGTCGCAGGGAAGCCCCTTGATGGCGGCGGCCAGCGCCTGGGCCGTCGTGTAGGCATCGGCGCCGTTGAGGGACGGGTCGTCGATGTGGATGCCCTTCTCGGCCCCCATGGCGAGCGCCGTGCGGATGGTCTCCATGGTCCGTGCCGGGCCGACGGACACGATGGTCACGTCGCCGCCGAGTTTTTCCTTCAGCTTCAGCGCCTCTTCGACGCCGAACTCGTCATAGGGGTTCATGACCCACTTGATCCCGTCCTCTACGATGCCTGATCCGTCGGGCTTTACCTTGATCAGGGTTTCCGTGTCGGGAACCTGCTTCACGCATGCAATAATGTTCACAGCTGCCTCCTTTCTTCGGACGCGGGCCGCCGGGCCGCCCTCCGGCGGCCCGACGATCCGCGGGCCCACATGTTGTTATGCTATCGTTTAGGCATTGGGCGTTAGGCATGAGGCGTTAGGCGAATGCAAACGTCACATTCCCTCTCTCCCGT
>CAYZKT010000034.1:0-718 GCA_964478885.1 uncultured Syntrophaceae bacterium | reverse complement strand
TTTTCTTTGGCGGTTCAGTGTTACCCGATTTCATTACTTTTGACGCAGGCGTCGTTACTGGGGGCGCGTCCGGTCGGGCGGCCACCCGGCAGCCCGACGATTCGCGGACCCACATTGGTTGATATTCTCTTGGCATCCGGCTGCAGGTCCCGGAGTCGAAAACCAGGCTCCTCTCTCCCTTTCCGCCTCGAGCCCTTCGCCCTATGCCGTTTGCTTCACCGAATGGCTTAGGGCGTAAGGCGAAGGGTCAGGAGTGTCCTGCCTTTAGCCTTTAGCCTTTAGCCTTTAGCCTTTAGCCTTCTTTCTACAGCCTGTTCTTCACGATGTCGTCGACCACGGAGGGGTCGGCCAGCGTCGTGGTGTCGCCGATGTCGCCGATCTCGTTGGCGGCCACCTTCTTGAGGATGCGGCGCATGATCTTTCCGCTGCGGGTCTTGGGCAGACCGTCGGCGAACTGGATCTTCTCGGGCGTCGCGATGGGGCCGATGAGCGTGCGCACGTGGGCGGTGAGCTCCTTCTTGAGATCGTCGGACTTCTGCACGCCCGTCTTCACGGTGACGTAGGCGTAGATCGACTGCCCCTTGATGTCGTGGGGGTAGCCGACCACGGCGGCCTCGGCCACCTTCGGGTGGGCGACCAGGGCGCTCTCGACCTCCGCCGTCCCCATGCGGTGACCGGAGACGTTGATGACGTCGTCGATGCGGCCCGTGATCTGGTA
>CAYZKT010000033.1:17502-18775 GCA_964478885.1 uncultured Syntrophaceae bacterium | reverse complement strand
AGCGCGTCGAGGTTCGGATTGTCGCCCCCGAAAAGCGGCTCATCGCCATGGAACGGGACGACCGGGGGTATCACCGGGCCGTTGCCGACGGAGTCGCGCCCGGCGCACTCTACCTGTACCGGCTCGACGGGGGACTCGAGCGGCCCGACCCCGCGTCCCGCCACCAGCCCCAGGGCGTGCACGGCCCCTCGCGAGTCGTCGATCCCCGTTTCGGGTGGGGAGACGGCAGTTGGACCGGAATGGCCCTTCGCGATTTCATCTTGTACGAGCTTCACGTGGGGACCTTCAGTCCCGAGGGCACGTTCGAAGGCGTCATCCGGCATCTCGGCGAACTCGTCGAGCTGGGCATCACGGCCCTGGAGCTCATGCCCGTCGCGCAGTTTCCCGGCGAGCGGAACTGGGGCTACGACGGGGTCTATCCCTTCGCGGTGCAGCACTCCTATGGCGGCCCCGAGGGACTGAAGCGGCTCGTCGACGCCTGCCACCGCAGAGGGATCGCCGTGGTGCTAGACGTCGTCTACAACCACCTCGGCCCCGAGGGGAATTACCTGGCCGACTTCGCCCCCTACTTCAGCGACGCCCACAAGACGCCGTGGGGTGCGGCACTGAACGTCGACGGCCCCTGGAGCGACGACGTGCGGCGCTTCTTCATCGAGAACGCCCGCTACTGGATCCGGGAGTATCATGTCGACGCGTTCCGCCTCGACGCGGTCCACGGCATCGTCGACCAGTCGGCGCGTCCCTTCCTGGAAGAGCTGGCCGAAGCCGTGCACGGCGAATCGAATGCCTCCGGCCGCCCCCTTCACCTGATCGCGGAGAGCAATCTCAACGATCCGCGGTTCGCACGACCCGTTGAGGAAGGCGGCCTGGGTCTCGACGCGCTCTGGAACGACGGGTTCCATCATGCCCTCCACGCGCTCCTGACGGGGGAGAGGGAGGCCTACTACGTAGACTTCGGCCGTTTCGACCAGATGAAGAAAGCTTTCCGCGAGGGATTTGTCTTCACGGGGGACTACTCGGTCTACCGCCGGCGCCGCTACGGCAGGTCGTCGCGGGCTCTGCCGACGGAGCGTCTCGTCGTCTATGCCCAGAACCACGATCAGGTCGGGAACCGCGCCCGGGGGGACCGGCTGAGCGCGCTCGTCGGCTTCGAGGCGTTGAAGCTGGCCGCCGGCGCCGTCCTGCTCTCGCCGTACACGCCGCTGCTCTTCATGGGCGAGGAGTGGGGCGAGACGGCCCCTTTTGCCTACTTCATCGATCACTCGGACCCGGC
>CAYZKT010000033.1:0-17402 GCA_964478885.1 uncultured Syntrophaceae bacterium | reverse complement strand
CGACGCCGCTGCCATTCTTCACTTCGGTCAGCGGTCCGCGTCGATCGTCCTTCCCGTTCCGGAGGGGCGCTGGTCGAGGCGGCTCGACTCCTCCGAGACGCGCTGGGCCGGTCCGGGAAGCCGCCTGCCGGAGCATTTCGACTCGGGGGGCGAAGTCCGGATCGATGTGGCCGGCGAGTCGGCATCCCTGTATTTCCGAGTGAAAGGAGCGTGAGCGATGGAACGCTGCATCTGCATCCACGGCCACTTTTACCAGCCGCCCCGTGAAAACCCGTGGCTCGAGGCCATCGAGATCCAGGACTCCGCGCGTCCCTACCATGACTGGAACGAGCGCATCACGGCGGAGTGTTACGCGCCGAATTCCGTCTCGCGCATTCTCGACGGCGAGGGGTGGATCAGCCAGCTCGTCAACAACTACGCCCGCATGAGCTTCAACTTCGGCCCCACGCTGCTCGCGTGGCTGAAGGGAAACTCGCCCGGGGTCTACGACGCGATCCGCGAGGCCGACCGCGAGAGCCGCGCCCGTTTCTCGGGGTACGGGTCGGCCATGGCCCAGGCGTACAACCACATGATCCTCCCGCTGGCGAACCGCCGGGACCGCGTGACCCAGGTGGTCTGGGGGATCCGGGACTTTGAGCACCACTTCGGGCGGCGGCCCGAGGGGATGTGGCTCCCCGAGACGGCCGTCGACATCGAGACGCTCGACATCCTGGCGGAGCAGGGGATCCGCTTCACCATCCTCGCGCAGCACCAGGCCGCCCGGGTGAGGCAGCCCGGGGGGGAATGGAGGGACGTCGGCGACGGCAGCATCGACCCGACGTCGGCTTACCGCTGCAGTCTCCCCTCCGGGCGCAGCATCGCCCTGTTCTTCTACGACGGCGCCGTCGCCCGCGACGTGGCCTTCGACAATCTGCTCTCCCGGGGCGAGGCTCTCGTGGACCGGCTCGTGAACTGCTTTTCCGCCGATCGCCGGGGACCCCAGATCGTCCACATCGCCACGGACGGGGAGACCTACGGGCACCATCACCACCGGGGCGACATGGCCCTGGCCAGCGCCCTGCACACGATCGAATCCCGGGAGGACGTTCGGCTGAGCGTCTACGGGGAATTCCTGGAGAAGCACCCGCCGTCGATGGAGGTGGAGATCCGCGAGCGGACCTCCTGGAGCTGCTCCCACGGCGTGGAGCGCTGGTACCGGCACTGCGGGTGCAACAGCGGGGGCCGGCCGGGCTGGAACCAGAACTGGCGGGAGCCGCTGCGCAACGCCCTGGACTGGCTACGGGACACCCTGGCCGAGGCCTATGACCGGGAAGCCAGGGCTCTTCTGAAAGACCCCTGGGCCGCCCGGGATGATTACATCGGTCTGATCCTCGATCGATCCGAGGAGAACGCCGAGGCCTTCTTCTCCCGCCATGCCCGCCGGCGGATGAGTCCGGAAAACAGGGTCCGGGCGGTCAAGCTCCTGGAGCTGCAGCGGCACTGCCTGCTCATGTACACGAGCTGCGGGTGGTTCTTCGACGAGATCTCGGGGCTGGAGACCGTCCAGGTTCTCCAGTACGCCGGCCGTGCCCTGCAGCTGGCCCTCGAGAGTTTCGGGGAGGATCACGAACCGGCCTTTCTCGCGCGTCTCGAGGCTGCGAAGAGCAACATGCCCGAGCACCGCGACGGGCGAAGGGTCTTCGAAAAGTTCGTCAAACCCGCGGCGCTCGATCTCATCCGTGTCGGCGCCCATTACGCCGTCAGCTCCCTCTTCGAGCCGTACACCGAGGCGACTCAGGTGTTCTGTTACCGGGTCGACCGGGAGGATTACCGGACGGAGTTCTCGGGAAGCGTCAGGCTGGCTGTCGGCAGGGCCTGGGTGAGTTCGGACATCACGCAGGAGCGGATGAGAACCACCTTCGCGGCGCTGCACTTCGGGGAGCACACGCTGAGCTGCGGCGTGCGGCCTTTCATGGGGGAAAGCCAGTACCGGAAACTTGCCGCCGAGGCCTTCGCGGCGTTCCAGCGGGCCGATTTCCCCGAGACGGTCCGCATGATGGACAAGCACTTCGGGGCGTCGACCTTTTCCCTCAAGTCGCTGTTCCGCGACGAGCAGCGGAAAATTCTCAACTTCATCCTGGACGAGACCCTGCGGGACGCCGAGGCCGTGTACCGGCAGTTCTACAAGCCCTACGGCCCGCTGATGCGATTCCTGAAGGAGGGCGGGATCCCGCCGCCGGCGGTTCTCGTCACCGCGGCGGCCTTTGTGGTCAATGCAGCCCTGAACCGGTTTCTGCACAGCGAGGAGATCGACCCGGTCCAGATTCGGGCCTGCCTGGACCAGGCAGCGGTGGAGGAGATCCCGCTCGAGCGGGAGACCCTCGAATACTCGTTCCGGCAGAACCTGGAGCGGATGGCCGAACGGCTGTATCTCGAGCCCGGCGCGCACGGGCACCTCCGAAGGCTCGAGACCGGTCTCGGGCTCCTGGATGCGGTGCCCTTCCAGGTCAACCTGTGGCGCGTGCAGAACCTCTGTTATGCGCTCGCGCAATCCCCCGATGCCCTCTTCGCGTCCGCGGAGGGCGGGACGGAGGAAGCCGCGCGGGAGCGCGAGCTGAGGTTCCGCAACCTCTGCGGGCTTCTCCGGATCCGGTTTCCGGGGTGAGGATCGCTGCGACGGGCGACCCGAATGAGGGGAAAGACGATGGATCTCCCGACCGCCACCTATCGTATACAGTTCAACGCCGGCTTCGGGTTCAGGGAGGCGGCGGTGATCGTTCCCTACCTTGCGGACCTGGGGGTCTCCCACCTGTACGCCTCCCCGATCTTCAAGGCGCGGCCGGGCAGTCTGCACGGCTACGACATCATTGACCCGAACACCCTGAACCCCGAGCTGGGGACGGTTGGTGATGCCGAGTTGCTGATGGAAACCGTCGGCCGTCACGGCATGGGCTGGATCCAGGACATCGTGCCGAACCACATGGCCTTCGACAGCGGCAACCGGTACCTGGCGGACGTTCTCGAGAAAGGCCCCCGGTCGCCCTGCGCCGGAATGTTCGACATCGACTGGGAAGGGTCCGCCTGCGGGACGCCGGGACGGGTTCTCGTCCCGGTCCTGGCCGCACCCTACGGGATATGTCTCGAACGGGGCGACATCGCCGTTGCCCTCGACGCGGGAGGGTTGTCGGTGCGGTACGCAGACCACCGGTTTCCCCTGCGGCGGGAATCCTGGGCCGCCGTCCTCGGGCCGGTCATGGGCCTGCTGCTGGAGAAGTCGGCTGCCCGCGGATACGAAGCCTTTCGAAGCATCCTGCTGCGCCTCGAGGGCCTGGGCGGCGGAACGGCCGTCGAGATCGGCGGCGGGGAAAGGGCCTGCCTGGACGAAACGCTCCGGGACCTCTGTCGATCCGACGGAGAGGTGCGGGAGGCTCTCGACGAAAGGCTTCGGGAGGTCAACGGCACACCGGGCGATCCCGAGCGCTTCGGCATCCTCGACGGGATCCTGTCGCGGCAGTTCTACCGGCTTGTCCACTGGCGCGTCGCGGCGGAATGCGTCAACTACCGCCGGTTCTTCGACATCAACCACCTGATCGGGATCCGCGTCGAGGATGCCGACGTGTTCCGCCTGACGCATGATCTCATCGGCCGGCTCGTCTCGCGGGGTTGGATCACGGGCCTGCGCGTCGATCACGTCGACGGGCTTTTTGACCCCTCGGGATATCTCGGTCGTTTGAGGCATGTCTTTCCCGGCCTCTACATCATTGTCGAGAAGATCCTCGCACCGGGCGAGGAACTGCCCCGGCCCTGGCCGGCGCAGGGCACGACGGGATACGATTTTCTGAACGCCGTCAACGGGCTGTTCGTGCGGGGCGAGAGCGAAGCCTCTTTCGACCGCCTGTACTGCCGCTTCACGGGCTGCACGAAGACGTACGGCGGTCTGCTCGCGGAGAAGAAGCGTCTCGTTCTGGAGCGGCTGTTCGCGGCAGATCTCGATCGTCTGGCGAGGCTCGCAGAGAGGGTCGCCCGCGGGACGCGCCGGGGCCGCGACCTGACGGGGGAACGCCTCAGGGAGGCCCTGGCGCAAATCCTGACGGTTTTTCCCGTCTACCGGACCTACGCGGCCTCGGAACCGATCCGCGCAGTCGACGCGGGGTACATCCGAAATGCCGCGGCGCTTGCCCGGCAGCGGTTGCCTGGACAGGGAGAGGAAATCGATTTTCTCGAGGCCCTGCTGCTCGATGAGGCGCGCGAGCGCCCGGGCGCGCCTCATCCCGGCGATGCCCGGGAGTGGCGGATGCGGTTTCAGCAGCTCACCCCGCCGCTGGCGGCGAAGGGGTTCGAAGACACGCTGCTCTACGTCTACAACCGCCTGATGTCTCTCAACGAGGTCGGCGGTCACCCGGATCGGTTCGGAAGCTCCGTGGAGGACTTTTTCGAATTTCTCAGGGCGCGCCGCGAGCATTGGCCTTACGGCCTCAACGCCACGGCCACCCACGACACCAAGCGGGGAGAGGACCATCGGGCACGGATCAGCGTGCTCTCCGAGATGCCCGGGCTCTGGGCGAGAACGGTACGGCACTGGAGCCGGCTCAACCGCAGGAAAAAGTCCGCGGTTGCCGGAGCCCCGGCGCCGGACCGCAACCTGGAGTACCTGATCTATCAAGCCCTGGTCGGCGCCCTGACCCCGGAGGGCGCCACGATGGCCTTCCGGGAGCGGATCAAGGCCTATGTCCTCAAGGCGGCCCGGGAAGCGAAGACCCATACCTCGTGGACGGACCCCGACGAAAGGTACGAGACGGCGTGCCTGCAATTTGTCGAATCGATGCTGACACCCGGAGAGGGATCCCGGTTCCTCAATGCCCTCGATCGGTTCTGCGGCCTGGTTTCCTGGTACGGGATGCTCAACTCCCTCTCCCAGGTGCTCCTGAAGATCGCGTCACCGGGCGTTCCCGACTTCTACCAGGGTACGGAGATGCGGGATTACAGCCTCGTTGATCCCGACAATCGCCGCCCCGTGGATTTCGGCCTCAGACGGAGGGCCCTGGCCGGGATCAGGGAGCGTTATGAGAGCGGGCCGGCGTCGCTGGTGGAAGAACTTCTGCAGTCCATGGAAGACGGCCGCGTAAAGCTGTTTCTGATCTGGCGGGCCCTTTCGGCGAGACGCGACCATGCCGGTCTGTTGCGTGACGGGGAGATGGTCCCGCTCGCTGCAAAGGGTCGGTATCGGAAGCACGCCGTCGCCTTTGCCCGGCGCGACGGCACGGACTGGGCGTTCGTTGCGGTTCCCCGGCTGCTCGCATCGGTGGTGAGGAACGGCGATCTTCCCTTGGGCACACCCGTGTGGCTGGACACGGCCATCCGCCGGGTGGAGGGGATGCCGCGCCTCTGGAGGGACGTCATTACGGGCGAGAAGAAACGCTTCGCCGGCGAATTTCCCCTGGGGGAGGTCTTTTCGCGGTTTCCCGCCGCCCTTCTCCTGGGGGATGAAGGGCGTCCGTGAACACCCGTTCGCCTCGGCGCCGAAAGCGAACGGGGAGCAGGCCGCGACGGCAGCGGTAAAAAAAGATCACCCTCCCGAACGGGAAAGAAAGGAGCCGGAAGATGAACACTCGTCTGCTTGTTGCTGCCCTTGCTTTTGTCGTGATGGTGTCCTTCACGGCCTGTGCGACGAAGGACGATGATCTGAAACGCCTCGAGACGCAGGTCCAGCAGGCCATGCAGAAAGCCGATCAGGCCTCCAAGGATGCTGCGGAGGCCAAGGCCGCGGTGCAGGACTGCGCGCGCCAGGCTGAAAAGGCCGGCGAGGCGGCGACCCGTGCGGAAACCGCCGCACAGAAGGCCGAGGACCATGCGAAGAAAGCCGAGGCGATTTTCACGAAGACCCTGAAGAAATAGACGGATGCCGGGAAGAAAGAACGGATGCTGCCCGTTCCCCGGGCGGGGGCAGAGGCGTCATTGCGCCCGCTTCACGTTGTCCCTTTCCTTTTCCGGCGCGGGGTCATTGCAGCCGTAGAGATCCTGGCGAGCCTTCAGCTTGCGGTAGTCCCTGGATGCGGGCCGGATGCCCAGGCGTTTCGCGATGACGTCCCATCCTTTCTTCCTGCAGAATTCGTATTCCGCCATGACCCGGTCCAGCGGCTGCCCCGACATCTCCTCGAGCCGGAAAACGATGTAGGCCTCCGAGGGCTTCGACACGTCGTCGATCACGGCGCCGATCTGTTCGTCCCCCGCCTGGAAACGGCTTGCCAGCCGTGCCCGGAAATCCCTGGGATTTTTATCCGCGCGGAGGTTGAAATCCCCGACCCAGCCGAAATCCCCCGCCATGGACGACGTGGCGAAGAAGAGAAGCATCGTGACGATTGCGGGGATAGAGCGGGCTCTTCTCATCTGCAGCTCCTTTCGACGGCACCCCTCGCATCAGACGAGAAAGGCCGCCATCTTCGATCGATCAGATGGCGGCCCGACCATCGGCAAGTCCTCCGGAAGCATTCCCCCGGACCCGTTTGCGCGCACCTCAATTGTGGCGAAACCATAAAATATGCGGATGAAATTGTCAAGACGGCATGTGCGGCGACGGGTCGACGGGGCGATGGCGCATCAAAAGGCTGGAAGAAGTCCGAAGGCTGTGTTACAGAACCGATACCCTGCGTCCGGCCCTGGGCCCGGCAGCGGGGACATCCATTCGAGGAGGGGGTTCATGAAGTACCGGGAGATCAAGGCGAAAGATCTGAAACCGAAGACGTTCATCGACGAGAAGGTCCGCGAGATCCGGGAGATCGCGGGCAGCGGGATCGCCATCAGCGCCCTGTCGGGCGGCGTGGACTCGTCGGTCGTGACGGCTCTGGCGCACAAGGCCCTGGGCAGGAAGCTCAAGACCTACTTCATCGACAACGGCATCATGCGGGAGGGGGAGCCCCGGAGGGTCAAGGCCCTGTTCAAGGAGATCGGTATCCCCGTGACGATCGTCGACGCCCGCCAGGCCTTTTTCGACGCCATGAAGGGGATCACGGACCCCGAGCTGAAACGGGAGGCGATCACCCAGACGTTCTACCGGAAGGTGTTCCGGGACCTCGTGCTGAAGAGCAAGGCCACGGTGCTGCTGCAGGGGACGATCCTCACCGACATCGAGGAGACGGCGGCCGGCATCAAGCGCCAGCACAACGTCTTCGAGCAGATCGGCATCGACCCCAAGAAGGCCTTCGGCTACAAGATCAGCGAGCCCCTCATCGAGCTGCGCAAGGACGGGGTGCGCAAGGTGGGCATCGCCCTGGGGCTCCAGAAGTCGCTCTTCGACCGGATCCCCTTCCCGGGCCCGGCCCTGGCGGCCCGCGTCATCGGCGAGGTGACGCCGATGAAGATCGCCCTCGTTCGCAAGGCGACGGTCATCGTCGAGGAGGAGCTCCAGAAGACGAAGGCCTTCCAGTACATGGCGATCCTCCACGAGGACCGCGTCACGGGCATGCGGGAGGGCAAGCGGGATTTCGGTCTGCAGATCGAGGTCCGCTGCTGGGACAGTGTGGATGCCCGGAAGGCCTCGCCGACGAGGCTCTCCTGGCCCAAACTCGAGCGCATCGCGGGCAGGGTTCTCGACGGCGTCCCCGGGGTGGTCAGCGTGACCTACAACCTGGCGACGAAACCGCCTTCCACGATCGAGGCCATCTGAGGCGCCGGGCCTTTCCGGGCCGGGCCGGACGAGAGGACGGGCAGGGCAGCGTGGCGGAGGGGTCGCCCGCTGCCCTGTTTCATTTGGTGCGGAAGGCGGGGTGGCGCTCCGCCGCGAGGCGGATGAGCCGGCTGCCCATCCGGCCGTACGAGTAACCGGCAAGCTCCGCCGTCAGGGCAAGGCTGGCGTCGGAGCTGATGTCGGGGTTGGGGTTCGGGTCGAGGAGGTAGAAGACCCCGTCTCGAAGCCGGAAATCGAATCGGGCGTAATCCCGGATCCCCATGGCCCGGTAAGCCGCACGGGAGACCTCCGCGAGCAGGCGCAACTCCTCTTCGGAGAGCGGTGCGGGAGCGACGGTGCGGATCTCGGTGTAGTGGCGGGAGCCGGGCGTGAACTTTGCGTCCCACGAGCACAGCCGTTCGCGGACGTCGCTGAAGGCGGAGAACTCCATTTCCACGGGCGGCAGGATCTCCACCTCGTCGTTTCCCCAGAGGGTCACCCGGAACTCGCGGCCGTCGATGAACTCCTCGACCAGGGCGGGCTGATCGTAGGTATCCGTCACGAAGCGGATGCGCTCCAGGAGGGTATCCCTGTCCAGGACGACGGACTCGGGGGTGATCCCGATGCTGCAGTGCTCGCGGAGGGGCTTCACGATGGCGGGGAAGCGATCCCACGGGGCGCTTCTATCGGGCGTGCAGACGCAACCCCGCGGGGTCGGGACGCCGGCCCGCAGCAGGGCTTCCTTGACTTTTTCCTTGTTGCCGCTCAGCCGCAGCACCGGCGGCGTCGATCCCGAGTAGGCATACCCCATCTGTTCGAGCGTCTCGGCGGCAAGGGCGTCGCTGTGGGCGATGCCGGGCAGGGCCTCGCACCAGTTCAGGACGACGTAGCGGCCGGGGTCGTAGGGAGAGAGGAATCTCCGCAGGTCCGTGTCGTTGACCTGGACGGGGGTGACGGGATGGCCGACCTGGCGCAGGGCGTCGATCAGTTCCTGCGTCGCCGTCACCGCCTCTTCCTGCTCAGCCGGTTCCCAGGCCGGGTCGATGTTGTAGAGCAGCAGAACGGGGAGTTCCTGCGGCGCCCGCTCGTCCGCCGCCCGCACCTGCGGCGCCGGGGAGGCCCCCTGCTGCGCGTTCTTCCGCCTCGGCTTGCGGAGGGTCTTGCCTGTCTTATGCTTCTCCATTCCCCTTTTCCTGTCGGTCCCTTTTACGCTCAGACTCTTTCTGTCTTTCTCAACTTCCCAGCTTCACAGCTTCTTAGCTTCCTGACTTCCGTCCGGTCACTGCGTCATCACGTACTTCTGCTCTTCCTTCGGCACATACCATTTTATCACATTATGGCCGATGCCGACGGGCGCGGGGTCGATTCCGCGGACCCGCGCGTTGAAGATCGGCAGCGCGTCGGGCACGTAGAGGAAGAGGTAGGGCTGGTCCTCCGCGAGGATCTCCTGGATGCGGTCGTAGCAGCGCTTGCGCTCGGCGCGGTCGAACGTGCCGCGGCCCCTTTCCAGGAGGTCATCGACCTCCGCGTTTCGGTAGGAGACGAAGTTCAACTCGCTCGGCCCCGTCTTGCTGGAGTGCCAGACGTCGTGGAGATCGGGGTCCATCGGGATCGTCCAGCCGAGGATGACGGCGTCGAAGCGGCGCTTGTTGATGAACTCCTTGATGAAGGCGGCCCACTCGATGACGCGGATCTTGACGGAGATGCCCAGTTCGGCGAGCCTCCGCTGCACGATCTCCGCCGTCTTCGCGCGGACCTCGTTGCCCTGGTTGACCAGGAGCTCGAACTCGAACCGCTGCCCGTTGCGGTCGAGGATGCCGTCGCCGTTCGTGTCGCGCCAGCCCGCGTCGGCCAGCAGATCCAGGGCCCGCTTCGGGTCGTAGGGGTAGCGCTTCACGTTCGGGTTGTGCTGCCACGTGCCGGGCTTGAAGGGACCCGTGGCCTCCTTGCCGAGACCCAGGAGGATGCCGTCGATGAGCTCCCCCTTGTCGACGGCGTGGGCCAGGGCCTGCCGCACCCGCCTGTCGGCGAACATCGGGTTCTGCAGGTTGAACCCCAGGTAGGTGTAGGAGAAGGAGAGATACCGGTATTTCCGGAAGTGGTTTCGGAAGTACCGGGTTTCCGTCTGCCGGGTGTACTGCAGCGGGGTGAGGCCCATATAGTCGATGCCCCGCGCGCGGAGTTCGAGGAACATGGTGGCCATGTCGGGGATGACCCGCATGATGCGGCCGTCCAGGTAGGGCCTTCCCTCGAAATAATCCGGGTTGGCGGCCAGGACGATCTTCTGCCCCGTCTTCCACTCCTTGAAACGGTAGGGGCCCGTCCCGACGGGGTGGCGGGCCAGCGGGCTCTTCGTCACGTCCCGGCCTTCCAGCAAGTGCTTCGGCATCACGGACGCGCCCCAGCTCATGAGCGCCGGCGCGAAGGGCCTGTCGTAGGTCACGCGGAACGTGTGCGGGTCGAGGGCCTCGGCCTTCTTCACCTTCAGGAAGTCCCCGGCGTAGGCGGTGGGCGTCTTCGGGTCCACGGTGAGCCGGTACGTGAAGAGGACGTCGTCGGCCGTGAAGGGCCGCCCATCGTGCCAGCGCACGCCCTTGCGGAGGCGGAAGGTGATGACGAGTCCGTCCCGGGAGATCTCCCAGGACTCGGCCAGGTCGCCGACGATGTTGAGGTCACGGTCGTACTTCACGAGCCCGTTGAAGATGAGTCCCGAGATGCTGTGCGAGGCGCTGTCCGAGGCGAGCAGGGGGATGAGGTTGCTGGCGTCCCCGATGGCTCCTTCAACGAGGATGTCGCCATGGGCGGGTGCGCTGTCCCCCTTGCGGACGGCCGCGGGCCCCTCGTCGTTGTCGGCTCCCGTGCAGGACAGAATCGACAGCAGGAGTCCCAGGATGGTTGCGATTGCCCTGGCGGAAGGTCCTCTCATGGGAAAGGACTCTATCGCAAAGAATCGTCTTTTTCAACGGAATTGGCGGGTTCGGGACGATTCGACGCGGGGTTGCCGGCGTTGTCCAATGGGGTTTCCGCCAGGCAGCCGTAATTGCGCCCGTGGCTCACAACGGCACACCGCCACGTTCGGAGCTTTGCGATGAGTTCTTGCAGATACATGGCGGGCCGGAACGTCTGGCTCCTGGATAGAACGTCTTCCCTATACCCGAGACCCGATCCCCGATACCCTATTCCAGCAGCTTCCCGATGCGGTTCCAGCGCACGCCGCTGTTGTCGCTGTCCCAGGAGAAGTAGATGATGAAGTCCTATCCGATGACGTCCACGAGCTTGACGAAGCCCCAGAACCGGCTGTCGTAGCTCTGGTCGCGGTTGTCGCCCATGACGAAGATGGCGCCCTCGGGAACCTTGACGGGCCCCATGTTGTCCCTCCTCTGGATCGACCGCGGGTAGACGATGTCCTCGACGTGGACCCCGTGCGGATCGTTGACGGCCTCCCCGTTGATGAAGACCTTCTTGTTCCGGACCTCCACCGTGTCGCCCCCCACGGCGATGATCCGCTTGATGAAGTCCTTCGTCTTGTCCTCAGGGTAGATGAACACGGCGATGTCGCCCCGTTGGGGCTGGCCGAGGGGGATGATCGTGTTGCGCAGGTAGGGGATCTTGACGCCATAGCTGAACTTGTTGACCAGGATGTGATCGCCGATCTCGAGGGTCGGTTTCATGGAGCCCGACGGGATCTTGAAAGCCTGGACGACGAAGGTGCGGATGAAGGCGGCGATCAGGATCGCGATGATGATCGCCTCTGCATACTCCCGGATCTTTGCGGTTTTCGGGTTCGAGGTCATGGTTCGTGCGTCTTTCTCAGGAGTAGATGGCCAGTAGCGTGATGATCACCATGGCGAGCCCGCAGAGCCCCTTGGCGAAAAGGCCTGCAAGGCGGCCCATCAGGGCGCCGACGCCCGCCCTGGCGGCCGGCTTGAGTTCGCGCTGCGAGAGGATCTCGACGGCGAAGGCCCCCGCGAGCGCCCCGAGGAAGGACCCGATGAGGGCCCCGAGCCCCAGGAAGGCGGGGGTCAGGAGAACGGCGCCGATGATCCCGCCGACGATCGAGGCCGCGACCCCCCGTTTCGAAGTTCCGTAGCGCCTGGCCCAGGTGATCCCGAAGAGGAACTCGAGGGACTCGGCGAGGGCCGAGATGGCGACGAGCGCCAGCAGGGTCCCGAAACCGATCCTGTCGAACCCCGTCACGAGGGCGTAGACCAGGACGTCGAACAGGATGACGAGCGTTCCCGGCAGGCCCAGCAGGATCGAGAAGAACCCGATGAGCATGACCAGGATGAAAATCGTCAGCCCGGCGTATTCCAGCGGAGTCACGGCACTACTTCCTCTTTCGCTTCGACGGCGCGAACCGTTCCATGAACAGCACGAAGGGGCTGGCGATGAACACGGTGGAATAGGAACCGGCGATCACGCCGACAAAGAGGGCGAAGGCGAAATCGAAGATCACGGGCCCGCCCAGGACGAGCAGCGCGACCAGCACGAGGAACACGGTCAGTGACGTGAGGATCGTCCGGCTCAGGGTCTCGTTGACGCTCACGTTGACGATCTGCCTGAGGTCCGAACGGACCTTCTTCTTCACGTTCTCGCGGATGCGGTCGTAGATGACGATCGTGTCGTTGATGGAAAACCCGATGATCGTGAGCAGCGCCGCCACCGTGTTCAGGGTGAACTCCATGTTCAGCAGCGACAGGACCCCCACCGTGACGAGAACGTCGTGGATCAGGGCCAGGATGCCGCCCACGGCGTAGCGGAACTCGAACCGGAAACCGATGTAGACGAGCATGGCGATCCATGCCAGCGCCAGGGCGAGAATCGCCTTACGGCTCAGGTCCGCCCCCACCTTGGGCCCCACGGCCTCGACCCGGCGGATCTCGTAGGACCCCTCCCCGAAGGCCTTGGACAGGGCGCCGTCGATCCGGTCGGTCAACAGCTTGAGGTCCGCCGCCGTCTCCGAGGTCCGGATCATGAACTCCCGGTTCTCCGCTGCGCCGAACTGCTGGATGACGCTGCCTTCGAGCTTCGCGCCGTCCAGCGCCGAACGCAGCTTCTCCGAGGAGGCATCCTTCAGCAGCTTGATCTGCACGGCCGCCCCGCCGGCGAAGTCGACGCCGAGGTTGAGGCCGCCGTGATACACGATGGAGGCGATCCCGATCAGGATGAACGCGAGGGACGCGATGACCGCCGCTTTCATCTTGTCTACGAAATCGAAATGGGTGTCCGGCCGTATGAGTTCCAGCATTGTATATCCCCGTGTTGCGCCAGAGGCGTGTTTTCTTTGCCGGCCCGGAAGCTAGATGCTCAGCTTTTCGACCTTCCGGTTCCAGGTGAAATAGTCGAAGATGATCCGCGTCACGAAAACGGCCGTGAACAGGCTGGCGATGATCCCGATGGTCAGCGTCACGGCGAACCCCTTGACCGGTCCCGACCCGAACTGGAATAGGAAGACCGCCGCGATCAACGTGGTCACGTTCGAGTCGAAGATGGTCAGGAACGCCTTCGTGTAGCCCGCTTCGATGGCCGCGCGCGGCGTCTTGCCCAGCCGCAGCTCTTCCCGGGTCCGCTCGAAGATGAGCACGTTTGCGTCCACGGCCATGCCGACGGTGAGCACGATGCCGGCGATGCCGGGCAGGGTGAGCGTTGCGTCGAAGATCGCCATGGCGCCGAACAGCAGGATGAAGTTCAGCAGCAGGGCGATGCAGGCCACGGTGCCCGACCACTTGTAGTAGAATGCGATGAAGACAAAGACGATCAAGGCGCCCACGACCGTGGCAAGGATCCCCTTGTCGATGGAGTCCTGGCCGAGAGAGGGCCCCACGGAGCGCTGCTCCAGGACCTTGACGGGCGCGGGAAGCGATCCGGCCCTCAGCACGATCGCCAGGTCCCGGGCCTCCTCCATGGTGAAGGCCCCCGTGATCTGGGCGTCGCCGCCCGAGATCCTCTCCTTGATGACGGGCGCCGAGTAGACGGCGCCGTCGAGGATGATGGCAAGCCTTTTGTTCACGTTCTCGCCGGTGATGCGGTCGAAATCCCTCGCCCCCTGGGGGTTGAACTTGATCGCCACGTAGGGCTCGCCGAATCGGTCGCTGATCTTCACCTGCGCGTTTTCCAGCGACTGGCCCGTCAGCAGGGTCCGCTCCTTGAGGAGGTACATCGTGTCGCGACGGGCGCCGGTTCCTTCGCCTTTCTCCCGGGATCCCTTCATCAGGATGCTGCCGGCCGGGACGTTGCCCCGAAGGGCCTCCTCGAGGCTGTGCTCCTCGTCGACGAGCTTGAACTCGAGCAGGGCCGTTCTGCCGATCAGGTCGATGGCCCGTTTCGGGTCCTTGATGCCGGGCAGCTGGATCAGGATCTGGTCGTCGCCCTGGGGGATGATCTCGGGCTCCGTCACGCCGAACTGGTCGACGCGGTTGCGGATCGTTTCGAGGCTCTGGTCGAGGGTCGTCTTCTTGATGTCCGCGATCCGCTTCTCCCGGAATTTCAAGACCACGCGCTCGCGCCCGTCGGCAGCCTCGGCGGACTTGACCTCCAGGTCGGGAAACTGATCGCCGATGAGTTTTTCGATATCGGCGCGGGATTCCCTGGAGGGCACCTCGACGGCAATGCTGTTGTCGGCCTTTCGCTCCACGCTGCGGAAGCGCACCCGTTTCTCCATGAGCCCTTCCTTGAGAGCGTTGGCGAGCCGCTCCACGGTCCCTTCCATCGCCTTCTCCGTGTCCACCTCGAGAATCAGGTGCATGCCGCCCTGGAGGTCCAGCCCCAGGTGAATGCGGTTCTTCGGGAAGTACGCCTTCACCGAAGCCGGCAGCGAGGGATACAGGGTGGGCAGGAAGCAATACACCGCGGCCAGCACGATGACCACGGCGATGAGCGTTCTGAACTTGATACTCTGGAACATGAAGATCCCCCTTCGGCCTTATTCCTCTGCAGTCTTCTGGACGATGCCCGTGATGTGCGCCCGGTTGACCTTGATCTTCACGTTCGGTGCGATCTCGATGGTCACCACGGCCTCGGTGAGGGCGGCGACCTTGCCCTGGATGCCCCCGGTGGTCTCCACCATTTCGCCGTGTTTCAGGTTCGCGATCATCTCCTTCGTTTCCTTCTGCTTCTTCTGGGCCGGCCGGATGAGCAGGAAGTAGAAAATGAGGAAAATGGTCGTCATCATCAGGATGAAGCCGAAATCTCCGCCCGGTGACCCCTGGCCCCCTGCGCCGCCCATGGCGTATGCGATGCTCGTCAAGGTTCGTCCTCCTCTTGGTTTTTCAACATGTCGTCCGCCCGTCCGTCCGGGACCGCCCCCGCGTCGTCTTCCGCGTGCCTGCCCCTGAACGAGCGCCGGAAGTCCTCGAAGGTCCCCCCGGCAATGGCCGCCCGGATGCGCTCCGTGAGCGCCAGGTAGAACCGGACGTTGTGGATCGTGTTCAACAGTAAAGCCAGGATCTCCCTGGCTATAAAAAGATGCCGGAGATAGGCCCTCGAGAAGTTGCGGCAGGTGTAGCAGTCGCAGGTCTCGTCGAGCGGGGCCTGATCGGTCCGGTAACGGGCGTTTTTTATAACAACCTTTCCGCGATTTGTAAATAGCAATCCGTTCCGGGCGCAGCGGGTGGGCATGACGCAGTCGAAGAGGTCGATCCCGTGATAAACGCCCTCGACGATATCCTCCGGGGTTCCCACGCCCATCAGGTAGCGGGCCTGTCCCGACGGAAGCAGGGGCGCCGTCGCCTCGAGCGTCTCCATCATGAGATCCTTCGGCTCCCCGACGCTGAGGCCCCCGACGGCGTACCCGTCAAAACCGATCGCGGCGAGCGCCTCCACGGAGGCCTGCCTGAGGTCCCGGTGCACGCCGCCCTGGACGATCCCGAAGAGAGCCTGGGTTTCGCTCCTCTTCGCCTCCCGGCACCGTTTCGCCCAGCGGTGGGTGAGCGCCATGGACTTCTCCGCGTAGGCCCGGTCGGCGGGGTAGGGCGTGCAGTCGTCGAAGCACATCATGATGTCCGAGCCCAGGGCCTCCTGGATTTCCACGGCCTTCTCGGGGCTCAGGAAGTGCTTCGAGCCGTCGATGTGGGACCGGAAGTGCACCCCCTCCTCGGTGATCCTGCGCAGGGGCCCGAGACTGAAGATCTGGAACCCGCCGCTGTCGGTCAGGATGGGGCGGTCCCAGTGCATGAACCGGTGAAGCCCGCCGTGCTCCCCGATGAGGTCGTGTCCCGGCCGAAGGTAGAGGTGGTAGGTGTTGCCGAGGATGATCTCGGCCCCTGTCTCCTTCAGCAGGTCGGGCGTCATGGCCTTCACGGTCCCCTGGGTCCCCACGGGCATGAAGACGGGCGTGCGCACTTCGCCGTGGGCGGTCGTCATCCGCCCGAGGCGCGCCCGGGTGTTCGGGTCGGTCTTCAAGAGCTCGAATGAAAAAGCCATGCGATTCCGAGAATGTTGAGTTGTGAATATTGAGTTTTGAGTTGAAGAAATGTCAATTCATCACTCAGAACTCATAACTCGAAACTGCGCAACGCCCTTGCGTTGCGCTAGGTTATGAACATGCAGTCCCCGTAGCTGTAAAACCGGTACTTCTCCGCGATGGCCCGTTGATAGGCCGAAAACATCAGCTCCCGCCCCCCGAAGGCGCAGGCCAGCAGGAACAGGGACGATTTCGGGAGATGGAAATTCGTCAGCAACGCCCCCACGCGCCGGAACCGGTAGCCGGGGTAGATGTAGAGCCCTGTCGAGCCCGAGGTCGCGCGGATGCGGCCCCGCTCGTCGGCGATGGACTCGAGGACCCGGGTGGAGGTGGTGCCCACGGCGATGACGCGCCCGGCGGAGTTGATGGTCTCTGCCGTCTCCGCGCCGATTTCGAAGTACTCCTCGTCCATGGTGTGGTCCTCGATCTGCTCGGCTTCGACGGGGGTGAACGTCCCGTGGCCTACGTGGAGCGTGACCGTGGCCACGGGGATGCCGCTTTCGCGGATGCGATCCAGGATGGCCTCGGTGAAGTGGAGCCCCGCCGTCGGCGCCGCGACGGACCCCGGGCGCTTCGCGTAGACGGTCTGGTATCGCTCGAGATCGTCCGGGGACTGGGCGCTTTCCTTCGGCCGGCGGATGTAGGGCGGCAGGGGAGCCTGTCCCCTGCGCCGCAGGAAGCTTTCGAAGGGCTCGTCGGCCTGGAACTCGACCACCCATTTCCGTTCGTTGATCCGCTCGAGCACCCGGACGCCGGCACCCCCGTCGAAGGCCATCGTCGTTCCGGCCTTGATCCGCTTGGCCGGCCTAAGCAGGACCTCCCACCGTGTCGACGATGTCCCTTCGCGGCTCTTCAGCAGGAGGATCTCCACCGTTGCGCCCGTCGTCTTGCGGGCGAAGAGCCTTGCCGGGATCACCTTGGAGTCGTTGATCACCAGGACATCGCCCTTGCGCAGCAGTTCCGGGAACTCGCGGAAGATGCGGTCCTGCAGGCGGCCCGTGCCCCTGTCGACCCCCATCATCCGGGAACGATCCCGGTCCGGCGCGGGCACCTGGGCGATGAGCTCCTCGGGGAGCGCGTAATCGAAATCCTGAAGCTTCATGTCGCTCGGTCGCTGATCTGATATCGGATTGCCGGAAAAGGGAATAAAAAAAGATCCCGGCTCCCGGGATCCATTCACTGGCTGGCCTGTTTCCACAACCCGCACGCTGCAAATAACCGAAATAAAAAGGATACTCAAGATTTATTCGTGGTGATTCCCGGTCGAATCTGATTTTCAAGATGCGACTCGGCAGCGAT
>CAYZKT010000032.1:2697-19080 GCA_964478885.1 uncultured Syntrophaceae bacterium | reverse complement strand
TCTACTGGGGCGCCACCGCCGCCAAGCCGGACGAGGGGCTAGTCGAATCCATCGAGGAGGTCACCGAGACAGGGAGCACCATCAAGGCCAACCGCCTGCGCATCGTGCATGAGCTGATGAGGACCAACACACAGCTCATCGCCAACAAGGGCGCCTGGGACAATCCGTGGAAACGCCGCAAGATCGAGCAGATCCGGACGATGCTCAAGGGCTCGCTGCTCGGCATGGGCAAGGTGGTCATCAAGATGAACGTGTCCAAGGAAAACCTGGGGCGCGTGATCCTGCTGCTGCCCTCGCTGAAGGCGCCCACCATTTCGAACCTCTACAACGAGGAGTGGTTCGCCGTGGAGACCGTAGTGGACAGCAACGTCATCCGCGACCTGATCCCGCTGTTGCAGGAGGCGGGGGCGGAGGGGATTATCGAGTACGCGCTGAATAAGGTGGTCTGACCGAAACGAAGTGACAGAAGTGGCAGTAGTGACGGAAGTGACGGAAGGGGGGCTTCATGCCGCGTAAGGCCAAGATCGAGCGGAAGACGTCGGAGACGAACATCCGGATCCTCCTGGATCTCGACGGGACGGGGAAGGGCAGGATCGACACGACGATCCCTTTCCTGGACCACATGCTCACCCTGACGGCCCGTCACGGCCTTTTCGACCTCGCCGTGAAGGGCAGCGGGGACACGGATGTCGATGACCATCACCTCGTGGAAGACATCGGGATCTGCCTGGGGAAGGCATGCCGGGATGCGCTGGCCGGCAAGGAGGGAATCAACCGGTACGGCACCGCCACGGTCCCCATGGACGAGAGCCTGGCCTCGGTCCACCTGGACGCCTCGGGACGGTCCTACCTTGTCTACGACGTGAATTTCGGCGCGCGGCGGATCAAAACATTCGACCTGGCGCTGATCCGGGAATTCTTCCAGGCCTTCGCCGACGCGAGCGGAATGACCTTGCACGTCCGGGTCTTGTATGGTAAGAACAGCCATCACATGGCGGAGGCTGTTTTCAAGGCCTTTGGCCGCGCCCTGCGAGAGGCGGTCGCACGGAACGCGCGTATCCGCGGGGTCCTCTCCACAAAGGGAACCCTTTGATCTGAAGGGTGTTTCGGGGAGAGCCTTCTTTTCGTTCTTTGTGTTTCCAGCCAGACCATGACTTCGGATCATCCCGGCGGGGGGGTGGAGTGTGAAGCCCTTTTCGAAATCCTTTGTCGCAGCCCTGACGGTTCTCTGTGTTGTGCTGCCCGTCCTCATCGGTTGCGCCTCGAGCACACCGGTTCGCACCACCCAGGGCGCGAAGGAGCCCGCCGTCCTCAAGCGGCTCGTCGTGGTGCCCTTCGAGAAGCTCACATCGAGCGATGCCAGCCGCATGGCTCGCTGCCCCGTCTGTGGGACCGTGTTCACCACCTGCGACATGCCGCAAAACGCCGATTTGATCATCCAGGAATTCTTCGTCGGGAAGCTCGAGAGATCCGGTGCGTTTTCCGTCATCCCGCCCTACCAGAGCGATCTCGTCCATCAGAAAGTCAAGAGTGAGAATACGAGGCTGCCCGTGACGAAGCAGCTGCAACGGGTGGGGCAGGCCCTCGAGGTCGACGGGGTCGTGGCCGGCTACGTGTCCTGTTTCCGGGAGCGGGTGGGGTACAAGTATTCGGCCGAGAGGCCGGCATCGGTCACGTTCGGCGTCTACCTGATCCGGGTAAGCGACGGCGAGATGGTCTGGGGGAACATCTACGACAAGACGCAGCAGTCGCTCTCCGAAAACGTTCTGCAGGCCTCGACCTTCTTCAGCAGGGGGCTGAAGTGGGTCACGGCGCAGGAACTGGCCGAAGACGGCGTCGATGAAATGCTGAAAACCTTTCCCGGGTATCGATAAGCAGCCCGGCTGGCCGAACGAAAGCGCCGGTCCGGCGACCCCCCGGGGAACAGCCGGAAACCGGCTTTTTTTATGACGAAGCAGAACCGGGCCACCGGTTCCGGAGTTGCAATCCTTGATTATCATCCCAGCCATAGACATCCGGGGCGGCAGATGCGTCCGGCTTCTCCAGGGGGATTTCCAGCGCGAGACCGTCTACAGCGGGGATCCCGTGGAGGTGGCCCGGCGGTGGGCCGAAAAGGGCGCCGAGCGGATCCATATCGTCGACCTTGACGGTTCCCGCGAGGGGCGCCCCGTCAATGCCGATGTCATCGGCCGCATCCTCTCCGCCGTCGACGTGCCTGTCGAGCTGGGGGGCGGCATCCGGGACATCGCCACGGTCGACACCTACCTCGGCCTGGGGGTTCGTTGGGTGATCCTCGGCACGGCGGCCCTCAAGGACAGGGGCCTTGTCGTCGAAGCCTGCCGCAGGAACCCCGGCCGGGTCATCCTGGGCATCGATGCGAAGGGGGGGAAGGTCGCCGTCGAGGGCTGGACGGAGGCCACGGGGACGGACGTCCTCGAGGTGGCCAAACGGTACGAGGGCCTCGGGCTGGCGGCGCTGGTATACACGGACATCAGCCGCGACGGCATGGAAACGGGGGTCAACGTGACCGCCACGGAGCGCCTTGCCCGGGCGGTCGGGATCCCCGTCATTGCGTCGGGCGGAGTGGCAGGCCTCGAGGACATCGACCGGCTTCTGGCCGTCGCGGACTCCGGCATCGTCGGCGTCATCACGGGCAAGGCCCTCTACACGGGCGCCCTGGACCTCGGTGAAGCCATTGCACGGACGAAGTACGTGCGTTGAAGCTGGGAAGCTGTGAAGTTGGGAAGCTTGGAAAGGCGGAAGGACCGCCGTCGGCTCAACACCTTCCGAACTTCTCAACTTCCTAACTTCCCAACTTCGTCAGCAAAGAGCTTGCGGGAGCGGTAAAGGCGAAAGAACGCGGCAGACAACTTGACCGGGGAAAGGGGTGAAGAAATGAGCGACTGCATTTTCTGCAAGATCGTCAAGGGGGAGATCCCCTGCAGCAAGGTGCTCGAAACGGACAGGATCATCGCCTTCGACGACATCCATCCGGTAGCCCCCGTCCACGTCCTGATCGTGCCGAAGGAGCACGTCGCGACGTTCAACGACGTCCAGGAGGGCCGGGATGATCTGCTGAGGGACATGTACCGGGCCGCGCAGGCCATCGCGCGCGCAAGGGGGATTGCCGAGAAGGGGTACCGGATTACCGTCAACGTGAATCCCGACGGCGGCCAGCTCATTTTCCACCTTCACATGCACGTCTTTGGAGGCAGGAGACTGACCGACGCCATGGGCTGAGCGCGGGAGCTTTCCCGTTGACTCGCCGGGACAAACCTGATAGGGATTTTGCGGCCGCGAAACAGGGGGATACAGGGTTAACGACATCTTCGGGGAGGATGGACATGAATAAAGAAAGACTGGTTATCTGGTTTGACGAACTTCAACTGAAAGACATACCCGAGGTGGGCGGGAAGAACGCCTCGCTCGGCGAGATGCGGCAGAACCTGCAGAAAAAGGGGGTCAACATCCCCGACGGGTACGCCATCACGGCCAAGGCCTACCGTCACCTCATCGAGTCGGCCGGGATCTGGGACAAGATCAAGGAGGTCCTGAAGGACCTCGACACCCACGACATCCACAACCTCAGCACGCGGGGGAAAAAGGTCCGCAGCCTGATTTACAACGCGGAGATGCCCGAGGATCTGCGGAAAGAGATCGTCAAGGCCTACAAGAGGCTCTGTGACAAGTACGGACCGAATACGGACGTCGCCGTCCGCAGTTCCGCCACGGCCGAGGACCTGCCCGATGCCAGCTTTGCGGGCCAGCAGGAAACCTTCCTGAACATCCGCGGCGAAGAGGCCCTCATCGACGCCTGCAAGCGCTGCTTTGCCTCCCTCTTCACGGACCGGGCCATCTCCTACCGCTTCGACAAGGGTTTCAACTACGAGACGGTCTTCCTGTCCATCGGTGTGCAGAAGATGGTCCGCTCCGACATCGGCGCCTCGGGGGTCATTTTCTCGATCGACACCGAGAGCGGATTCAAGGACGCCGTCCTCATCACGTCGTCCTACGGCCTGGGCGAGACGGTTGTCCAGGGAACGGTCAACCCCGACGAGTTTTACGTCTTCAAGCCGACGCTCAGGCAGGGCTTCCGGCCGATCGTCCAGAAGAAGCTCGGGACGAAGGAGATCAAGATGATCTACTCGAGGAAGAAGGGCCTCGAGTCGACGGAGATCAAGCCCGTCCCCAAGGCGCAGCGCGACATCTTCAGCATCAGCGACGACGAGATCATCACGCTGGCCAAGTGGGCCTGCATCATCGAGGACCACTACTCCGCCGAAGCCGGCTACTTCAAGCCCATGGACATCGAGTGGGGCCGCGACGGCGTGACCGGGGAGCTCTTCATTCTCCAGGCCCGGCCCGAGACGGTCCAGTCCCAGAAGGACGCCAACGTCCTCGAAAGCTACGTGCTGCTCGAGCAGAAGAAACCGCTCGTGACGGGAACGGCCGTGGGGTCCAAGATCGGCTCCGGCGCCGTCAACGTCATCCACTCCGTGGCCGACATCAAGAACTTCAAGAAGGGCGAGGTGCTGGTGACGGACATGACGGACCCCGACTGGGAGCCCATCATGAAGATCGCCGCCGCCATCGTGACCAACAAGGGCGGCCGGACCTGCCACGCGGCCATCGTGAGCCGCGAGCTCGGCGTTCCCTGCATCGTCGGGACCGGCCGGGGTACGGAGGCGCTGAAAAAATCGAAGGAAGCCACCGTTTCCTGCGCCGAAGGCGAGACGGGGAACGTCTATGACGGCCTGCTGAAGTACGACGTGCAGCGCGTCAACCTCCAGAACCTGCAGCGGCCCAAGACGAAGATCATGATGAACGTGGGCAACCCCGAGAACGCCTTCGACATCGCCAACATCCCGAACGACGGCGTGGGCCTCGCGCGACTCGAGTTCATCATCAACCAGTACGTCCGCATCCACCCGATGGCGCTGGTGCAGTT
This sequence comes from uncultured Syntrophaceae bacterium, assembly GCA_964478885.1. Taxonomy (GTDB): domain Bacteria; phylum Desulfobacterota; class Syntrophia; order Syntrophales; family UBA2192; genus UBA2192. The sequence continues at coordinate 14,132 of CAYZKT010000032.1, read as the reverse complement.
CGAGAAGGTGACGGACCGGAAGGTCCGCAAGGAGATCGAGGCGCTCACGAAAGGCTACGAGAATCGCACGGACTTCTTCGTCGACAAGCTTGCCCAGGGCATGGCGAAGATCGCCGCGGCGTTCTACCCTAACGACGTCATTACCCGCATGAGCGACTTCAAGAGCAACGAGTACGCGAACCTCATCGGCGGCAAGTACTTCGAGCCCGTCGAGGAAAACCCGATGATCGGCTGGCGCGGCGCCTCCCGGTACTACGACGACAAGTATCGCGACGGTTTCGCCCTGGAGTGCCAGGCGCTCAAGAAGGTCCGCAACGAGATGGGCCTCACGAATGTCAAGCCCATGATCCCCTTCTGCAGGACCGTGGAGGAGGGAAAACGGGTGATCGACGTCATGCGGAACAACGGCATCCTCCAGGGGGAGAACGGCCTGGAGATCTACATGATGGTCGAGATCCCCAGCAACGTGATCCTCGTGGAGGAGTTCGCGAAGATCTTCGACGGCTTCTCCATCGGTTCCAACGATCTGACCCAGCTCACTCTCGGCCTCGACCGCGATTCGGCCCAGGTGGCCCACATCTTCGACGAGCGCAACGAGGCCGTGCTGACACTGGTGCGGGACGTCATCACGAAGGCCCGGAAGCTAGGCAAGAAGATCGGCATCTGCGGCCAGGCGCCCAGCGACTACCCCGAGTTCGCCCGGTTCATCGTCGAATGCGGCATCGACAGCATGTCGCTCAACGCCGACACCGTCATCAAGACCACGCTCGACATCATCGAGACGGAGAAGAACCTGGGAAAATAGGGAAGCTGTGAGGTTTTGAAGCTGGGAAGTTGAGAAAAAACAGTAGGGGTAAGGATTGTCTCAGCGGCTAGGGATTTCCACGCTTCATAGCTTCTGAGCTTCTCAACTTCTCATTGCAGATCAAGTCCGCGGTAGTAATGGAGGAGGATCTCCCGGTAGGGGGATCCTCCTTCTGCCATCATGCGGGCCCCCCACTGGCTCAACCCCACCCCGTGGCCGGCCCCCCGGCCCTCGAACCGGATGCCCCCTGCCGCCGCACCCGCTTTGAAGAGCGTGCTCTTGACGGCGGACGGGTCCGTCATCGTGCGGAACTGGTTTCCGCTGAGGATCGCCGTGCCGGAGCTGTGTTCGATCCGCACTTTCGTGACCCGGCCCGAGGGGCTGACCGAGGCGGGCTCGATTGCGCGGATGTCCCCCACCCGGACCCCGTTTCGATGCAGGGCATCGCGGATCTGCCGGAAGGTGAGAAACGCTGCCCATGAGGCCCCGGGGGCTCGGGCGCTGGGCTCGTCGGGGATCGACTGCAGGTAGGGGACGGCAACCCGCCAGACGTGTCGCGCGTCCTCCGTCATCCCTCCGCTGTTGGCGTGGAAGTACGTCAGGGCGGGCCTGCCGCCGTAGAGAAGGATCCGGCCGCGCGTGGCATCGACGGCCCGGCGGGTCCGGTCCGTTTCGGCGGCGACCCCGCCGTACACCTGGGAGGCGGTGGTGGCGCTGATGTCGTGATCGCGAGCGGAGTTGGCTTCCTTCTGGTAGCGCGCAAAGGTCCGCGACACCACGGCCTGCGCCTTCAGGGCCTCGTCGGGCCATGCCGGGGGCATTTCCTTCGGGACGACACCGTAGAGGTACTCTTCCAGATCGACGAGATTGTAGGCGACGAGCCGTCCCTCGCGGGATGCCGCGATCTTCCACGTTCCCCGGTAGAGGGTCCCGTTGACCTGCAGCATGCCGCCCTTCTCCGCCGCGAGGAGGCATTCCGTGAGGGGGTAGGACCGCCCGCCGACGAACAGGAGCCCGCCCTCGAAGCGGATTCGTGTCTCCTGCCGGGGGGCGATCGTGGAGAGAAGCCCGTTGCCCGACGGGTTTCGAACTTCGATGCGCGAAGAAGAGACAACGCGGATTTCCCCGGCATCCTCCTGGACGAGGACCCGGATCGCGTCGCCCCGGTCCTGGCGGGATGCCTGTTCGCGGGCTTTTCGGTTTGCCTCCGCGGGCGGGTGGTCGCTGGCGTCCCGCATGAAGGCGGCCACGTCGCGCCTGCCGCCGGAAGGGAATTTCGCAAGGTAGAGCCCGAAGAGACGGGAGGCCTCCCGGTACCGCGCCCGCTCGTATTCCACTCTGGCGGATTCGAAGATGGCGTCGGCCTCGTAGACCGAACCGCGGTATCTCTCGCGGATCTGGCCGTAGAGCTTCAGCGCCGTCTCGGGGTCCCGGAGGAACGTGCCGTGGATCGTTGCGGACATCATGAGGGCCCTGGGCTGATGCCCTCCCGCCCTCGATTGCTCGAGAACCTCCTGGTAGTCGGCCAGCGCCTCCAAATATTCTCCCCGGTTGAAGTGCGCTTCCGCCTCGCGCATCTTCCGCACAGCATCGTCCGACCCCGACGCGGGGACCGAATAGAACAGGCTTGTGAAACTGAGCAGGATGATGACGACGACGTGCCTGAGGAAAATGCGGCACAGGACGGCTTCGGAAGGCGTGACGATGGATCGTGTTTTTGTCTTGTTTCCCAGCTTTCTACCTTCTCAACTTCTTAACTTCTGTTTTCATGGTGCCGGAGCAGGCTGTAAGCCGAGTCCTGTTCCCCCCCTCGGTCACCCTCCGGGGGGCGATGATCATTACTCTGGGGCGGCAGTTGCCCGACGCCTCAAGCGACCGACCCGGGAGCTCGGGCGGGCCGCCCTCGAACGCTCCCCTATGTGGTCTTGCTCCGGATGGGGTTTGCCGAGCTTCCCCGGTCACCCGGGGAACTGGTGAGCTCTTACCTCGCCTTTTCACCCTTACCTTTCGACTCGGCCTTGCGGCCTCGCTCAAGGCGGTATGTTTTCTGTGGCACTTTCCCTGGGGTCGCCCCCGGTCGCCGTTAGCGACCATCCTGCCCTGTGGAGCTCGGACTTTCCTCCGGCCCGGTGAGGGGCCCGCGATCATCCCGCCTGCTCCGACACGCGCTATTCTCCGATGTGGCGCTGAATTTTGCAATAATTATTTGGAGTTGTACGAAGAGGGCAATCCGACAGGACCTGTGAGATGATGAAATGGAAATGTTCTGTTCCGAGCTTCTTAACTTCCCAGCTTCCTAACTTCCTTCCTTTCGGAGGGCTTCGTCGATCGCATGATTGGCAAGACCGTCAGCCAGGGCGTTTTCCCTGCGGGGGACATGAGCGACCTCCCAGGCCTCGAAGCGTGCAAGCAGGGATCTCACCTCTGTCATGAGGGGCTGCAGGGCAGGGTTCTTCACCCGGTAGACACCCTGGATCTGCCGGACGAGGAGCTCTGAATCGAGATAGACGCGGAGCGTGTCGGGCTTGTGCTTGAGGGCCTCTTCGAGTCCCAGGATGAGCGCCCGGTATTCTGCGATGTTGTTCGTGCAGTGACCGAGGAATTTTTTTGCCGTTGCGACCACCTGCCCGTTTCCGGTCATGAGGACGGCACCGGCACCCCCGCAGCCGGGATTGCCCCGGCAGGCGCCATCGGTGAAGAGGGAGAGATCCTTATTCGCCATTGGCGCTTTCGTCCCAATACAGGATGCGGTTGCAGTTCGGGCAGCAGTGGATCTGCTCGGAACGCTGAATGTCGTTGTAAAGCTGGGGAGGGATGTTCATGTTGCAGCCGCTGCAGATGCCTTTCCGCACGGCCACGATGGCGATCCCGTTCCGCCGGACCTTGATCATCTCGTAGCGGCGTCGCAGGTCGTGTTCCAGGTTCCCGATCAGGGCGTCAAACAGGGCTTTTTGCTCCTGCAGGGCGCCGTCGAGGGAGGCCATTTCCTCGTCGATCCTCTTCCGCTCCGTCTCGAATTTCGTGCGGACCGCTTCGAATTCCTTCTCGTGGGTCTTGAGGGCCCCCTTCCTTTCGTCGATGCGGTCATAGAGGACGAGAATTTCTTCTTCGATTTTGCCGTTGGTCTTCTCGATCGTCTCGATCTCCGTGAGCATGGCCTGGTACTCCTTGTTGGTCTTGACCTCGAGGAGCCGCTCCCGCGCTTTCCGAAGCTTTTCCTGGCCTGCCTTCAGCTCCGCTTCCTTTTCCCGGTGCAGTTTGCTCAGCCCCTCGAGGCCCGTTCGCTCTTCGTCTATCCGCTCCTTGCCGGTACGAAACGACTCATCGAGTTCCGCGGCCTTCTCGGGAAGGGTCTGCTTCTTCGTGTTCAGGGTCCTGACGACCTGGTCGATCTTCTGAATGTCGATGAGGAGGGCAATCTGGTTTTTCAATCTAGGTCTCCCGCGTTTACAGACTGTGCGTCTGAAGTTTCACTCTCGCAAGAATAAAAAAAATGCACCGGGTTCGGTGCATTTTCGAGGCGTTCCCCTCTGCCGGGCTTCGCTGCGCGTCCCATGTGGCGTGAAGGATTCGTGACGGTTCTGTCCAAAGCTTCGTTCCGCTTTCTGCGAGGGCCGATCCGCTCGGGCACCCGGTGAAATGGTGGGCCCACCTGGGTTCGAACCAGGGACCTACCGGTTATGAGCCGGTGGCTCTGCCAATTGAGCTATGGGCCCCGCAAATAGAAATGCTTATTGAAATCGTCTGTTTAAATCCACTCGGCTTTTTTGTCAAGTCTTTATTTCGCAGCCGACTTCAATTCCCTGCGGCGCGAAGGGTTTCTCAGGTTCTTGAGGACATTCTCCTCGATCTGGCGAGCCCTTTCGACGTTGACGTCCACGTTTTCGATGACGGCCTCCTCGAGCATCAGGTCCACCCGCTCCCCGATGCCGAACCGCATGCGCAGGACCTTCTCCTCCCTCGGGGTCAGGGTGGAGAGGATCTTGCGGGTCTGCTCCGCGAGGTCCATGCTGATCGCCGCCTCGGAGGGCGACATGATCTTCTTGTCCTCGATGAAATCGCCCAGGTGGCTGTCCTCCTCCTCGCCGATGGGCGTCTCGAGGGAGATGGGCTCCTTGGCGATCTTGAGCACCTTCCGGACTTTTTCGAGAGGGAACTCCATCTTGTCGGCGATCTCCTCGGGGGAGGGTTCGCGGCCGAGCTCCTGCACGAGGTAACGGGAGGTGCGGATCAGCTTGTTGATCGTCTCGATCATGTGCACGGGGATCCGGATTGTCCGTGCCTGGTCGGCGATGGCCCGGGTGATGGCCTGCCGGATCCACCAGGTGGCGTACGTGGAAAACTTGTAGCCCCGCTGGTACTCGAACTTGTCGACGGCCTTCATGAGACCGATGTTGCCCTCCTGGATCAAGTCCAGGAACTGGAGCCCCCGGTTCGTGTATTTCTTGGCGATGCTTACGACGAGCCGCAGGTTGGCCTCGACGAGCTTGCGCTTCGCAGAGCCGGCCTTTTTTTCGCCCGCCTCGATGATCTCGACGATCCTCCGGAGGTCGGCCGCGGGCAGTCCTGTCTCGCCCTGGACGCGCTTGAGGGTCTTCCGTGCCTCCTTGAGGCGCTCCTCGTACTCCTTGAGCCTTGCGGCCGAGATGCGAAGCTCCTTGGTGATCTTGCGCTCGTCCTGCTTGCTCTTGCGCATCTGCGCGAAGGTGCTCTCGAGTGACTTCAGGGGCAGCTTGGTCTTCAGGCGGATGAACCGGATCTCGTTCTCGGCGGCATCGACCTCGGAGAGGTGCTGCTTGAGCTTGGCGACCATCCGCTGAATGCGCTTTTTGCTCAGGTTGATCTCCCGGCAGGCCTTCACGATGTTCTTGTCGTTCTTCGCGATCTTGGTTTCCAGGTCCTTGCGGCCGTCCTCGTCAATGCCTTTCTCCCGCAGCTTCCTGCGCAGGGTGTCGTTGCGGCGGTCGATATCGGTGACCTTGTCGATGAGCTTGATCACGCGCTCGCTGTGGATTTCCTCCTCGACGAACCCGTCCTCGTCCTCGATGTTGTCCACGATGCTCTTGACGCGGAGTTCGCCGAGTTTGAGCTCCTTGCCCATCCCGACGATGTCCTTCACCGAGGTCAGCACGCTGAAGACGGCATCCGTGATCTCCCACTCGCCTTCCTCGATCTTCTTGGCGATCTCCACCTCCTCGTCGCGGTTCAGCAGCGACACGAGGCCCATCTCGCGGAGGTACATCTTCACCGGATCCCCTGTCCGGGCCGTGCCAGGCAGCAGGGCAAGCAGCTCGTCCTCCTCTTCTTCCTTGGTTTCGGCGACTTCATCGACCGACTTTTTGAGAATGATCTTCTCTCCCTTGTCCGTGTCGATGATGTCAATGTTCTTCTCCCCGAAGAGCATGATGATCTCGTCGATCTGATCGGACGACACGATGTCCGAGGGCAGCATCTCGTTGACGTCGTCGTAGGTGAGGAATCCCTTCTCCTCGCCCAGCGAGATGAGTTTCTTGACCCCGTCGGACTGGATGTCCTTGGACAGGAGGGTCTCCCCCCGCCTCTGATTATCCTTCACGTTCTTTTTGCTCATGGCGCAGTCGTTCCTTTTCGTCTAGAAGGCGGTTGCACAGATCCTGGTCGCCCGCTTCCTGCGCACGCAGGAGCCGGATCCGCAGGTCCCGCTGCCTCTCCTTGTACCGTCGTTGCCGGATCTTGCGTACCGTATCGTCAAAGATGCGGTCCCGGAGGGCCCCGTCCGGCGAACCCGCGGACAGGCTCGCCTCGAGCAGCTTCTCCCGGACCGTCTTGTTTTCCACGCGCTCGATGAATTCGGCCAGCCGCACGGTCTGTCCCCTGCGGTGGCACTCCACGATCGATTCCCCCAGGCTCTTCAGCGCGCCGCTCGCGAAGCAGGCCAGAACGTTGTCCCGATCGATCTCGGGAACCCTCGCCGGGCTCTCGATCATCATCTGGATGAGGCTCAGTTCCACGGGGTCGATGGGGCTCGCCGCGCGCCGAACCGGAGGGGCTTCCGGCCGCCGCTGCGACGTCTCGAGGCGGCCCACCTCCTGGCGGACCAGCGTCTCGTCGACGCCCAGGCGCTCCGCGACACGCCGCATGAACTGGCCTCGCTCGACGGCATCGGCAATCCCCGTGATGAAGGGCAGGGCCGCTTTCCAGGCATCCCTGCGCTCGTCGAGCGTGCGTCCCGTCCCGATCACCTCGTCGATGTAGTAGTCGACCAGGGCACGGGATCGCCGGATCTCCTCGAGGAAGGCGTCCTTCCCGTGCCGGGAGACGAACTCGTCGGGGTCCTTCCCGTCGGGGAGCACCACCGCCCTTGCCTTCAGTCCCTTCTCCAGGAAGAGGGACATGCTTCGCTCCAGGGCGGCCTTCCCCCCCGCGTCGGTGTCGAAGGTGACGGCCACGGACCCGGTGTATCGCCGGATCAGGTCCACCTGTTCCCGCGTCAGGGCCGTGCCGAGCGTGGCCACCACGTTCGAGATCCCCGCATTCCACAGGGCGAGCAGGTCGAAGTAGCCCTCGACGATGATGAGAGTTTCATCCTTGCGGATGGCGCTCTTGGCCCGGGCAAGCCCGTAGAGATGCCTCCCCTTGACGTACAGGGCCGACTCGGGCGAGTTGAGGTATTTCGGTTCTCCCTCCCCGATGATCCTTCCCCCGAAGGCGATGACGGTGCCGCTGATGTCCTCGATGGGGAACATCAACCGGCCCCGGAAGCGATCGTAGCCATCGCCGTCGTTGCGGGCCACGAGAAGGCCCGCCTGCTCGGCGTGCTTCAGAGCGACTTTTTCCCTCTGCAGGTGGTCCCGCAGGCCTCTCCAGCCCTCGGGGGCGTAGCCCAGCCGGAAGGTGTCGACGATGTCCGGTCGGATCCCCCGTTTTTCGAGGTATCCCCGGCCCCTCGTGCCGGCGGCCGTGCGCAGGGTTTTCGCGTAGAAGACGGCGGCAAGCTGGTTGACTCGGATCAGGCTCTCCCGGAGATCGTGACGGGACTTCTCTTCCGGCGTGAATTCCCGGCTCGGCAGGACGATGCCCATCTTGTCGGCCAGGTGCCTCACGGCCTCCGGAAACGTCATGTTGTTGATCTTCATGAGGAAGGAAAATGCGTTTCCTCCCTCCCCGCAGCCGAAGCAGTGGTAAATCTGCTTCTCTGCGTTGACCGTGAACGAGGGGGTTTTCTCCTTGTGGAAGGGGCAGGAGCCGAGGTAGTTCCGCCCCGCTTTTTTCAGCGTGATGTACTCCGAGACCAGATCGACGATGTTGATCCGGTTGCGGATTTCCTCGATCCGATCCTCGGGAATGTAACCCTTCAAGATTCGGCACCCTTTTTCAAGGCCTCATCCCTAATATAAGGAAGATCGGGAATGTGTAAAGGCTTGATCCGTCTTTTTTTTCGGCCTCGCAGGACCGAGCGGACGGTATGCCGGCACGGCACCCTGCCCGGGCGGCGACGGTCCCCGGTCGCTCAGCCCGCGAGCTTCGCCTTGACCGTGTCGCTCACCAGCTTGCCGTCGGCCTTGCCGGCCACGCGGGGCATGAGGACCTTCATCACCTTTCCCATGTCCCGGGGGCCCGCGGCGCCCGACTCGGCGATGGCCTTGACGACCTCCGCCTCGACCTCCTCCGGGGACATCTGCTGGGGCATGAAGGCCTGGATGACCTTCAGCTCGTACTCTTCCTTGTCGACCAGGTCCTGGCGGTTGCCGGCCTTGAACTGCTCGATGGAGTCCCGGCGCTGCTTGACGAGGGAGCCCAGCACCTGCAGGACCTCCTCTTCCTTCAGCTCCCGTTTGGCATCGATCTCCTTGTTGTGCAGCGAGGTCTTGATCATCCGGATCGCCCCCAGCTTGATCGAGTCCTTCGCCTTTGCCGCCACGACCATCTCGCTGTTGATCTTTTCTTTCAGACTCATGGAGCCCCCCATCGTTCGATTGGTTTCGGTCAGGAACCCGCCTCTCGGGCGGGGATGTGAGGTACAAGCACGGCCCCGACTGCAATGGCCGGGGTTGTTTTGAACTCTAAAATTTTATCTTTTATAAGATAACCGGATAATTTGTCAATGAATTTTTCCGAAAAGAAAGGGCCCGGATCGACGACCCGGGCCCCGAGAAAACGTCGGTTCAAAAAGGCTTACTTGTCTTCCTCGTCGTCATAGAGGTCTTCCTTCGTGGCTTCCGCTCCGGCCGGCACTTCCGCCTCGAGGGAGCGGCTGATGCCGCGGGCCAGCAGGGCGGAGATCCCGAACAGCAGGATCACGGACGCAATGATGATGATGACGATCGTTGACGTCCATCCCTTGACTTCCTTGTTGATCTTCTCCGCCGTGGCCGTCGCAATCTCCTGGAACTTGCCGATGTCGACGCCCATCCCGACCCAGCCGAAGCCGGCCGGTTCGGGGTATGCCTTGCTGAAGTATTTGATGGGGGCATAGGCGACGAACTTGTCGCGGCCGGCGAACTTGTAGTTCTTCAACCCGGCCTTGCCCGCCGCCGCTTCCTTCGCCACTTCCGCAAGCCCCGCGTCCATGAAGCCGAGCTGGTTGAGGTTCAGGACCTCCTTGCCCTCCTTCGTCAGGGCTTCGGCGGTGTCTTTCGTGAGCGGCTGCATGGCCGTCCCGTCGGGGTTCAGGCCTGCAATGTGGTAGTCGTTGGGGTGCGAGATGATGAAGCCCTTGTTGTCCACCATGTAGGCGTAATTGCCCGTCGACGCGTCGGCCTCGTAGACGTAGTCCGCCTGCGTCGGCACCACGTGGTCCGTGAAGGCCGCCAGGTGCCGGTAGTCCAGACTCAGCACCACGACTCCCGAAAGACCACCCTTGTCGAACATCGGGGTGGCGAAACGAACGACACCCGCAAACCTCTTCCCCTTTTCGAACTCCTGCTTCGTCACATACCAGCCGGTCACGTGAGAGACGTAGACGTCACCCTTGCCGAGTCCGACGGCCTTCGAGAAGTAATCCTCGGACTTGTAGGTCGTACCGCCAGGGGCCGCCACGTTTCTCAGCTGGTTCTTCCCCGCCACCGCACCGTTGACGATGCGGACGATCTCGTTGCCGGACCGGTCGATCAGGGACATCTCCGAGTAGAGCGGCGCGGCAACCTTCTGAATCTTGCCGTCCTTGTCCTTGACCCAGAGGTTCCGTTTCTTCTGATCCACAAAGGCCTTGTACGCAGCCTCCGAACCCGGGAGGATGGAGGCGACGAGAACGTCGTTTTCCCTCTCCCGGAGGAAATTGGCCACTTCCTCCGCCGTGTTGATCGCCCGAATCTTGATCTCTTCCTGGGATTTCAGGTCCAGAACGGTGGTGGCGCGCTCTCTCGCGGTATCTCCGACCTTGAAGATGCCGTTGGCAATCAGGAAAGCCATGAGAGACAGGGGAATGACGATAAGCAGGAAGAATATCCTTCCAATGGAGAAGAACTGCTTATCTTTCTTAGTCTCTGCCATTATCTTTTCCCCCTATTCTGTTGGATTTTTTCGTAGCGGATCTTACTTCAGGATCATCGCCGCGTAGGGGTTCGCATAGAGAATGACAAGACCGATAACCAGTGCATAGATAACGCAGGACTCGGCCATGGCCATGCCGACGAGCATGGTCGTCATGATTTTGCCCTGCACGCCGGGGTTGCGGCCCACGGCCATACAGGCGCCGTTCGCCGCGTTGCCGATGCCCGCGCCCGCGCCGATGGCGCCGAGACCCACGCCGATACCGGCGGCCAGCATGGCGCCGACAGCAAAGAACACCTTGTTATAGCCATCCCCGGAGGGAAGAGCCTCCGCCGCGAATACCACCGGGGCGGAAACCAGAAGGGTGAACAGTGCTGAACAAATGGTTAACAACGTCTTCTTGAACATAACCTCTTTCTCCTTTCATCTTATATTGATGCTGGTAATTTTGTCCCCTGAGTAGCACAACCGGCTCTCGAGTAAAAGGGAAATCTGCCCAAAACGGCGAAAGAGTTTGCAACCGATATGCCATGGGGTCGACAGGTGATAATTTTCACGCAACCGGCCAAGATGACGCTATTTCTTTCGATTCCCTGCGCCGGTCGGCATCCCGTTCCGGCGCCGCCAGTTTAACGTTTCTTTCAATTCCCGGTCGAAATTGAACGATTCGTGGAATCGATGGGGAAGGTGAAAGGCGAATGGCAAAAGGCGAAAGGCGAAAATCTTTAACGTTCGTTCGTTTCCTGCCCTTAGCCGTCAGCCCTTCGCCATTAGCCATTATCATATTTTTATTGAAATATTCTGCTCGGGACGCTAGTATCGGGCGACTGTCGATCCGGTCGCGCGCGGGGCGGGAAGCGTTTACGGACGGGTGAGGTGCTGTCCGCCGGATTGGTCTTCCACGGGAGGGAGGGTGCAATGCAGGAGATCCTGACGGCCGTCACGTATGTCGTTGCCTGGCTTGTCCTGGAAAAGGTGATCGGCATCGAGAGCGGTCTCATCAAACTGATCATCTCGTTGGGGCTGGCCATCGCCGTCTACGTGGCCTGCTGGTACGAGGAGAAAAGGAGAAAGAAGGCAGGACTAGAGGAAGACGAATCGTGACGGTGTCCCGGACCGACAAGAAAAAGCCCGTCCGCCCGGCCAAGAACCGGACGGG
>CAYZKT010000032.1:1601-2597 GCA_964478885.1 uncultured Syntrophaceae bacterium | reverse complement strand
GCGGCAAGCAGGTCCGGAAATCGTCCGTGATCGAGGGGGCCTACGAGGCGACGGATTTCTTCGAGAGCCTGGGCGGAAAACCCCGCCACCTCTACTTTCTGGCCGCGCCGGTATACGACGACGCCGGCGAGGTCATCGCCGCGATCGAGACGCTCCAGGACGTGACCCGCGAGCGGGAACTGGCGCGCTACCTCGAGGAGAGCGCCGAGACGCTCCGCCGCGAGCTCGACGAGAACATCCGCCTGCGCAAGACCATCGAGGGGATCATCGAGGGCTCGCCCATCCCGACCTTCGTGATCGACCGCAACCACCGGATCGTCCTGTGGAACCGGGCCTTCACGGAGATGAGCGGGTTCGAAGGCCACCGGATGATCGGGACGAAGAAACAGTGGATGCCCTTCTACCCCGAGAAGCGGCCCGTCATCGCCGATCTGATCGTGGACGGCGACGCCCATGGCCTCGAGGCGTTCTACGGGAAGAAGAAGGTCCAGAAGTCCTCGGTCATCGAGGGGGCCTACGAGGCGACGGACTTCTACGAAAACATCGGCGGCCGCAACCGCCACCTGTACTTCCTGGCCGCCCCGATCCGAAACGAGAAGGGCGAGATCATCGCGGCCGTGGAAACCCTCCAGGACGTGACCCGCGAGCGGGAGCTGGAGCGTTCCCTCAAGGAGCAGGCCGAGACGCTCAGGCGGGAACTCGAGGCCAACATCCGCCTGCGCAAGACGATCGAGGGGATCAGCGAGGGCTCGCCCATTCCGACCTTCGTCATCGACCGCAACCACCGGATCATCCTCTGGAACCGGGCCTTCACGGCGATGTGCGGCTACCCCGGCGAGGCGATGATCGGCACGGACAACCAGTGGATGCCGTTCTACAGGGAGAAGCGGCCCGTCATCGCCGATCTCATCGTGGACGGCGACCTGGAGGGCCTCGAGAAATTCTACGGGAAGAAGAAGGTCCAGAAGTCCTCGGTCATCGAGGGGGCCTACGAGG
>CAYZKT010000032.1:0-1501 GCA_964478885.1 uncultured Syntrophaceae bacterium | reverse complement strand
CGACGGACTACTACGAGAACCTCGGCGGGAAGCGGCGCCATCTCTATTTCCTCGCGGCGCCCATCTTCGACGAGAAGGGCGAGGTGATCGCCGCCATCGAGACGCTGCAGGACGTCACCCGCGAGCGCGAGATGGAGCTGAGCCTGAAGGAATACGCCGAGACGATGAAGAACGAGCTGGAGGAGAACATCTTCCTGCGCAAGAACATGGAAGAGCTCTTCAACTTCCACCAGTCCGTCCTCGACGCCTCGCCGGACCTGATCCTCGTCCTCGACGCCGACGGGACCCTGCGCTACATGAGCCGCGACATCGACCCGGAGCGGGGGCTCACAGCCGAGAAACTCAAGGGGAAGCACTTCTCGGAATTCGTGGCCCCGGAGCGGAAGGAATTTCTGGAGGAGCGCTGGGCCGAGATCCGACGGGGCGTCTTCACGCCCTTCGAGATCGAGGTGGCCGAGAGGGACGGGACCCGGCGAAGCATGCTGCTCACGGCGAGGCCCATCAAGGGGACGGACCGGCTGCTCGTGCTGCAGCGCGACATCACCGAGTTCAAGGAGCTCGAGAGCCGCTTCTACGAGAGCCAGAAGCTCGCCGCCGTGGGGCAGCTCTCGGCCGGCATCGCACACGAGGTGCGAAACCCCCTCTCGTCCATCAAGATGAGCCTCCAGATCCTCGAGAAGCGCATGAACCCCGAAGGCAACGACCTCAAGCGCTTTCACATCGCCCGGAAGGAGGTCGAGCACCTCGAGAAGCTCGTCAGCGACATCCTCGTTTTCGCGCGGCCCACGGAGCCGGACGTGCACCTGGCGGATCTGAACATGTGCGTCGAGTCGTCCCTGGCCATGGCGGAGCGGGAAGTGTCGGACAAGAACATCGAGGTCCGGATGCAGTTCGACGACCGGATGCCGCCGGTGCCCTTCGACTCGGCCATGCTCCAGCAGGCGTTTCTGAACCTGCATCTCAACGCCGCCGACGCGATGGCCGAGGGAGGCATCCTGACGATCCGGACGCGCTGGGAGGAGGCAAAGCGGCAGGCCGTTGTCGAGATTGCGGACAACGGCAGCGGAATCGGCGAGGAGTCCCTGCCGCACCTCTTCAACCCCTTTTTCACGACGAAGAAGTACGGCACGGGTCTCGGGCTCTCCCAGGTCAAAAAGATCATCGACCTGCACCGGGGATCGATCGAGATCCTTTCGCGCAAGGATGAGGGGACGCGCGTGATCATCACGCTGCCGCTTCCCTGATCCGGTGGGAAGGAGGACAACGGTTCGGCATGGCCAAGATACTCGTCATCGATGATGACCGCTCCATCTGCGAATCGCTCGAACTCTACCTGTCGGAAGAGGGCTACGAGGTCCACACCGCCGTGACGGGAACCGACGGGCTCAACAAGTTCGTCCAGGTCCAGCCCGACCTCGTCATTCTCGACATCCGCCTGCCCGACATCGACGGGTTCACGGTCCTCGAGGAGCTTCGGGAGGACGACGAGGACGTGAAGGTC
>CAYZKT010000031.1:10381-19410 GCA_964478885.1 uncultured Syntrophaceae bacterium | reverse complement strand
GGGTCGTCGAGGCGGCCCGTCACGGGGATGTCGAGGTTGATCTTGCCTTCGGCGTCGCGCAGGAGCGTAACGGCGAGCCCGACGGGCAGCTTGGTGGCCTGGGGGCTCTCCACCCGGTCCCCCAGCGTGAGCTGGTCGATGACGACCCTGTTTTCCGCGTCGAGCTTCATGTCGGAGATCAGGTACTTGAGGTCGAAGGAGAGGGACCCCTTCTCGATCTTGTATCCCGCGTAGGTGCCCGAGTAAGGAGTGAGGGGGCTCAGGTTGAAATCCCTCAGCGAGGCCTTGAGGTCCACGAAAAGGTTTTCCTTGAACGGGTGGACCTTCCCCGCGATCTCCACGGGGATGTGCCGCCCGATTTTCCCGCGGACGTCCACGTCGGCCGGCTTTTTCGTGATCGAGGTCACACCCGTCACCCGGCCCGTGAGCTCCGTGAGCGTCGACGAGAAGCTGGGCTTGATCTTGCGGTCGTCGAACACGAGGGTGCCGTTCTGCAGTGTGATGCGGTTGATCTCGATGTTCCTGGCGAGGATGTCGCCCACGTACTCCTTCTTTTCGCCGGGCCCGGCCTCTTCCTTTTTCTCCGGCTTCGCAGGCTCTTCCTCGTCGGCTTCCTCTCCCTCGGCCGCCTCCGGCTTGGCCACGTTCTTCACGTTCAGGGTGCCGTCTTCGTTGACGATGATCCGGGCGAAGAAATCGGCGAGCGCGATGTCCTTGATCCGCACGAACAGGGGGTTGTAGCCGGCGGAGATGCTGTTGGCGAACATCGACTTGAATTTCACGAAGTCATCCCCGTTGACCTTGTCCACCGTCGCGACGCGGCCCAGGAGCAAATTGCCGTCGTACTTGACGGTCACGTCCTTCTCGGGGGGCTTGCTTGCCGATACGGTCCCCTTGGCGGAGATGTCGCCGTCGGTGAAGTTGACGCGGAATTTGTCGGTGAAGTACTCCTGGAAGGGACGGATCCGGACCCTCTTGAGATCCACATCCAGGTTGGCGAACACCGGGTTGAGGCCGACGGGGCCGTTGACGGCAACGGAACCCCTGCCCTTGTTGAGGTCCAGCGAGAGCGACAGCTTCCCCTGGCTGTCCTTCAGCGTGGAAATATTTTCCCCCTTGATCTCGATGTCCTGGATCAGGGAGCTGACCGGTTCCGCCGGCACGGCGTCGCGGTAGGCAATCTTGCCGCTTTTGAGGGCGAACTCGTCCAGGATCAGGGTCGGCAGCGGCTTCTCCGGGGCTGGCTTCTTCTCAGGCGAGGCCGCCGGCTTGCCTTCCTCATTCTTCCTTTCCATCAGGGTCGTCAGATTGATCACGCCGTCCTTGTCCCTGCGGACATTCAGCTCGGGCGCGTCCAGGACGATCTTCGCGAAGTGGAATTTCGTCTGGAGAGGTTCCACGGCCGTCATGACCACGTCGAGCCGCTTCAGACCGGCCACGCTGTTCTTTTTCTCGTCCTGCAGCACGAAGTCCCTCAGCGCCACATTGCCGGCCACGACGACGGCAGGAACATTGCCGGGCGTCATGGAGAAGGTGATCGTAGACTGGACGTCGAGTTTCCCGGAGGGGATGGTGATGTTGAATTCGTGCGGGAGATAGGCCAGGTAGAAGGGGAGATTCAGGTCCTCGATGACGAGGTTGAAGAGGGTCTCCCGCGTGTCCTTGAAGATCTTCGTCTTTCCCTCGAGGATGTACGGGTCGTCGTTGATCACCGCCGAGAATCTCGGCTGAACGTACGAGTCGACATAGTCCGGGATGTTCGAGATGAACGGGATGCCCAGGTGGAGCTCCCGGACGTTGTGAGTCGTGTTGACAGGCCGATCGACGAATTCGATCCGGCCGTTCTCGATGACGATGTTGCTGACCGAGAACAGGAAGGGCTCCTTCTTCTCGTCTTTCGGTTCCTCCTTCATCAGCGCAAGGAGATCGGAAAAATTATAGGTGTTGTCGGAGTTGCGCACGAAATGAACGTAGGGCTGTCTCACGGCGAGTTCCTCGATGACCGGCGCACCCTTGAAGATCGACCGGATGTCCAGGTTCACCAGCAGTTCGGCGAGGGATACGAACGTCTTGTCGCCTGACGGTTCCTTGATCTCGACACCCTTCAGGGTCAGCGTGAGCGTGAAGGGGTTCATGCCCACATCGGAGAGAAGAACTTTTCGATGAATCTGCTTCGACAGGGTATCAAGCAGAAAGGATTTGACGTAGGAAGGCACGACGAAGAACCCGATGACCGTGAAGAGGAACAGGATGACGGCAGCGCCTATAATCCATTTCTTGAATCGGCCCATATTGCTCTCCGTTTGCGTCATGCTGCTGCGGTTGAAGGGAACGAAAACCGGGAACGGCAGGTGCCGGAATCGACGAACCGGTAGAAACAATTTCTCACAGGCGCGACGATTTTTCAACAGACAAAACGGTCGAGACAGTCGATTCGCTGCAGGCGCAGGAAGATAAGGTCATGCATCGTTTCGGTTGCTTTACGGCTACGACCACGGCGCGACCGTGCTGTACATCCGCAAAGAGGGCAGGGGATGGGGTTTGCGGACATTCGAAACGGCACGGAAGCGCAGGAAGGAAGAATCGCGCGTGACGCACCGGGAGCGGAAGGCACAGAAAATGCTTGAAATGCGGGGAAAAAACAGGTAGACAAAATTCACTCCTGATACGGGAAGCGCGAGAACGACGAAACACAAAAACAAGGAGGAGATCAAGATGGCAAAGGCAAAGAAGGGTGATCTGTTCACTTGCGAGTTGTGCGGCCTGGTCGTTGCTGTCGACGAGAGCTGTGACTGTGCCGTCGGTGAACTGATCTGCTGTGACATCCCCATGGAGAAAGGAAAGGCAAAGATGAAGAAGGCTGCGAAGCCCGCAAAGAAGGCGGCGAAACCTGCAAAAAAGGCGACGAAGGCAAAGGCCGCCCCGAAGAAGGCCGCGAAACCCGTGAAGAAGGCCGCGAAACCGGTGAAGAAGGCCGCGAAACCCAAGGCGAAGGCCAAACCCAAGGCAAAGGCGAAAGCAAAGAAATAGAACGGCCGCAGCGACGGAACGACTGAGCCAGCCGGCGCCGATCGCCCGACAGGGCCGGTTCCGGGCGGCTTCCCGATCAAGCGCAGGCAGAAAACCCCGCTCCGTGACGGAGCGGGGTTTTTTGTTTGCCCCCGTCCCGCGGCGTCTACCCGACGGCCAAAGTCGTTGACGAAAACGCGAAACTCTACTATTTTGTCCCTGAGCCCGCCGAAACGAGAAAAGGAGATCAGCCATGGCAAGCAAAAAACTGTTGGAGCTCTTGAACAAGGGGATCGCCCGGGAGATCCAGGTGTCGGTCCAGTACATGTGGCAACACGTCCAGTGGTCGGGGATTCCCCATTACGCCATCAAGGATGAATTGAAGAAGGTCGCCATCGCGGAGATGAAGCACGCGGAAGAGATCGCCGAGAGGCTCTTCTACCTGGGCGGCGTGCCCACGACGAAACCGGAGCCGATCTTTGTCGGCAAGACCCTCAAGGAGATGCTGACAAAGGACATGAAGGACGAGGAAGGGGCCATCAAGCTCTACAAGGAGATTATCGAGGTGGCGCAGAAAGAGGATGACTACACGACCGTGCGGCTTTTCAAGAAGATCCTCGCGGACGAGGAGGAGCACCACGACTTCTTCCAGGGCGTGCTCGAGGGGCTGAAGTAAACGGCGCGGCAGATCGAAGCGAAAGCCCACTGACCGGTGGGCTTTTTTTTGCACGGAGGGAAGGAACGATGCGAAGAAGGGAGCGTGAAGTCCGCGACGAGCGCAGCACCCTGGAAATCCTGGAACGTGGGATCGTATGCAGGCTGGGGCTCTGCGACGGCCGATCCCCTTACATCGTGCCGATGAGTTACGGTGTCCGGAACGGGCGGTTGTATCTTCACGGCGCCGGGGAAGGAACGAAGATCGATCTGCTGCGGAAGAACAACCGAGTCTGTTTCGAGGTCGACGCGGATGCGCGGGTCGTGCGGGGGGACTCGGCCTGCAGATGGTCCATGAAGTACCGCAGCGTCGTCGGATTCGGGACGGCGCGCCTCCTTGAGGACGACGCGGAGAAGAGGGCGGGCCTGGACGCCATCATGGCTCACTACGGCGGTCCCGAGGGCCCCTACGACGAGAAATCTTTCGAGAGGACCTGCGTGATCGAGATCGAGATCGAAAGCATGACGGGGAAGGAGTCGCTCTAGCGGCGGAAGGCGAAGGCCGGTCGGGCGAGCCCTGTTGTTTGGCATGCAAAATATAACTTGACAGCAATTGTTTGGCATGCCAAACGAAGAAAGAAGTCAGGTCGCGCGAAAGAGATGAAAAGCGGAGGAAACGGGAGGGAGAAGGATTCCATGTCGAAGGACGATCGGCTGATCTATCTCGTCTTCACCGCGCAGCAGAAGCTGCGCACGCATCTGAAGAACGCCATGGCCGACGCGGGCGTATCCATCACGCCGGCACAGTCAGCCATCCTGTTCCTGCTGAAGCGCAGGGACGGTCAGACCATGTCGGAACTCTCCCAGGAACTCTCCATCGACAATTCGACGCTGACGGGGCTGGTGGATCGGCTCGAGCGATCGGGCTTCGTGAAGCGCAACGCGAGCACGGCGGACCGCCGCGCGTCCCACGTCACCATCACGAACAGCGGAAACGACGAGATCGAACGCTCGAAAGCCGTGATCCGGCGTGTCAACGACCGGATCCGGGAGGATTTCACGGATGAGGAGGTGGAGTCGTTCAAGAAGATCCTCAAATCGTTCTTTGTACGCTTCGGGGCCGCGTCGTAAGAGAGGGTGTCGATGGCAGCCGCAGGAATAAGAAAAATTCCGCCGGGGAAGCTGGCAAAACAGGCGGCCCGCTTTGCAGATCGCGAGCTCGTCGCCCGGACGGATCTGGATGGAGAGACAATCCCCCGGGATATCTGGGCGAGGATGGGGAGGCGCGGCCTTCTGGGATGCGGTGTCCCGACCCTATACGGCGGCGACGGGGCCGGCTTTTCGGAGCTCCTCCCTGCCCTCGAAGCCTTCGTAGGAGCGGGGGCGAGTCCCGGACTTGCCCTCTCGTGGCTCGTTCAGCTGGTTGCGGGGAAGATCCTGATCGAAGGAGCCGCGGACAGCCGCCGGAAAAAGGAACTCCTCCCGGAGATGGCGGCCGGCCGCCTGACGGTGTCCATCGCCCTGTCGGAGCCGGGGGCGGGAAGTGACCCCCGGCGTATCGCCACGAAGGCCGTGCAGCGTGGAGGGCTCTACCGGATCGACGGGCAGAAGGCCTGGCTCACCAACGGCCCGATGGCCGACCGCTTCGTCGTCTTTGCCGTGGAGGGCCGACGGGGGGGCAGGAAACGTTTCACCGCGTTTATCGTCCCGAGGGAAACCCCGGGCCTGACCCTCGTGGAGACACCCCCTCTCGGGTTCCTGAGGCCGGCCCCGCACTGTTCGATTCGGCTCGAGTCATGCGCCGTGCCGGAAGAGGCCGTTCTGGGGCGCACGGGACAGGCCTGGGAGGATCTTTCGAAACCGTTCCGGATGGCCGAAGACGCAATGCTGGCAGGAGTTCTGCTGGGGGGCACGGCGCGGGAACTCGCTTTGCTGGTCGACCGGGTCCGGGCGGGCGGCATGGGGTCGGGAATCGAAGCGAAGGAGCGCATCGGAGCGGTTGCGGCCCTGCTGTCGGCTGCCAGGGGAGTGTCGCTGGAGGCCGCGAAGGCCTTCGACGATTGCGGCGCGGGGACCGTCGTGGAGCAACGGCTAGCCGCCGCTCAACCGGTCCTGGAGGCCATGCTGGAGGCGCTCGGCGCAGCCTGCGCGGGAATCGGGATCGAGAGGGGCTGCGCCCCGGGCACCCTGGGGGATGACATGAACAGGCTCTTTGGTCTCGGGAGAGATGCAGCCCGTGCCCGCAGAAAAAAGTGGGGAGAAGCCGTTCTAATCGGGAAGGAGAGGTCATGACGGATCGAGACGGAACATTCAAGTCGGTCGACCAGGTACGGGAAGGGCTCAAGGGCGCCGGCTACATCTGCAACACGGAGATCGCAACGACGGTCTACCTGGCGTTTCACCTCGAAAAGCCCGTTCTCATCGAGGGGCCGGCCGGCGTCGGCAAAACGGAGCTGGCGAAAAAGGCGGCCGCATTCATGGATGTACCGCTGATCCGCCTGCAGTGCTACGAGGGACTGGACGAGTCCAAGGCGCTCTACGAGTGGAAGTACGGAAAGCAGCTGCTCTACACGCAGCTGCTGCGGGACAAGCTCGACCGGATCGTGAGCAAGGACAGCGATCTGGGCGAGTCGATCCGGACGCTTCACCAGTACGAGGACATCTTCTACTCCCCCCAGTTCCTCGAGCCCCGTCCGCTGCTCAAGGCCCTCCAGGAGGAGCAGGGCGCCGTCCTGCTGATCGACGAGGTGGACAAGGCCGACGAGGAGTTCGAGGCCTTCCTGCTCGAGATCCTGTCGGACTTCCAGGTGTCGATTCCCGAGATCGGGACGGTGCGCTCGCAGACCCGCCCCTACGTCTTCCTCACCAGCAACAGCACCCGCGAGCTCAGCGAGGCGCTCAAGCGGCGGTGCCTGCACCTCTTTATCCCCTTCCCGCAGCCCGATCTCGAGCGGGAGATCGTCCGGTACCACGTGCCCGGCATCCCGGAGCGGCTCGAGAGGCAGCTCGTAACGTTCATCCACGAGATCCGGAAGCTCGAGCTCAAGAAAATGCCCTCCATCAGCGAGACGATCGACTGGGCGCGGGCCCTCATCTTGCTGCACGCCGAGGAGCTCGATCGCGACCTGACGCGCAAGACGCTCAATACGTTTCTGAAGTTCGAGGAGGACATCCGGTCCGTCGACGAGAAGCTCATGCTGCTCGTCGACAAGACCCTGAAGGAAACGGCCTGATGGATCGTGTCCTGAACGACTTCATCGTTTCCCTGCGGGGCGCTGGGGTGCCCGTGTCCGTGTCGGAGAGCATCGACGCCGCGCAGGCCCTCGCCATTTCCGGGTACGGGGACCGCCGGGTCGTCAAGAGCAGCCTCGGGGCCACCCTCGCGAAATCCGTGGCCGAGAAGGAGATCTTCGATGACTGTTTCGAGCGATTCTTTTCCTTCGAGAGCCTGAAGTCCCCCATGCCGCAGGGCCGGGTTTCCGGAGAGGACGAACTGCCGTCGGACATGCCGCCCATCGGGGGCATGATCATGGAGGGGGACATGGGCGGGGTCGCCCTTGCCGTGCGCGATGCGGCGCTGGCCTCCGACCTGCAGTCCATCCGCTTCTTCACTCAGAGAGGCATGTTCACGGCACGGATCCTCCAGGCCCTCGAAATGGATCGGCTCGACCGGTATGTGGCGGACCTGTACCGGGAGGGGAGCGCGGGCGCCGAGGGCACGGCACGCCAGCTGGAGCAGGGCAGGGACGCCCTGATCGACATGGTGCGGCGGTTCGTCGAGGAGCAGTACGGCATCTTTGCCCGGGAAAGCACCGAACGGATCATCGAGCGCTACCTGCAGGACGTCCGGCTTACGGAGCTTGAGGAGCGGCATTACGAGCGCATGCACTTCCTCATCCGCAAGCTCGTCAAGCGGATGAACGAGCGCTTCTCGCGCCGGCGCCGGAGGGCGAAACGCGGGGCCCTGGATTTCAAGCGGACCCTGCGAGCCGGGATGCCCCACGGCGGCCTGCTGTTCGAGACGCGCTGGAAGAAGAAGAAAGTAAGCCGGCCCGACGTGGTCATCCTCTGCGATGTGAGCCGCTCCATGTCCACGGTGGTCCGTTTCTGCCTGCTCATGCTCTACGGGCTCAACGAGGTGGTGGCTCGCATTCGCTCGTTCGTCTTCTGCTCGAGCCTCGTCGAAGTCAGCCACGTTTTCGACAGCACGCCCATCGCGGAAGCCGTCGAAAGGCTTCGCACCGGAGAGGGCCTCGACATCCACATGGGGCGCACCGATTACGGGAGCGCCTTCTGGGACTTCACGCACCGTCATCTCGAGGCGGTCACGGGAAAGACGACCGTGATCGTCCTGGGCGATGCCCGCAGCAACTACGGCGACCCGGCCGACGAGCTCCTGCAGAAGATCGCCGACCGCAGCCGACGGCTCATCTGGCTCAACCCGGAAACGGCGCCCCTGTGGGGAACGGGGGACTCGGAGATGAGACGGTACATGCGCCACTGCGATCTGGCCATGGAGTGCAATACCCTGCGCCACCTGGAGCGGCTCGTCGGGGTCCTTGTCAGAATCCCCTGATCGGCGGCGATGGAATCCGCTACCCTTCCCCCTTTTTCCATGATAATCTGCTTTCATCACGGCGCGCGGCGGTCTTCACCGCGGGACAGGGCAGGGGAATGGCGTGAGAGAGGAGTACAGGCAGGCACAGGAAATCGCCCGGAGGATAGCCCGCGAGGTCGGAGAGCCCCTCTTTTACGAAATGCAGGTGGGGTGCGTGGGGACATCCGCCTCCCTGTTCAAGGGGGACCCCCTGGTCGGGAGGGCCGTTGCCGTGATGGAAGCGCGTCCCGACCGCATCGGCCACGGGATGAGCCATGCGACCAAGGTGGCCGTGGACGCGGGCGCCATCATTCTCGTCGAGCGCGATTCGTGGGGGGCACCGGAGAAGGTCCGCAGGCTTGTCACCCTGGCGCACGTGGCCGGTGTCCTGCACGACATCCGGCGGGAGGAAAAGGAACACGCCCGCCTGGGGGCCGATGAGGCGAGGCGGATTCTCGCGGATTACGATCTCCGGGAGGAAGAGCAGGAAGCGATCGTGGGGGCGATCGCGAACCACGAAGCCTTTCGGCCTCCGCAGCCCATGGCCGATGAGGACGGGCAGCTCCTCTCCGACGCCCTCTACGATGCCGACAAGTTCCGCTGGGGCCCCGACAACTTCTCCGAGATGCTCTGGGACATGGTCTCGAGGCGGGACGTGCCTTTGTCCGCGCTGCTAGGCCGGTTTGTGAAGGGGATGGAAGGTGTGGGCAGGATCCGGGAGACCTTCCGAAGCGATACGGGGCGCCGTTACGGCCCGGATTTCATCGAT
>CAYZKT010000031.1:2540-10281 GCA_964478885.1 uncultured Syntrophaceae bacterium | reverse complement strand
ATGGCATCGGACGGATCGCGGACATCGGGCCGGGCGCTCAAGGTTGCCATCGAAATGGCGAAAAAGATGGGGGCGACCCTCACCCTCGTCGGTGTGATCGACAACCGACTCTACGTGGGGCGGACCATGCCCGCCGAGGCGACTGCGACACGGATCGCGGAGCCCGTCGAAGACTACCTGATGCAGGTTGCCGGCGCGTACCTCGCGACCGATGGCAGGCGGTGCAAGCAGAGCGGCCTGAAGCCCGAGATGGTTATCCGGATGGGGCATCCCGTCGAGGAGATCCTCAAGGAAGCCCGACGTTCGAAGGCGGGCCTGCTGGTCATGGGCTCCCACGGCAAGAGCGGGATCGGGTCGGCGATGGGGAGCGTGGCCTTCGGAGTCCTGCAGAGCGACTCGCGCGTGCCGGTTCTCATCGTCAGGAAGTGAGGGCATGGCGATGAGCGGCAATAATATGCGCAACGGTCGGTCGACCCTCGTCTACAGGGGGCCGGTCTTCACGCTCTACGAGGATGAAGTCGAACTGTCCGGAGGCAGGATACGCAGGAAAAGCCGGATCGAGCACCGTCCCACCATCGGCGTGGTGCCTGTCATAGGCGACGGGGAGATCCTGCTGATCCGCCAGCACCGGCATGCGGTGGGCGCCTCGCTGATCGAAATCCCGGCAGGCACCATGGACGAGGAGGACGCATCCCCGGAAGCTTGCGTGCAGCGCGAACTGGCCGAGGAGACGGGTTATCGGGCAGGAAAACTGGTGAAGCTCTTCGGGGGCTATCTCGTCCCGGGGTACGCGGACGAGTTCATGCATTTTTACCTGGCCTTCGATCTGTTCCGATCGCCGCTTCCGCCCGACGAGGACGAAGACATCGAGACCATGGCCTGCCGTCTGCGGGATGCCCTGACCATGATCCGCGACGGCAGGATCGTCGACAGCAAGACGGCCCTCGCCCTGCTGCTGGCTGCGGACTATTTCCGCGACGCGAAAGGGGCCCTCTGAGCGATCGCCCGGCGTGTCGCGCGGGAAAGGGTGTCAGCTTTTCTTGCTCGTCTTCGTCTGGAATGTGGAAATCTGCTGTTTCACGTTTCTCTTCTTGCAGACGGGGCAGCTGACTTTTCCCTTGTCGCGCTCCGCCATGCTCATGACGACAGTGAAATCTTTCTTGCAGTCCTCGCATCGAAACTCATAGGTCGGCACGGCAGATCCCTCCTTTTCCTCAACGCACGCGAAGCGTGAGAGAAATCGCATAACCGTTCGTATCGCATAAAAAAATGAGACCGTCGCGCCGTCCGCTCTGCGGTGTAACGCAACAGCTTCTATTTTACAAACGCGGCGCATTCCGTCAAGCCCGATCTGGCGGCATCGGAAAATCCCGTACCGTGCCTTTCAACGGGAATCGGTGTGGCACGAATCCTGCTCGACCACGGGCATTCCTTTCATTTCTTTTCCTTACAATGACAACCCGGGGAGGCAAGCGTGAATACGTACAGGATCCAGAGAGGGGATACGATCGACCGGGTCACCAAGGCTCTCGGGTTGACCTGGGATGAGTTCCGCACCATGAACCCCGACGCGGTCGGGCGTTCCCGGAAGACAGGGCAATGGATCGTCAAGGCCGGGTCCGTGGTAAAGGGGCAGGCGTCCTTCCTGTCGGTGCTCAAGGAAAAGCGAGCGTTCGATGCAGGGGCCGCGGACCGCTCGGGAGACTCCGGACGGCAGGGCGGTTACCGGGAATACACCGTCAGGAAAGGCGACACCCTCTGGGGGCTTGCGAGGAACTTCGCCGGCACGACAGCCGAGCAGATCGCTCGAGAAAACGGTATTTCAAACCCCGACAGGATTCACCCGGGACAGAAGATCCGGCTAAAGACGTCTGAACCCGGCCTGTCGCGGAACCCCGAGGCGGGGGAGCGGGCGGAAGTGGTTGCGAGCTGGTACGGGAAGGAATACCATGGCAGGCCCATGGCCAACGGGAAAACCTATAACATGTATGCCAACACGATCGCCCACCGGACCCTCCCGTTCGGCACCCGGGTGGAACTGACCAACCCAGAGACGGGCCAGATCGTGCAGGCCGTTGTCACCGACCGGGGGCCCTTCGTCGACGGGCGTGACGTGGACCTCTCCTACGGCATCGCAAAGAAACTCTCCATGGTGGAAAATGGCGTCGGCAAGGTGATCATGGAAATCCTTTGAAAAGGGTACAGGGTACAGGGTACAGGGAGAGACACGACATGCCAAAAGTGACGCTACGTTAAACGCTTCAGGATGAAAAATAAAAAACCCGCCGGGATCGAATCCGGGCGGGTTTTCTATTTCTAGGAGGACCTTCTACGGTCTATCCGGTCTGTCCGGTCTTGAACCCCGTACCCTGTCAGTTTCGGGCATTCTTCTTCGTGCCCACCCGGTCCCAGGCGTCCTTGTAGAGCCGGCCGATGCAGAGCAGGAGCGCCAGGAAGAACAGCCCCAGCATGAACGTCGGCGGCGTGTTCAGCATCTCGTCCAGCAGGTATCCCATGTACAGGGCCAGCATCGAGGCAATCACGATGGCAAACCCCCAGGAGCCGATCACGAGAACATGCGAGAAATCGATCTGCCGCGGTCTTGCTTTCACTTGCGCTGCCATGATGCCTGCCTCCTGCGGGTTCTTTTCCTGTCTTACCCCTGAACCCTGTTCTTACATCAGGTTCTTGATCGCCTCGGCCACGGGGCTCGTGCACAGCGCCACCATCACCGCGTACATCGCGAAGCTGCCCACCGCCTCGCTGAGGTAGAGCTTCTCGTACTTCTGCTTGAGGCTGACGATCGTCATGCCGCCCACGATCAGGGCCCCCAGGTGGAAGTAGGGGAAGCTGCCCGCGCCCGCTGCGGCGTACTCGGCGAAGGCGAAACCGGCGGTGATCAGGATAACGACAGCGGAAAGGATCAGGGTGGAAAGCGTCTTTTTCATGGTGAGGTCCTCCAGTTTTGTTTTGGCCAAGGGCTGAGGGCTTATGGCTTAGGGAAATCGGATTTTCTTCTTTCTTGCCTTACGCCGTATGCCTTTTGCCTCGTGCCTTGTCTATATCTATAGAAAGGAGCGTGCCAGGAAAAGGAAACGCAAAAAGATAATCTATAAATTCACGAATCCATAAAGAAAAATCGACGAGCGTCCGTTCCCGATCGGGCATTCAGACCGCTGAAAAGGGCCCTGTTTTGAACGGAACGTTCAACGGCGGATGAACGAAACATCAAAGATAGGGGTCAGAGTCCAGGGGACAGGGGGCAAGAGCCGAGTGCCCGAGAGGAAAACGGGCGATTCGCTTCGTGGGCAATGGGATTTGTGTGCTATAAGGAAGCATGATTGGATGAGAAAGGAGGGAAGGGATGAAGAGAGTTGTCATTTGTATATCGGCGGTACTCCTGCTGTCCGGACTTTGCGGGGCCGCATGGGCGCAGGAGCGGAAGTTGCCGGACCCGGCCGGGGGTACCGTGGCCGTGCTGGACAAGGCCTCCTTTGTCGTGGTGCGCGACAGGGGGCCCGACAATTACAGCGTCGTGCTCTACGAGGTGGTGAAGGGCAGGATCCGTGTCGTAGACGCGGTGAGGGTCAGCGGCGATTTCACGGGAGACCCGCCCATCGTGCGCTACGTGCGCAGCAGGGACATCCAGGAGAAGTGAAGAGCAGGTGATAGGATAAAGGAAAAAGGCCAAAGGGAAGAAACGGACATTCGACCCTTTAGCCTTTAACCTTTGACCTTTATCCTGTCAACGTGGCCAGACCTTCTTGAATGCCGCCTTCGGGAAGAAGCAATGCGGGCATTCCTCGGGCGGCTCCGGGCCGTAATGCGTGTGCCCGCAGATCCGGCAGCGCCAGGCGACGGTGTCTTTCTCGAGGTGCACGTCGTGCTGCGCGAGCAGCGGGAAGTCCTCGACGGGAGGCATCACGGGCTTGTAGCCCTCGAGCATGTACCGGGAAACGACCACCCGCTGGATCTCGCTCGTTCCCTCGTAGATCATGGGGAGGCGCATGTCGCGCAGCAGCTTCTCAACCGGGAAGAGGCGCGTGTACCCGTATCCGCCGAAGATTTGCAGGGCTTCGCTGACCACCTCGAAGGCGGCTTCGGTGGCGTAGAACTTGGCGATGGAGGCTGAAATGGTGGGATCCATCCCCGAGTCGTTTTCCCACGCTGCCTTCCAGGTCAGCAGCCGGGCCGTCTCCACCTTCTGGTACATCTCGGCGATCTTGAAGTCGATGGCCTGGAAATCGGACAGGCGGGCTCCGAAAGCACGGCGCTTCTTTGCGTAGTCGATGGCCAGTTCCATGGCCGTCCGCGCGGCGCCGACCCCGAAGGAACCGATGATCGGCCGCGTCCGGGCGAAGGTGGTCATGGCCATCACGAACCCCTCGCCGGGCTGCGCCAGAACGTTTTCCGCAGGCACCCGGACATTCGTGAAGTGGATGCCCGCCGTGTTGGAGCTGCGCTGGCCCATTTTCGGGATCGTCCGTCCCACCGTCACGCCGTCCTGGCCCTTCTCGACGAGGAAGGCCGCGATTCCCTTGTGACCCTGGGAGGCGTCGATCGTGGCGAAGATGGAGAAGTAATCGGCCACCCCGGAGTTGGTCACCCAGTACTTGGTGCCGTTGAGGATGTAATCGTCGCCCGATTTCTCCGCCTTGCAGCGCAGGCCCGCCACGTCGGACCCCGCCAGCGGCTCCGACGTGGCGAAGCAGATGAGCTTGAAGTCCTTCGCCAGGATGGGCAGGTATTTCTCCCGGATCTTGCCGTTTCTCGTCAGCAAGAGCGGCTCCGTGCCCAGCGAGTTGTCGAAGATCGACGTGGCCAGCCCCGCGCAGGCCGCCGAGATCTCCTCGACCACCAGGGCGCTTTCGAGGAGGCCCCGTCCCTGACCGCCGTATTTCCTGGGGAGGGTGAGATTCATGATCCCCTCGTCCCAGGCCCTCCGGAGGATGTACAGGGGCAATTCGTCCTTCTCGTCGTAATACCAAGCGATGGGAAGAACCTCTTCGAGGGCGAAACGACGGGCCTTGTCTCTCAGTTCGATCTGTTCCGGGGTGAGGGAGAAGTTCAGCATCGGAAGCCTCCTTCCTGGATCGTTCAGCGGTTATGGGTCATGAACGTTTCGCAGTATGCATCGTATATAAAACGAAACGCCCCTCCCTGGCAAGGCGATCTTGCGCCGCCAGATGCGGTTGGGGGATTTCCATTTTACGGTTTTCTGCTATAGTGGTCCAAAATCCAGACGGAGGGGGACTGCCATGTCGTTTGCCATGTATATCCTGATCGGGATCATCATCGTTGCCGCCATCTATTTCGTCATCAAGGGAAAGAAGTCGTAGCGCAGGACCGACGGGCTCGAAACAATCGATTGACAGCCCGTTTGCCGTTGTATAGCCTGAGACGCCTGTGCAGGCTGTCTCGCGGGGAGGGAGCCGTTCGGACGGAGACGGCGCTGCGTCCATCCTCCGGCGCGAAGGCAGGGCCTGTTTGTAGGTCGGCGAACCCGCGCATGCCGTTCCTCCCGGCAGGGAGGTCTTGCGGGGCCCGCGGCGGTACGTGTCCCTTGCCTGCAGGGGAGGAGAAAGAGACCAATGAGAAGAAGACGGATCGGCTTCCGGGGCTTCCTGCTCGGGCTGGGGCTCTGCGCCCTGCTGTGCGCCCCCGCGGAGGCCGAGCACTACCGGGTGAAAGCCGGCGACAATCTGTACAAAATCGCGAAAAAATTCCACGTCAGCCCCGAATCTATCCGACAGGCCAACGGGCTTGAGGGCAATGCCCTGAAGGTCAACCGGGACCTCGTCATCCCGGGCGGCAAGCCGCAGAGGAAGGTTCAGGAACCGGCTGCCGCGAAAAAGAAGTACGGCGGCCAATCGACGGTTCACGTCGTGAAGAAAGGCGAGACGCTGGCCGGTATCTCCGAAATAACAGGGGTCTCCGTGTCCGAGATCAGGCGGCTGAACGGCTTGAAAACGTCCAGGATCAAACCGGGGCAGCGCCTGGTCCTGGCAAAACCCGCCGTCAGGGCGCCGGCGGACGAGGAGGAACTCGAAGAGGCCGGATCCGTTGAGATGGACGAACTGGTTTTGCCGGAAGAGGACCGGGAGAGTCCGCGCCCAAAAGCCCCCGCGGCCCCGTCGCGGTGGAGTGACCCGGCCGAACGGGACCTCTTCGTGAAGGTCGTGAAATCCTACGAGGGTGTGCCCTACAGGCTTGGCGGCAACTCGATGCGCGGGATCGACTGCTCGGCGTTCACGCGGAAGGTCTACGGAATCTTCAGCGTCGATCTGCCCCGGACGGCCCGGGAGCAGCTGCAGTGCGGCACCCGTGTCGGTCGGGACAGCCTCGACACGGGCGACCTCGTGTTTTTCCAGACGAGAAAGTACCGGATCCACGTGGGGATCTTCCTCGGCGGAAACGAGTTCTTCCACCTCTCCTCGAGGAACCGCGCGGGGAAGGTCGACAACATCGATTCGGCCTATTTCAGCGCCCGGTTCATCAGCGGGATCCGCCTGAAGGAGGTGGACCGCCGGGCGAAACCCGAGACGCCGAAAGGCGCGGCGGATCCTCCGGCCATCCAGGCGCCCGCGACGTCGCCGTCGGCGGGTGCGGCGCATTCGCCGGAGGGGTAAAGATAGAAGGTAGGAAGCTGCGAAGTTGGGAAGTTCGGAAAAGCCGGAAGCGTGCATGTGTTCTTGCGCCTGAGCAAGCTTCCCAGCTTCTGATTTCGCTTGGAGGATGTGCAACCTGAGTGCGAGAATCGCTGTGCCATGCCACAGCGCCCAAACACCCGCTAGACCCTGAACGTCATCTTCAGTTCGTACACCCCCGACCCCACCCGCTTCTCCATGTCGAATCCCATCTTTTCGAAGACGTGAAGCATGGGCCGGTTCTCGAGCAGCACCTCCGCCGTAAACCCGAGAAGTCCCTGCCTCCTGGCAAGATACGTGAGATATCGGAGGAGCTCCTGGCCGATTCCCTTGCTCTGGTGCTTGTCGCTCACGGCGAAGGCGACTTCCGCCATGTGGGTGTCCTTCTCGATCTCGTACTGGCCGAGCCCGACGATTTCCTCCTTGTCCTCCTCGCCCATCACGGCCAGGATCTCCATCTTTCTCGTGTAGTCGATGACGACGAAATCCTGGAGCCGCTCGTGGGGCATGTCCTGGCGGTAGGAGATGAATCGCCGGTACATGCTGTTGTCCGACAGGGAGTAGAAGAAGTCTTTGAGCCGGTGCTCGTCGCTGATCTTGACCGGCCGGAACTGCAGGTTCACCCCCGCCTTCGTGGTGCGGTATGTTTCGAGTTCCTCGGGGTAGATGCCCCGCTCGCCCGGGATGAAGGCCTGGTCCTTGTAGATGAGCCCGTTTTTCCGGGCCTCTTCGATCAGCCAGGGCCTGAACTTCGGGTGGGCGATGGCGATCAACTCCATGGCCCGCTCGCGCACGTTTTTGCCCGGCAGGTAGGCGATGCCCCACTCGGTCACGACGTATTGAACATCTCCCCTGAGCAGCGTGGCTCCCGCCCCTTCCTTCAGAAAGGGCACGATCCGCGAGACCACGTCGCAGGCCGCCGTGGACTGGATCGTGAGGATGGTCTTGCCGTTACGGGCCAGGGCCGAGCCCCTCATGAAGTCCGCCTGGCCGCCCACACCGCTGTAGAAGGTCTTGCCGATCGACTCGGCGGTGGCCTGCCCGGTCAGGTCGATTTCCAGGGCGCTGTTGATGGCGACCATGTTGTCCTGCCG
>CAYZKT010000031.1:0-2440 GCA_964478885.1 uncultured Syntrophaceae bacterium | reverse complement strand
GCCCGGTCAGGTCGATTTCCAGGGCGCTGTTGATGGCGACCATGTTGTCCTGCCGCGCGATCAGCAGCGGGTTGTTCGTGTAGTCGATGGCCCGGAAGTCGATCGAGGGGTTGTCGTGCAGGTACTCGTAGGTGGAGTGTTTGCCCATGCAGAAGGTCGCCACGGTCTTCCCGCGGTTGACGGTCTTGCGGGAGTTGTCGACGACGCCCTGCTTCATCAGCTCCACGATGCCGTCGCTGATGAGTTCCGTGTGGATGCCCAGGTGCTTCTTGCCGTGGAGGTTCGAGAGGACCGCGTTGGGGATCGTCCCGTAGCCGACCTGGATCGTGTCGCCGTCTTCGATAAGCCGGGCCACGTAGTTGCCGATCCGCTGGGCGATATCCGTGTCCGCAGCGGGGTAGTACTCGAGCAGCGGCTCGTCGTAGGGCACGATGAAATCGACGTCGTCGATGTGGAGGAAGGTGTCGCCGTGGACCCGCGGCATGTACCGGTTGACCTGGACGACAACGACCCGGGCCGTCTCCGCGGCGGCCTTGACGATGTCGACGCTGACGCCCACGCTGAGGTAGCCGTGCTCGTCGGGCAGCGAAGTCTGGAGAAGGGCCACGTCCACGTGCTCGAGGCCCCGCCGGAACAGGCCGGGCACCTGGGAGAGATTCACCGGCGTGTAGTCGGCCAGCCCCTTGTTCACGGCCCCGCGGGTGCTGTCGCCGATGAAGAAGGAGTTGTGCCGGAAGTTGGACTTGAACTTCTCGTCGGCGTAGGGGGCCACGCCGAGGGTCCGGATGTGGAGAACTTCGGCGTCGAAGAAGGCCTTCGGGTTTCCCTTGACGTAGCGGATCATGGCGTGGACGAGGTGCTGGGGCTCGGCGCAGGCCGACGAGATGAAAATCGTGTCGCCGCGGTGAATGTGGCTGAAAATCGCCTTTTCGGTCGCGAATTTCTGAGGGTACCGCTGCCTCCAGAGATCGAGGAGCTGGGTATTTTCCGTCATGGGCTGGTTTCTCTTTCCTTGCAGTGTAATCGATACCGTAGGGTAAACGGAGGCGAAAAGGCTGTCAAGAAAGGAAATCGGGAAGGTTCACGTCCCCTTTTTTGCCTTGATTCCTTGCAGGGTAACAGGTATAAAGCAACCGTTTTGTAAACCCTGCGGGGCGATGCAGGACGGAGAGAGCACTCATTTATTTCATCGGAGCAGAGAGAGGAGGAGTCATGGAATTCAAGCCGCGCGCCAAGCGTTCCCTGACCGCGATCATCGAGGATCAGGCCAAGAAATGGGAACTGAACGAGAAAAAGAAATTCAAGCAGACGATACGGCCGGTGATTGCCATCTCGCGCCTGCCCGGCAGCGGCGGGTGGTTCCTCGCGCAGAGGGTGGCCAAGGATCTCAAGATGGACTACTGGGACCGCCAGATCATCGACGAGGTGGCAAAGAGCGCCAAGGTCAGCAAGCGGCTGATCAA
The DNA here is from genome assembly GCA_964478885.1 of uncultured Syntrophaceae bacterium. Lineage (GTDB taxonomy): Bacteria > Desulfobacterota > Syntrophia > Syntrophales > UBA2192 > UBA2192. The sequence goes on along the minus strand of CAYZKT010000031.1, from coordinate 977 downwards.
GTCCCTCGACGAACAGGACAAGAGCATGCTCGACGACTGGATCGAGTCGCTGGGCGAGCGCCACGTGTGGCCCTACGAGTTCATGGAGCACCTCACCAAGGTGATCGGCACCATCGGCGCGCACGGCAATGCCGTCATCGTGGGCCGCGGCGCCAGCTTCATCCTGCCTCCGGAAGCATGCCTCCGGGTATTCGTCATCGCCCCCCTGGATGTGCGCGTGAACAACGTGTCCACGTTCCTCAAAGTGTCCAAGGAGGAAGCCAGGCAGCGCATCCTGACGGTCGAGTCGGAGCGGGTTGCCTTTGCGCGGAAGTATTTCAACCTCGATCCCCTGGACCCCAACTACTACGACCTTATCATCAACACCCAATTCTTCAACCTCGACGAGGCTTCGAGGATCATCGTCGAAGCGTACAACTCGCGGGAGTGGCAGGATTTCTCTGCGAAGAAGGTCATCAAATAAGGGTACAGGGTACAGGGTACAGGGTACAGGGAATATCGGCTTAGAGGTGAATCGCGACACGCAGCGGTTCATCGCAGATGTCGAAGAAGGACAAAAAAACCCCGCCGGGAGGCGGGGTTTTTCTGTTGTCACTCAACGGTCTTGCGGATTTCTAGAAGTTCTTGAAGTCCTTGTCGTCCAGGGGGATGACGGTCTCGGGGCGGACGTTGGCGGACCCTGCGTCGGCCTTTTTCCCGAACCCTTTGAAAGAGAGGACTTTTTTCAGCACGGCCTGCGAAGGCGCGGCCGCCGCAGACGCGGACGCTCGGGTTTCTAGATTGCCCCCGACAAGCGACATGAGCTCGGCGGCGATATCCTTCATCTGTTCGGCCTGGGCATTCATCTCCTCCGAGGCCGAGGCCGACTCCTCGGCGTTGGCCGCCGTTTGCTGGGTGACCTTGTCCATCTCCGCCACGGCCTTGTTGATCTGGTCGATCCCCTGGGCCTGCTCCGACGAGGCCGCCGCGATCTCCGC
>CAYZKT010000030.1:0-19478 GCA_964478885.1 uncultured Syntrophaceae bacterium | reverse complement strand
TCTCTGCGGCGGCCCTGACGGCCTTCTGGTCCCGCGGCGTGAAGGCCCGCAGGGCATGCTGGACGCGGTTGCCGAGTTGCCCCAGGACGGTGTCGGGGATGTCGAGGGGATTCTGCGTGATGAAGTAGACACCGATCCCCTTGGAGCGGATGAGCCGCACGACCTGCTCGATCTTGTCCTCGAGGGCCTTCGGGAGGTCCTCGAAGAGCAGGTGCGCCTCGTCGAAGAAGAACACGAACTTCGGCTTCGGGAGGTCGCCCACCTCGGGGAGCTGCTCGAAGAGCTCCGAGAGCATCCACAGCAGGAACGTGGCGTAGACCTTGGGCGACTGCATCAGCCGGTCGGCCATGAGGATGTTGATGATCCCCCTGCCCTTCGCGTCGGCCTGCATGAGATCGTTGATGTCCAGGGCGGGCTCGCCGAAGAGTCTGTCGCCGCCCTGTTCCTCGATGACCAGCAGATTGCGCTGGATTGCGCCGACGCTGGCCTTCGAGATGTTGCCGTACCTGACCTTGAACTCGTTCGCGTTGTCGCCGACGTACTGCGCCATGGACCGCAGGTCCTTGAGGTCGAGCAGCAGCAGGCCGTTGTCGTCGGCGATCTTGAAGACGATGTTGAGCACGCCCGCCTGCGTCTCGTTGAGGTTGAGGATGCGGGCAAGCAGCAGCGGCCCCATCTCGGTGACCGTCGTCCGGACCGGATGGCCCTTCTCGCCGAAGACATCCCAGAAGGCGACGGGGTAGCCCTCGTAGGCAAACCCCTCCAGCTTCAGGTCCTTCACCCGGTCGGCGATCTTGGGGTTGTCGCCCCCGGGCTTCGCCAGCCCCGACAGGTCCCCCTTCACGTCGGCCATGAACACAGGCACGCCCAGGCTGCTGAGCTGTTCGGCGAGCACCCGCAGGGTGACCGTTTTGCCGGTGCCGGTGGCCCCGGCGATCAGCCCGTGGCGGTTGGCCATCTTGGGGTAGAGGAAAATGTCATCCGCGCCTTTGGCGACAAGGATGGGAGAGGGTTGCGAAGCCATGGGACCTCCAGTGCAGTCATCCGGGGTTCGACATGCGCAACAGGACGGCCCGGCGCTCCTGCGGGGCCGTCCCGTTGCTGGCAGGGGTTTCGTTCTCGCCTACTTCTTTGCGGGGGTCTTCTCAGCGGGTTTCTTTTCGGGGGCCTTCTTGCCTGCATCCTTCACGTCGATGCTCGCGGCGGTCATGGTGTACTCGATGGTGACCTTGGAGCCGACCTTAGGGTCGCCCTTGATCTTCGTGTCCTTCGTCGTGGCGATCTCCCACTTGTCCTTCCCCTTCTGCACCGTGATCACGCCGTCCTTGTTCTCCAGGACGGGACCGGTGACCTGGTAGGTCTTGGGGCCTGCGGCCATGGCGACGGATACGAACAGAAACACGACGGCAAGGGCAATGATGATGCGCTTCATGAGAACCCTCCTTGTGTGTTGGTGTGCTGCTACTATAGAAGATGACCGGGAAAAGTCAAGACCGTCCTCGCAGGGGCCGCCCGAAAAAGAAAGCCGTCCGCGGGATACCCGGGACGGCAGGGGTCCGGATGAAATGGCTCGGGGAGTCGCGGCGGGGATGCCGGCGGCATCCTCACCACCACAGCCAGGCGTACTTCCTTTTGAAAAAGGCCTTGATGGAGTGGTTCGCATTGACCGCGCTGAACGTGTACGCGGACACGGCGCCGACGCTGACCCCGTCGACCTGCACGGACGAGATCCCGTAGCCGATTTTCGGGGTGATCTTGTACGTCTTGCTCCCGCCGCCGGCGACGGTGGACGTGCCCTTAGGCGAGATCGTGCCGCCCGAACCTGTTGATGCGGTGATGGTGAAGGAGCCCGCGGCGGCCGCCTGGTTCACCGTGAAGACCTGACCGCCGACGGCAAGGGTCGCCGTCCGCGTCGCGCTGCCCGTGTTGGCCGCAACGCTGAACGACACCGACCCCGGCCCGGCCCCGCTCGACCCCGCCGTCACGGCCAGCCACGAGGCGCTGCTGGACGCGGTCCAGCCGCACGTCGAGGCCGTGGAAACGGACACGCTTCCCGTCCCACCGGAGGAGCCGTACGATTGGCCGGCCGGGGAAAGGGAATAGCTGCAGGCCGCCGGGACATTGTAGACGACCTCCGAGGAGTAATCGCTCTCCGAGCCCGTTGCGTTGTAGGCCTTGGCGGAAAAGTAATACGTCCTTCCCGGCTCGAGGCCGCCCATGACGCAACGGGTCCAGTTGCCGACATCCACCGAACCCGAGTAGCTCCGGCTGGACGTTCCGCTGTACACCTTGTAGCCCGACAGGTCAGGCTCCGCGTTCGCATCCCAGGCCAGGGTGACATCGGCCGCCCTCGCCGGCAGGCCGGACATCAGCAGCACCGCGAACACGAGAATGATGATCAGCCGTATGGGAAGGGGAAGACAAGAGTTTCTGCCGATCATGGCCGGCCACACCTCCATGCGGTTTTTTCGCCCATGGCGTCCCGCACGGTGTGTGCTGATGACGCCTGGCAGCCCTGCCACCGTATCCGGGTTGCCGCGGACGTAGGTCAGAGGCTTTGCGCCCCGCCCTTTCGGACGGTTTGCCCTTTACAGGCTTCTGCAGGAAAGAACAGAAGGGTTCTTTTCAAACGTGAGAATCGGCAGTTCGGAACAAAACCTTTAGCCCGAAATCGAACCCTTGAACAAATGCCCGGGCTGTAATAAAGAGGACATCGGGTTTCGGGTCCAGGGTCTCGGGTTTCGGCTTGTACATTCTCTTTCATTCCCTGGACCCTGGACCCTGAACCCTGATTTTCCGGATCAAAGAGACATGAAAAAAACCAGCCCCTGGTTCATCCTCCTGTTCCCCGTGGCCATCCCGGCCATGATCGTGCTGGATTATTTCGGCTACAGGATCATCGCCTTCATCCTTCTTTCCGCCCTGGTCGTCACGTTTGCGGCCTACGCCCGGTCCGTCACAGGGCGATTCCGCTCTCTGCGGAGCGAAATGAACGCCCTGGCCCAGGCCCTGTTCGATGCCGGCGCGGGGCCGATCCGCCACTACCCCTACCATCACACCCTGAGCGGAACGGTCTCCGGGCACCGCCTGCACTTCTCGCTGCTGGGGCACGACGAGCGCTCCCTGTGCCAGCTCTTTCTCGAGTGTCCCGTTTCCCGAGCGTTGTTCGTCGAGGCCGGTGCGGACCCGGGGGGACTGCCGGCGGGGGCCGGCGAGTTGCTCGCGCTGCCGGGGTTTAGAAGCCTCCAGGCCCTTCCGAGGAAAGTCCCGTTCTTCAAGCGGATCCTCGGCGGGCTCGCCGGATCGGGCGGCCCCGGACTCGTGCTGCGCAAGCAGGTGGACGACCCCTTTTCCCCCCCCTCCCTGAAGCGGGACGTCGAGATGCTGATGCGACTGTCCGAATCGATCGGCAGCGGACCGGGCGGAAAGGAAACCTGACATGCCCCTGCACGTCGAACAGTTCCGCTACGGGCACGACAACCTGGGGTACCTCGTCTTCGGCCGGACCGAGGCCATGGCCGTCGACGGCGGGGCCTGGCAGGAGATCCTCGAGTTTGCGGCCCGGCACGGCCTGAAGCTGCTCTACGTGACCCACACCCACCGCCATCACGATCACGTCGAAGGCAGCGATCGGCTCCTCGAAACGTCCGGGGCCCGGCTTCTGGGCTTCGAGGAGCTCCGGGACGGCGCCGCGATCGCACTTGACGGGGAGCCTGTCCATGTGTATCGTACGCCCGGTCATTCGCTCGACTCGGTCTGTTTCCACGCGGGCCGCTGCCTGCTGACGGGCGACACGCTGTTCACCGGAACGATCGGAAACTGCTTCTCGGGCGACCTCCGGGCCTTCTACGAATCGATCCGGAGGCTCATGGCCCTGCCGGAAGACACGGTGATCTTCCCCGGCCACGATTACACGGAGCTGGCCGTCTCGTTCGCGCGGCACCTGGAGCCCGGCAACCCGGACCTCGATGCCTACATGGACAACCACGAACCGGACTGTGTCCGTTCGCTGCTCCGCGACGAGTTGAACGTGAACCCCTACCTGCGGTTCAACGACCCGAATATCGTTGCGATTCTCAGGAAGAGGGGCCTTCCGGTCGATTCCGAGTGGGAGCGGTGGCAGTCGCTGATGGCGATTGAAGAATAAGATCAGGGTACCGGGTCCAGGGGACAGGGTACAGGTCAAGAAAAAGATGGGCAAGACTTCGCAATCGGTGGGCGGGACGACAGGGCTCAAGGCCTGCCTGGCCGCAGCGTGTTTGCTGATTATGCTGGCGACAGCGGCAACGTCCGTCGCGGGGGGATACGAGGCGATCGAGATCGTGCCCACGCGGCCCGACGTGACGGTCCGGCTGCTGGTCATCAAGGCCAATGGAAAGCCGTCCACCGCCCTTCTTCTCTTCCCCGGCGCGGACGGCACGAAGCACTTCGGGGAAAAGGACGGGAGATTCTGGGTCAGCAGCAATTTCCTGATGCGCTCTGCAAAGGACCTTGCCGCGGCAGGGTATATCGTCGTGGCGGTGGACGCCCCGTCCGACAAGAGCTGCGGCATGCCGGACCGGTTCCGGACGTCTCCCTCCCACGCGACGGACATCCGCAAGGTGATCGCCTACCTGAAGGAGAAGCACCGCGTCACTTCCATGTACCTCGTCGGCACGAGCAAGGGAAGCCTCTCCGCGGCCTACCTGGCGTCCGTTTCCAGCGAGCCGGCAATCGGCGGGGTGATCCTGACGTCGGTCTATCCCCCTTCGGAATCCGGAGGGATCGACTTCACGGACATCGACGACGCCGTCCTCATCATTCATCACCTCTACGACGAATGCCGCGCCACACCCATCCAGGGGGCCTTCGACCTGAAGAAGAGGCTCACGGAAAGCCCCCAGGTCGACCTCGTCGTCGTGACCGGCGGAAGCCTTGCCGCCTCGAGCCCCTGCAACGCACTGAGCAACCACGGCTTCCATGGAATGGAGAAGTCCGTGATCGAGGTGATGAAGGACTGGATCTCCGGCAGGGCCGTCCCCGAGCGGATCGGTAAATAAAATCCTCATCTTTCCCCCTTTTTCAAAGGGGGAGGAAGAGGGATTATCTATTCCAGAAAATTCGTTTCCTCTCCCTGGACCCTGACCCCTGTCCCCGGAACCCTTATTTCAGCGTGAGCTTGTAGGACTTGACCCTCGCCACGGGGTGGTAGGACTTCTTCATCGCGGCGAGGTTGGGCAGGTTCATGTCGCTTTCCTTGTTGATGTACCGGAACCCCGAAAACAGCCTCTTCGCGCACTCGTTGTCGAGGTACTGGTAGAGGCCCTTCACATCGGCGAAGGCTTTCTCGTAGTTCAGGATGCCCGTGTCGCCGGTGAGGCGGGACGCGATCCCGAATGCGCTCACGGTGTTGTCCAGCCGAACGAGGATTCCCGCCAGCTCGAGGGCCTCGAAATGCTCCAGGGACGTGATCACGGCCCTGCGCTCGCAGGCCAGGTCGATGTCCCCGTCGATGTCGCAGTCCCTCTGCGCGCACCAGGCCTCCAGGAAGGCAAGGCACTCGGGCACGCTGTCCCTCGTGATCGGCTCCACCCGCGACCGGTGCCCGTTCCCCATGAACTCCCGCTCGAACTGGTGGATGAGATTGCGCTTGCGGACATAGCGGTTGCCCCTGAGCGTCGCGAGGTCCTCGGCGAGGTAGACGTAGTCCTCGAATTCCCCCTGCTCCTCCAGGTCGAACATCGACTCCAGGGCCGACCGGTGCCTCTCGACGTAATCGCCCGACACGCACCCGTAACGGGGAAAGCCGCTCTCGACGGCGATCGAGCGCAGGCTCGAGGGCGACACGTCGCCCTCGAGCGAAAGGGGGAGGATCAGGTGGCGGTCGTCGGGCCGCAACTCGGACTCGTTGGCGATCACGAGGAGCCCGCCCGTCACGGCGTACCCCGCCTCGAACACGCAGTTGCTCCAGGCGATGATCGACGGGAGGGAATAGACGCTCAGGCGATAGGGGATGTGGGCGAAATACGGTTTGAGCAACCGGTAATCGGCAATTTCCAGTTTCTTGAAATTCATGGTTTCTTCAGCATCACAATGCATCCCGGCAGTTCCACGAAACCGGCCCTGCGGTAGAAATCGTGCGTTCCCGCCTCGGCGCCGAGTCCGATCCAGTCGATGCCGTCATGCCGCAGCCGATGCACAAGATCCGCCACGATCCGGCCCCCCACCCCCTTTCCCCGGAAGGCGGGATCGACGACGACATCCTGGATGTAGGCATCGCTCACTCCGTCGCTGATGGCCCTTCCCATCCCGACGACGCGCCCGCCGGCTTCGGCGACGGCGAAACAGTGACTGCCCCGGATGACGGCCGCAGCCTTCTCGGGGTCGCGCTCACCCGACGGTCCCCACCAGCCCTGCATACGGTACAGCGCCAGCACGCCTTCGATCTGCCCGGCGGTCGGCTCCGCTATGAACGCGTAATGGACCTGCATGGCACTCAGTGAAATATTATGGGCGCACCCCCCCGATGTCAAGGGAAATGCCAAATAAAATCCCCCTCGTTCCCACTTTTACAAAGGGGGAGGCAAGGGGGATTTCCCTGTACCCTGTACCACGTGCCTCTTACTTATCCGACCGTACCGTCCTTGCGCAATTTGCCGATTTCCTCCGCGCTGAACCCCAGAGTGCCCAGGATCTCTTCCGTGTGCTCGCCGTGGACCGGTGCGAAGCGCCTCACCTGCCCCGGGGTGTCGGAGAGCTTCGGCAGGATGCCCACCTGCTTCACCTTGCCCAGCTTCGGGTGGTCCAGCTCGATCACCATGTTCCGGTGCAGGATCTGGGGATCGCGGAAGGCCTCCTCCAGGGAGTTGACCTTCCCGACGGGGATGTCGTTGGCCGCGAGCAGGTCGAACCACTCATCGCGGCTTCTTTCGAGAAACACTTTTTCGAGCCCGGCCCGGATCTCGTCGAACTTCGGCTCGGGCCCCTTGAAGGTCATCTCCATGCTCCACTTGTGAGGCATGTATTCCTCCTTCCCGATGACCTTGCACAGGTTGTCCCAGAAGTGCGGCTCGAGGCAGCCTATGCTCAGCCACTTCCCGTCCTTCGTCCGGTAGACACCGTAGTGCGGGTAGGCGCCCTGGGCCCAGGAAACGCCGGGCTTCAGGACGGTCCCGTCCATGAAGAAGCGGTGCGTGAACCAGGTGATGAGGTGCAGGGCCCCCTCCATGTAGGTGTGGTCGATGTACTGGCCCCGGCCCGTCCGGTTCCTCGCCGCCAGCGCGAGCAGGATCCCGATGGTTCCGTACAGGGACACGCCGGCGAAATCCGCAATAATGTTCAGCGGGATCGCAGGGGGCCCCTCCTTCGGCCCGATGAGCCCGAGCACCCCCGCCAGGGAAATGTAGTTGATGTCATGACCCGAGAAGAGGCGATAGGGTCCGTCCTGCCCGTAGCCGGAAAGCGAGCAGTACACGATCCGGGGGTTGATCCCGCTGACCGTTTTGTAGTCGACGCCCAGCCTCTCCACGACGCCGGGCCGGTAGCCCTCGATGACCACGTCGGCATCCTTCGCCATCCGGTGGAAAATCCGCCGCCCCTCGTCGGAACGGAGGTTCAGGCCGATGCACTTCTTGTTCCGGTTCAGCGCGAAGAAAGCGGCCTCCCGCTCCCTGTCCTTCCCCCCCGGTGAATACCCCATGTCCCCCATGGGGAAGGCTTTCGCCGGTTCCACCTTGATGACTTCCGCGCCGAAGTCGGCGAGAATCATGGTGCAAAGTGCGCCCGGTACATAATTCGACAGATCGAGGACCCGGATTCCATCCAGTGCCAGCATAACCTCCCTCCTTTCAGGTGCCGTTGAAGACGCCGTCCCCGGGAAGCCCGTGAGGAACAAAAAAATCCCCCGTATCACCTCGGATAACGGGGGATTGCAGTTCCGCACATGTCCTTCACCCTCAGTGGCAGACGGACGTGACCACCGACGGCCCTCCGACCGGCCCTGACAAACCGCGAAACGGAGGGCCCTGACAGACCCGCTCAAGACCCGGCGATTCTATAGCACAGATCGGCAGGCCTCGCCACAGAAACCGCTTTCGGGGAAGACAGGGGCTAAGGACTGGATATCACAGGCAAAGCGAGTGCTTGAATTTATTTCGATTTTCTGATATGTGCACCATGCATCAAAACCAACAGTTCTCTTTGCGGACGGGCCGGTCGACATTCCCCGTCGACGGTAGAGGAGAGAGGAAAGAGGACGAGATGGAGTCCCGTGCTCACACGGAACGGGAAGTCTGCGCGCACTGTGGGAAAAGGGTTTCGTTCATCAGATGCACCGGATGTGATATACACCTCTGCCAGGAGTGTGCGTGCTTCGAGCTGATCGGTTCGGGCACCGGCACGGTCATACCGGTCTACTACTGTCTTCAGTGCGTCAAGGATGACAGGATAAACCCCAACGCAGTCTTTTACGGGATCAAGTAGGCGCCCGGGAGCGGAGACGTGCGCCGCGTTCGCAGGTCCCCCGGGTGCATCCGGCGCCATGCGTCGGGGCCGCCCCCGCTCTCATTTCGAGTCGACAAGAAACTTCGCGATCAGAAACCCCATCAGGATCAGGATGACCGACAGGTCCGCCCGGTCGAGGAGCCACAGCATGGACGCCTTGACCGCCGAAACCTCGTTGAGGAAGCCGAAACAGCCGGCGGGCAGATACTTCACAAGCGCAATGGACGGGTACCTCGTCCATTCGTTGTGCTCGAACCAGCCATAAAACTGGTAGGCGAACAGCAGCGTTCCGGAAAGGAAGATGAGGTTGGCCAGCCAGGACAGCAGGGCAACCCGTCGCCCCTTCGCTTCTGCCTTGACCGGGTGGGAATACTGGAACTTCCAAGCGGAATGCCCATCGTACGGATCCATTGCAGACACCTCCTTTTTCATCCCCTCTCGCCGGGCGAGACAGGTTGCCCTCCTCAGGTGCAAGCCCCCGATCCGCGCAGAACGCGCAGCACGATGCCGGAATTCGATTGAAAAGCGGTTCGGTCTGAAGGCTCCGTAAACTTTATCGGCTCATGACGCCCATTCCTTGAGGACTTTTTCGCGCGGGGCCGTCGCGAGATCCCGGCGGGTGGCATACGCCACCGGGGTATGCCGGGCCCGGGAGCACAAAATGGGTTGACAATTTCCGGTGCACCGATACAATACGGTACATCGCTTTTACGTTTCCACCCTTCCACCCGCACGAGGATCCATGAAGGCACGGCTCATCACCCTGATCGCTGCGCTTCTTCTCCCCCTGATCCTTATTCTGTCTTCCTCGACGACCGCCCAGAACCAGACGAGCAGCTGCGTCACCTGCCACACCGACGAGGCCGCACTCAAGAAGACCTGCAAGCCCTTCGTCAAGCCCGAGGGCGAGGCGGAAGGGTGAGCGGGGGCGCCTCCGCCGGTCAAGGCGGAGACCTTCCACCTGACGTTCCTCGTCGACAGAAAGCTCGTCGAAACGGACAAGCACTTCGAGAAGGGCTGCCTTTACTGCCACAAGGGAAACGACAAGGCCGACGACAAGGACGCCGCCCATGAGGGGATGGTGAAGCGCCCCTCCAACGAACTGGCGCTCTGCGGGGAGTGCCACCAGGAAATCGCCGCGAATTATAAAAAGTCCCTGCACTACACGACCATCGGGCAGCGCAACCGCGTGATCAAGAGGATGTCGAAGGAGGAGGCGAAGATCTTCGACGAGAAGGTCTTCGAGAAATCCTGCCGGTCCTGCCATGCCTCCTGCGGGGACTGCCACGTGAAGTCCCCTGCCATCGCCGGGGTGAGCCTGGGGCTCATCAACAAGCACAAGTTCGTTCGGAAGGACGAGGGAAAGACCTGCGCCTACTGCCACGGGGGCCGCGTCTACCCCGAGTACACGGGCGAGTACGGCGGCAACGCCGACGTCCACTACCAGAAGGGCATGCTGTGCATGGACTGCCACACCATGGACGAGCTCCACGGCGACGGCAAGGCCTACGCCCTCAAGGAGGAGGTCCGCGACCGGCCCCGCTGCACCGACTGCCACGAGCCGGGCCGCGAGGTCAAGCTGACGGCCCGCGTCGGCCACCTCAAGCACAGCGGCAGCGCCAGCTGCTATGCCTGCCACTCGGCGGGCGAGTACCGGCAGTGCTTCAATTGCCACGGCGGGCACTCCGAGGCCAAGCCCGGCTTCTACATCGGGACGAGCCCGCGCAATCACCGGGAAATCACGACCCTGCGCATCATCCCCACGGTACGAGACACCTTCAAGCCCTTCGGGATCAAGCAGGCCCATTTCGACGCCCTGCCGAACTACTGGGACGCCCCGATCCACAACATCCGCAAGCGGACGGAACGGACGCGCAACTGCGATGCCTGCCACGAAGACCGCAAGGGGTTCCTCACCATGGAGACCCTGCTGAAGGACAGTTCGCGGGTGAACCTCGAACTGATCAAGAAACCCAAGCCGATCCCCGTCAGCCAATGAAAAGGAGGTTCTCATGGGTAAAACAAAGCTGAAAGTCATGGTAGGCCTGCTGGCCGCACTCCTGCTCCTGCCCGCTGCGGCATTTGCGGGCGAGCCCTTCGTCACGACGGAGTGGCTCCAGGCCAATCTCTCCAAGGTAACCGTTCTCGACGTCCGCAAGGTCGAGGAGTACAACGCGGGCCACATCCCCGGATCCATCAACGTCTTCTACGGCGTGTGGGGCATCAAGAAGGGCGTGCTCATGAACGAACTGCCCTCCGATGAAGATCTGAAGGACATCCTGTCGTCGGCGGGCATCGAGCCGGCCACGCAGGTCGTCGTCGTGTCGAAGGGCGAGACCATGCCCTTCCGCACGGATGCGACGCGTGTCGCCTGGACCCTGCGCTATGCCGGCGTGGAAAACGCGGCCGTCCTGAGCGGCGGGATCGAGAAGTGGATCGCCGACAAGAAGCCCCTCTCGAAGGATACCCTGAAGCCCAAGGCGAAGCCCTACCGGGGCAAGTTCAACAAGCAGTTCTACGCGAACAAGGCGTACGTGATGGGCGCCCTGGGCAAGGCCGTGCTTGGCGACGTCCGGGCGCCGGAGTTCTTCAAGGGCGAGAAGAAGATGGACTTCGTGGAGAAGGCCGGTCGCATCAAGGGCGCGGTCAATCTGCCGCCCGGCCTGCTCTTCAACGCGGACAACACCTACAAGAGCAAGGCGGAGATCGAGGCTGCCGCCAAGCCCATCGTGGGGGCCGATCTCAACAAGGAGATCATCCTCTACTGCGACACCGGCAAGGTGTGCACGACCTGGTGGCTGGCCCTCCACGACCTGCTGGGCTACAAGAACGTGAAGGTCTACGACGGCTCCTCCATGGAGTGGATGGCGGACCCCGCGGCACCCAAGGAGCCCTGAGCCCGCAATGGATCTGTTCTGATCTGAGATCCCGGCGCCCTCCGGGGCGCCGGGATCTCACAAGAATGCGTCACTGGATTTGAACCGAAAACTGTTCGTCATGCTGCCCTGGACTGCGGGGACACTCATGAGCCGGTTCAAGAAAGCCTCTGCCCTCATTCTACTCGCCCTGCTCGTGCCGCTCACGCTCGATGCCGCGCGCGCGCCGGACTGGAAGCACGAAGATATCTGGCTCAAGAACGAGTTCGGGCAGCGCATCACCCCGACCCGCAACAGCACCGACCCCTATTCGCCCCGCAAGACCTGCGGGACCTGCCACGGCTACATGACCGTCACGTCGGGAACCCACTTCCAGCAGGGCTTCGACGAGATGCGGGACGGCTACGACCCCAGGAGGCCCTGGGTTCTCTCTCCGGGCAACTTCGGCAAGGGGGGCGAGCCGGGCACCTTCACCGAGCGGGTGGCCGCGAAGAAAAATGCAAGTTCGCGCGACATGGGCCTCTCGACATACGACTGGATCGCCGCCGGCGGCAAGATCGGCAGCAAGGGCCAGGTCATCGCCACGGCGCCCGGATGGACCCACCCGGGCGGGGGACCCATTGAGTTCGGCAGGAAGCCCGACGGACGGCGCGACCTCTCGAAGAACCTCGCCCAGGGGGAACCGCTGAAGCCTCTGCCCCTGGACGGGGACTACTCGTCCCGATACACGCCTGACGGGAAGAGTCGCTTCCGGGCAAGCGGCGTTGTCGAGGGGGACTGCCTGATGTGCCACCTCAAGGGCTACCGGCTCGGCGAGCGAAACCGGCAGCTCAGCATGCGCAACTACCGCTGGGCCGCAACGGCCGGCGCAGGGCTGGGCGAGATTCGGGGAGCCGTGTACACGTTCAACAACCCCGATGCCGGGCCGGCTGTCGAGGGCTACGACAGGGGTTCGTGGAATTTTGCCACCCGCCCCGCCGTGCGCTATGCATGGCAGGACCGGAAACTCTTCACACCCGAGGGAAAATTCAAGGGCAGCGCCCGGGTCAACAAATCCGTCGAGACGGACAACTGCACGCAGTGCCACCGCCCGATGGACGGGCAGAAATCGGGCACCCTCTACCTGCCGGCGGGCGATCTGCACCTCAAGGCGGGGCTGCGCTGCACCGACTGCCACACCCTGGCGGGAAAGACACAGGCCGAACGAATCCGGCACCGGATCGGCAAGGGGTGGTCGCCGACGGCCACGGCCCGCAACGACCTCGACGGCGCGGGGATGAAGACCTGCGCGAACTGCCACCTCGAGGACCGGTACAGGCCGACCCGGGCGGGGATGCCGAAAGAGGCCAAGAACCCCGACAACATCCACCGCTCGCTCTTCCACAAGGCTACGTTCCATTTCTACCTGCTTCACTGCACGTCCTGCCACGCCTCGGAGCGGAAGACCCGAAGCGTCTATCTCGTGGACAACAGCACGGGACAGCCGGCGTGGTACTCGACGGACAAGGCGGGCCTCATCACCCGGCCCGACGAGTTCACCCAGATCGCCTCGGAACTCTGGAAACCCTGGACGGATCGCCACGAGCGCGTCAAGGGGGACGGCGAACGATACGTGCCGGCCGTTCCCAAGGTGCGGCAGTGGTTCGGGGAGATGCTCTCGGAGGGAGTCGTGAGGCCCATCGAGCTGGAGGCCGTGCGGAAGGCCACCCAGGGCCAGAAAAAGCTCACCACGGTCGAGGTCGTCACCCACACGGGCCAGAAAGTGAAGCAGGCCACCGTGGCCACCGAGGCGGACATCCTGGCCATGATCAAGACCCTGGGCGGGATGGGGTACAAAAACGTCGTCTTCGTGGCCGACCAGCTGTACGAACTGAAGAAGGACAAGATCCAGGGCCGCCCGGCGCCCGCGCTGACACGGGCCGTGATGTTCCCGATCTATCACGGCAACCTGCCCGTGTCGGCCAAGAAGACGCTGGGACAGAAGGGAAAGCCCGACGGGTGCGCGGACTGCCACGCCGACAATGCACCGTATTTCACGAAGCTGAAGGTGCGGGGTGTCGGGAAATTCCTCAAGGACAGCTATCCCGCACCGAAGGAGCCCATCGCGGAGCCGCAGATGATGGAATGGGGTATGACGGGGGTGCCGGCGTCGGAGTAAAAACAGGGTACAGGGTTCGGGGTACAGGGTGCAGGGTTAAGAGAAGAGGAATCCCAGAGACAGGGGCCATGGGACAGGACCAGGGTTCAAAGTGAAGAGAAGAGGGGCACAAAAGAAAGGGCATCGGGTCTCGGGTTTAGGGTATGCTGAAGGAACGGATACATAGAACAAGATCGCGAGCGCACTGGGTCCTGCCCTTTGTTCTGGTGCTGCTTGTTTCCCTGACGGCCTGTTCGAAGCCTCAGGAGGCGCCGCCGCCGTGGAAGGTCATCGACGCCTCTACGCTGCGCGCCCTGATGGCCTCCGACAAGGACCTCCTCGTGTTCAACACGATGAGCGAGATCGAGTGCCTCGATCACCGCATCCCCGGCTCGCAGTGCCTGGCCTGCGAGGAGATCGAAAAGGACGTTGCGGTGCTCCCCGCCGACAAGAATCGGGTCATCGTCTTCTACTGCGAAAGCGCGGGATGTTACCGTAGCTGCCGGGGTGCCGGTGCGGCCGTCAAGGCCGGCTACACGCAGGTCCACGTCCTCGACAGGGGAATGCCCGCCTGGAAACAGGCGGGGTACGAGATGGAAACCGTGGAGAGGATTCCGAGGGGGTCCATCCCGTCCATCCGGGCCTCGGCGCTCAAGCAGATGATCGCGGAGCGCAACAACTTCCTCCTCGTCGATCTCCGATCGGAACAGGCCTACAAGGAAGGGCACATCGCGGGAGCCGTGAATCACCCGCTCTACCGGCTGAGCCGCAATTATGCGGCGATCCCGTTGGACC
This sequence comes from uncultured Syntrophaceae bacterium, assembly GCA_964478885.1. Lineage (GTDB taxonomy): Bacteria > Desulfobacterota > Syntrophia > Syntrophales > UBA2192 > UBA2192. The sequence goes on along the minus strand of CAYZKT010000030.1, from coordinate 5,189 downwards.
GCACGCTGGTCCTCATAGACGATCGCGGGTTTCGAACCTTCCTGGCCGGCAGTTATCTCGAAATGAAGGGATACCGGGTCATGAGGCTCTTCGGCGGCATGCAGGCCTGGCAGGAGATGCAGGCGGCGAAGTGACGGGAGACGCTCCCCAACGAAACGGATGGAATCGATGAAGATCGAGGCAGGAAAACGGCGGCACGGACTCCCGGCAGGACTTCTCCTGTTTGCGGTATTCGCTGTCCTCTGTCTGCCCGCCGCCGCAGCGTCCCAGGACTGCCGGTTCTGCCACGACGAGCCCCTTTACCGGGTCGACTTCAACCATTCGATCCACGCCGGCAACGGGTGCACGAGCTGCCACGTGGGCATCGCGGACATCGAGAAGCACCGGGACGGAAAGGAAAAGCCCGCCCCCGTCAACTGCGGAAGCTGCCACGAGAAAATCGCGAAGGAGTACCTCAACAACTTCCACTACATCCAGGAAGACTTCCGCTGCAGCGACTGCCACCGGAACATCCATGCGATCCGCAAGGACCCGGACAAGAACGTCAAGCTCGCCATCATCCGGAAGTGCACCGAGTGTCACGGCAATACCGACTACACGGCCTCCGGCCACGGGGAGGCCATCCTGAAGGGCAACCACGACGCCGCCGACTGCTCGGATTGTCACGGGCTCCACAGCACCCAGGTCTTTCACACCTCTCTGGAGCAGTACCCGGCCGAGGCGCGCGAGTTTTACACGCAGAAGTGCAAGCGCTGTCATGCCGACAGCGTCATGATGGCGCGCAACAACCTCTCCGACAGGATGGTCGCCTACTATGAGGGCACCTACCACGGGAAGGTCCAGGAGTTGGGCTACCCCGCGCCCGTGGCCGGCTGCGGAGACTGCCACACCCGGCACAACATCCTTTCGAAGGAAGACCCCCGGTCGAGCATCCACCCGAGCAATCTCGAGGCCAACTGCGGGCGCTGTCACTCGGGGTTTCATGCCCGCTTCCTGAGCTATCAGTCGCACCCGGACTACACGGACCGGCAGAAGTACCCTGCCCTGTACGTCACGTTCCTCCTCATGGGAGGCCTCCTGGTCGGCACACTCGCCTTTTTCTGGTTCCACACGATCCTGTGGTGGCGAAAGGTATACTGGGAACACCACCGCATGGAAAAAGAGGGGATCGTGCCCCCCTCCGTCGTGGCCACCGGCGAGGGACTGCAACAGGTGGAGCGCTTCTCCGTCAAGTACCGGATCATGCACGTGCTGCTGGTGCTCTCCTTCTTCACGCTCGTTCTGACGGGATTCCCCCTGAAGTATGCCGGAACGGAGTGGGCGCAGACGATCACCCGCCTCTGGGGAGGCGCTCACATGTCCGGCCTCTTCCATCGCGGAGCGGCCTTCGTGCTCATCGTCGGGATGGCTTACGTAGCATGGGAATCGCTGAAGTTCCTCTTCCCCGGGGGCGAGGGCAAGAAAGGGTGGCTCGGCCGCCTGCTCGGACCCGACTCCCTGTTCCCCAACCTCAAGGACCTCCAGGACCTCAGGGGGATGTTCCGGTGGTTCTTCAACAAGGGCGAGGCCCCGAAGTTCGACCGCTGGACCTACTGGGAGAAGTTCGACTTCCTGGCCGTCTTCTGGGGCATGTTCGCCATCGGCGGTTCGGGAATCCTGCTCTGGAAGCCCGAGTGGTCTTCCTGGATCGTCCCCGGCTGGGTCCTGAACATCGCCGCCCTGGTGCATTCCGAGGAGGCGCTGCTGGCGGCCCTGTTCATCTTCACGATCCACTTCTTCAACACGCACTTCATCCCGAACAAGTTCCCCATGGATCGCCTCATCTTCACGGGGACCTACCGGTTGGAGGAACTCAAGGAACAGCGACCCCTCGAGTACGAACGCCTGGTGGCGGAGGGGCGCCTCGAGTCCATGAAACGCGAGCACCCGGGCATTCCCATCAAGCTCATCTCGGCCACCTTCGGCCTGGGAAGCCTCCTGCTGGGCCTGATGCTGACCGTGCTGATCCTGTGGTCGCTGCTGTTCGCCTAGCCGGCGGATGAGAAGAGAACGGGCAGAGCCCACCGGGCTCTGCCTTTTTTGTAAGGATTAGACAGACTGTCTTTTCTTGACGGAATAGACCGGATAGACCATCGCATGGGCCTTCTTCGCGACATCTTCGGCATCGGTAAGGACGGCGGCAGCCTCCTGCGGGACCTGGCCGCCATCCGCAAGAAAACCCGCGGGGAGCGAAACCGTCTGCTCTCGGAGATCGAGTTCAACGCCGCCCTCGTCCTCGATCACTACCTGCAGAAAGGGGCCGAAGAAAAGAAGGTCATCGAAAAATTGAAGCTCGAAAACCTTGCAAGGCTGATCGATGAGGGGTTTGACTTTTCAGCCATTCGGAAAGGGGCCGTCGAGGAATCCATGGTGAGGGACATGCCCGTGCTCAGGCAATACGCAGGCCTGGACCTGGAGCGGTTCCTCAAGCGCATCCGGTTCCACATCGAGCAGCTGAAGCTGCTGCCCGATCTGTACGACATCCGAAAAACGGACGGGGTGAACGTGCGCCAGCGTCTCGACAACCTGGGCAGGCGCTACGTCCTGCTCATCCGATTCCTGAAGACCTGATCAAAGGGGGACCCATGAACGGCGCGGAAGCTCTTCTGAAAACAATCGAGGCGGCCGGGATCGACGTCTGCTTCGCCAACGGCGGCACGACGGAGATGGCCATGGTTTTGGCTTTCGAATCCATCACGGGGATCAAGCCCATGCTCGGCCTCTTCGAGGGCGTCTGCTCGGGCGCTGCCGACGGCTACGGGCGCCTGAGGGAAAAGCCGGCCCTGTGCCTGCTGCACCTTGGGCCGGGGCTCGCAAACGGGGTCGCGAACCTGCACAACGCCAAGCGGGCCCGCACGCCCCTGCTCAACGTCATCGGCGAACACGCCTCGTGGCACCTGGAGGCCAACGCCCCCCTGGCCATGGACATCGAGTGCCTGTGCAGGACCTTTTCGGGGTGGCAGCGCACGGTCCAATCCGTAGAGACCATCGCGCGGGATGCGGCCGAGGGGATCGAGGCGTCCCTGCGCGGGCAGATCGCCAGCCTGATCGTTCCTTCCGATCACCAGTGGGCCGAGTATCGGGGAGAAATCCCCTCGGTAAAGTACCCGGCCCCCGATCCCCCCGACCGAAGCGCGATCGCGTCCGCCGCCAGGATGCTGAAGTCGACGGGGAAAACGGCGCTGATCATGGACGGCCGCGCCCTGCGGCGCCGCGGCCTCGAGGCTGCCGGCCGCATCCGGGCCGCCGCGGGCTGCGACCTCTTCTGCATCAACTTCCCCGCCTACGTCGACCGGGGTGCCGGGACCGTGCCCGTTGCCCGCGTACCCTACTTCCCGGAGCCTGCGGCGGCCGTGCTGGCCCCCTACAAGGCCGTTGTGATGGCCGGGACGGACCAGCCTGTCAACTTCTTCGGTTACGAGGGACAGTGGAGCAATCCCGTTTCCCGTGACGTTCCCAAGCTGCGCGTCGACAGCGACTCCCAGGATGCGGCAGAAGTCCTGGATGCGCTGGCCGACGAACTGGACGCGCCCGGCAAGGACGCGCTGGGCAAAATCGTCGCTGCCTATCAGATCCCCGGCGTCCCGTCGGGAACGCTCACTCCCGAGAAAGCCTGTGTGACGCTTGCGGCTATCCAGCCCGAGAATGCCATCATTATGGACGAGGGCCTGACATCGTCCATGACGTACTTCCCGCTGGGCGCAACGCTGGCCCCGCACAGCTATTTCATGCTCACCGGAGGCGCCATCGGGCAGGGCATGCCATCGGCTACCGGGGCCTCTGTCGCCTGCCCCAACCGGCCCGTGATCAACCTGCAGGCAGACGGCAGCGCCATGTACACCGTCCAGTCCCTGTGGACGCAGGCACGGGAAGGGATGAACGTGACCACGCTCATCTGCTCGAATCGCAGCTACAACATCATCAACGTGGAGCTGCAGCGGGCGGGGATCAAGAACCCGGGCCCCAGGGCCCTGTCCTTCACGGACCTGGGGAATCCCCCCATCGACTGGCCGAGCCTGAGCAGGGGAATGGGCGTGCCCGGCGTGGCCGTCGACACGGCGGAGGACCTGGCCCGGGAGCTGAAGAAGGCCCTCAAGGAGCCCGGCCCGCACCTCATCGAGATGATCCTGTAGCCTTTCGCCGGCCGACGAAACAAAGGATCGGGACTTGCCGTCCCGATATCGGGTACAGGGTCCAGGGAGGAGACAAGGGCGAAGAGGAAAAACAGCTGGTTAGAAATGTTCAGATGCAAGGCGTGCGAGGCCGAGAAGCGAGGCGTACTTTGGGCGTACGCCGCAGCGACGCAGGCCGAAGCACAACGCCGCAGATGGGCGTTTATAACTAGTCTGTCACATGCTCAGTTCGATGATGTCCCGGTCCTTGAGCACATGCGTCCTCTCCACGCGCATGCCCTCGAACTTCGCCGACCCCCACACGCGGGCGTACTTGAGTTTCGTCACGAAGTCCTTGTGCACCTTCTCGGCCACGTCCATGACGGTGGACCCGACGGGAACGGTGTAGGGCATGGAAAGATCGGGCTCCTTCCCGGGCGGCTTGGAGTAGACGCGGATGACCGACGCCAGCCGGAAGATCTCCTGCTTCAGGTCCTCCAGGCCGTCTTTCTTCAGGCACGACAGGGCCACCATCGGGTAGCGGCTTCCGAAGGCCGCTTTGAGCATTTCGAAATGCCCGGCGGCCCCGGGCAAATCCTTCTTGTTTGCCGCAACCAGCGTCCGCTTCACGAGGACGCGCGTTTCCCCGTCCCTCGGATTTTCCGTCCGGATGTTCCACCTGCCGATCTGGTCGAGGAGGAGCTCCATCTGGACCTCGGCATCCTCCGCGAGGTCGATGACGATGAGCAGGGCATCGGCCACCCGCATGATGCCCGAGACCCAGCCGTCCGTCGTCTCGTTGGGGATGGGGGGAAGGTCGACGAGCTGGATCTGGATGTCCTCGTAGGGCATCATGCCCGGACAGGGCAGAACCGTCGAGAGGGGGTAATCGGCGATGACGGGGGCGGCCTTGGTGAGATTGGCCAGAATGGAGGACTTGCCGGAGTTGGCAAACCCGACGATCGCGATCTGGGCGGCCCCTTCCCGGGGGATGTTGTAGAGGCTGTCCCGGCCGCCGCCCTTCTTCTTGCGCTGTTC
>CAYZKT010000029.1:4488-20305 GCA_964478885.1 uncultured Syntrophaceae bacterium | reverse complement strand
GATTGCTTCGCTGCCCCCCACGCTTCGCTCGGGGCTTCGGCTCACCGCAATGACCCTCAAAGCTGTTTCTTAGGAGGCCGATGACGACAACGAGGAGGGTGACGACGAGCAGGAGCCTCCGGTTTTCGAGGACCGAGAGATCGTTCCGGTAGGCAATGATGGGCAGAAGGATGCTGAGGAACAACAGGGCGAAGAAGAAGTGCTCCTTCCACTCCATGAAGAATGTGTGAGCCCATTTCCATGCGCCGGCACGGATGATGTCCCTCTCGGCGGCGTAGTAGGTGACATACCACCATCCGCCGATGAGATAGGACAGGGCCATGGACAGGCCCGTCAAGAGGCTGATGCTCTTGATCTTCGGAATGTTTTTCTCGCTGGCGTTGAGAATGTACACCAGAAGAGCGACCGCGAGGAGGATCCCCAGCACGCCGAAAAGGACGTGCAACATCAGGCTCACCTGGATTTGAAATAGCGACATGGCTGCCCCCTTTCTGTTTCGGCGGAGGACAGGACGGATTATGAACCAATATACAAAATGTTCCCGTGCGGTGCAGTCGGTCAAAATCTGAATTGGGGATGGGGGATGTCTTAGAGATCCCAAGGGACGGCCTGCATCGAACGTCAGGGCGTTTCCGCGGAGGCGCTTCTGCCGAGTTGCAGCCCGATGATGGAGGCGATCACAAGCGCGGCCCCGAGGACCTGCCATGGCTCCATCGTCTCTCCCAGCAGGGTCCAGGCGATGAAGCCCGCCGTGATCGGCTCGAGGGTGGCCGTGATGCTGGCACGGGTAGCGCCGATCCGGCGGATGCCCTCGTTATAGCAGATGAAGGCCAGCACCGTGCCGAGGAACCCGACGATGAGCACGCAGCCCCACTGCGCGCCGCCCGACGGCTTGAGGAACCCGGTCAGCGGCGGGTGGAGGATGTTCCAGATCACGGCGGAGAACAGCAGCCCGTAGAAGACCACCGTCCAGGGGGCATACCGCTTCATGCCGTACTCGCATCGCACCGTGTACCATGCGAAGGTGACGGCCGAGGCCAGCGCCGTCAGGAGTCCGACCCGGTTCATGTGCAGCAGGTCCAGGTTGTAGCCCCCCACAACGAGCCAGCAGCCGAAGAGCGAGCCGGCCATGGCGGCGAAGACGACCGCGGGCAGCTTCGTGCCCAGGACGAACAGCGTGTAGAGGGCGACGAACAGGGGTGCCTGGTACTGGATCAGGATGGCGGCGGCCACCTGGATCCTGCTGATGGCGAAGAGGTAGGTGAACTGCACCGCCGCGAGCCCGACACCGAGAGTGATGAAATAGGGAAGGTCGCGCCGCTCGACGACAAGCAGGGAGCGGTCGCGGAAGGCCAGCCAGCCGAGGATGATCCCCGCGGCCAGCGTGGTGCGCATCTGCACCAGTTCGAAGGCGGTGACACCGTTCAGGAACAGGTACTTGGCCGCCGTCCCCGACGAGGCCCAGCACAGGGCCGCCAGGGCGGCAAGCAGGTAACCCATCCGGTCGATTCGCTTCTCCCCCATCCCCCGGGCCCCCTCAGCCGACCCACGTCACGAGATCCGCCACGCCGGCCCTCTGGCGCTCGAAGCGGTTGACGGGCGCATCGGCTTCCGGGTACCCGAGGGCGGCGCCCATGATGACCCTCCGCGCCTCGGGGATGTTTCCGTGCTTGCGCAGGCAATCGGCGTAGTGGACGGAGCCGGCCATGATGCAGGTCCCCAGCCCGCGGTCGTGCGCGGCCAGCGCGAGGGTCTGCAGGAAGAGGCCGACGTCCAGCATGGCGTACTCGACGAGAACGTCCCGGGGCACGGTCACGACAAGGAGGCAGGGCGCTCCGAAGAGGGCACCCATGTTCAGCTGGTGGCGGCGGCGTCCCTCCCTGTCCTCGCGCGTGAGCCCCAGGGAGGTGACGACGGATCTGCCGACCCCCATGTACCGCGCCTTGAGCTTCTCCGGCCAGGTCTCCGGCATGGGGACGTCCGTGCGAAGCGGCTCGGCGGCGGCCATGCCGGCCACGTTGGCCCGGCGGAAGGCCTCCAGGGGCTCCCCCGTGATCACGTATATCTCCCAGGGCTGCGTGTTGCCCCACGAGGGGGCCCAGCGGGCGGTCTCGAGGATCTCCTCGAGGGCGGCCCGCGGGACCGGGTCGGTCCTGAACTTCCGGATGCTGCGTCTTCCCCGGATGACGGCCTGCAGTTCCATGATCGGTTCCTTTCGCGGGTTACGGTCGGTGATGGGCCGTCTCATGGTACATGAAAAATGCGATCTTGGATACAGCGGATCGGGGCGGAATCTCCCCGCAGCTCTCCGCATCCGTCCCTGCGGCCTGCCTGCGCTTGACAGGGGAGACCCCTTTGCCATACCCTAGTGCCTCGACACGCCCCGCGCGTTTCCGGGGGGCGAGGAGCGTCACGCAGGCGAGGAGAAGCAACCTGAACGAGCACTACGAATACCGGTTCGGCCCCGAGAAGGAGTGGAGGGTCCTCATTGCCGACACGAGGGAGCTCCGGGAGAGGGCCTTCCGGCTCGTCTACGACGTCTATCGGAAGCAAGGCTACGAATTGCGCTACGGCCGCGAGAGCGGCCTGTGGTGCACGATCCACCACCTGCACCCCGGCACGATGATCTTCCTGGCCGAGAGGGAGGGCAAGGACGCGGGCTCGGTGACGGTGATGCCCGACTCCCCGCTCGGGCTCCCGACGGACCGCATTTTCCCGGAGCCGCTGGCCGGCCTCCGGAAGGCCGGCCGCCGCGTCGGCGAGATCGCGTCTCTCGTGGTGGCGGAAGAGCCCGGGGGCGTCCCGCCCGAGCCGGCCATGCACCTCTACCGGCTGGCCCACCTGGCGGGCCTGCACGTCCTGGGGAGCACCGACCTCATCGCCTCCATCATGGCCCACCACGGGGACTTCTACTCGCGCTTCCTGCTGTTCGACGAGGTGTCCCCGGAGCCCCGCGTGAGCCCCAAGACGGGCCAGAGGGTCTCGTACGCGCGGCTCAACCTCGAGACGATGCGGGAGCGCTACCGGGATCGCTACGAGAGAGTCTCGGGCCGGCGCAACCTCTACCGCTGGTTCTTCCAGAACGAGGACGAGCCGGCCATTGCCGGGTGGCTGCGCGGCGGCCGGCGTCCCATGTCGACGGAGGAACTCTACTACTTCGGCGCGAAGCGGACGAACATCCTCGCCCGGGCCGGCCATGACGTCATCGCCCTCCTCGAGGCGGAATACCGCAAGGCGGGCGCGGATCCGGGCTGATCGTCCATCTGCGGGAGGGGCGGCAGCGCATGAAAAGCGTCGCCGCCTGTTGCGTGCGAAGGCAGGAAGTTACGAAGTCAGGAAGAGCGGAAAGAGGGAAAGGAAATTACACTGAAACATGTGGAAGGATCTTGTCGACCGTCAGAAGGGGATCGTGAACTTCACCGATGAGCTGACCGAGGCCATCGGCCGCACCCGCGTACTCGTGGCGGGCGCCGGGGGGAACGGCGTGGTCCTCGACTTCCTGGTGCGCACGGGGTTCCGGCGCTTCGTCGTCATCGACTTCGACGTCGTCGAGCCCACCAATCTCAACCGCCTGCCGTTCCTGCAGGATGCCGTGGGGAAGACGAAGACCGGGGCCTGGAAGGAGTACCTGCAGGCGGTCAACCCGGACTGCGAGGTGACCGCCCACTGCCGCAAGGTCACCCGGAACGACGAGGCCTGGCTTGCCGAGGTCATCGACGGGGTCGACATCGTGGCCCTGGGGATGACGGACATCGAGCCCAATTTCCTGATTCCCCGCGTGTGCCACCGCCTGCGCAAGCGCATGGTCGTCGGCCCGGGCACGTCGAACTGCTGGGCCGTGAGCACCCTCACCCACCAGGGGACGGTTTCCCTGGAGAGCGTGGGAGGCTTCGGGACGGAGGGCATCGACGCCCGCGACATCGACTACAGGGCCATCCTGCCCGCCTTCATGCGGATTTACATGTTCCCCGGCCGCGCCGAGAGGCTGACCCCCGAGACGCTCCGGAAGGTCCAGCGCGGCGAGATCGCGGCGCGCAACTGCAAAATCTTCGTCTCCATGGTCAACGCCGCCGCCTGCTGGGAGATCGTCAAGAACACGGCGGTGATGAACGGCATCCCGCTCCAGAACACGAGGGTCGTCGAGTTTCCCGTCGTGCAGGTCTTCGACCCCTTCCGCGGCAGCGCCTACTACTGGGACGCCGCGAAGAACCGGATCGGCATCCCGAACTGGCTGAGCGGCAAGATCCGATGGCACAGGGCGTCCTGACCTCAAACACCCGTCGCCTTTTTCCCCGTATTCTGGTATGAGGGATCGAGGCGGCAGGCAGCCGTAACGGATCGTTTATCCCCCAATCATCAGCGGCAGTCAACGGAAGGACGGTGTGGGTATGGCCTTCGCCACCACGGGGAAGATCCTGAACGTGGACCTCTCGACGGGCGGGCTCCAGGTCGAAACGATCCCCGACGAGACCTACCGGGCCTACCTCTCCGGCACGGGCCTTGCCGCCCGGCTCCTGGTCGACCGCATCCCCGCGGGCGCCGACCCGCTCGGCCCCGAAAACATCCTCGGCTTTGTCTCGGGTCTCCTGACGGGGACCCCCAGCTACTTCACGGGCCGCTGGAGCGTCGTCGGCAAATCCCCTCTCACGGGCACCTGGGGCGACGCCAACTGCGGCGGGACCCTCGCCCCCGCGATCAAGCGAAACGGTTTCGACGGCATCTTCTTCCGGGGGGCGAGCGAAACCCCCGTCTACCTCTACGTGAAGAACGGAAGGGCCGAGCTGCGCGATGCCTCGCACCTCTGGGGGAAGGATACGACCGAGGCCGAGGCGATGCTCCTCGCGGAGCACGGCGCGGGCGCCCGCGCGGCCGTCATCGGGCCGGCCGGCGAGCGGCTCTCGCTCATCTCGGGGGTCTTCAACGACCGGGGCCGCATGGCCGCCCGATCGGGGCTGGGCGCCGTCATGGGTTCCAAGCGCCTCAAGGCGGTGGTCCTCGACGGCAAGCTGCGCGTACCCGTCCACGACGCCGGGGCCATGAAGCGCCTGAGCCGGTCCTGCAACAAGTGGGTCCAGCTCCAGCCGCCCTTCCTGTCGGGAAAGGCCATGGCGTACCTCGGCGCCTTCATGCGGATCCTGCCCACCCAGATGGCCCTGGACGGCATGCTCTACAAGATCTTTCTGAGGAAGTGGGGCACGACGAGCATGAACCAGATGTCCGCCGAGATGGGTGACGCCCCCATACGGAACTGGAAGGGCACGAGCGCCGACTGGGGGATGCGCCGGTCCGCCTCCTCAAACCCCGACCGCATCAGGGCCGTCGAGAAGGCCAAGTACCATTGTTACGCCTGCCCGCTGGGATGCGGGGGCATCTGCATCCCGGGGCCGGGCGGCGCGGAGGCGCACAAGCCCGAGTACGAGTCGGTCCTCGCGCTGGGCGGCCAGTGCATGAATGAGGACCTCGACAGCATCTTCCGCATGAACGAGCTGCTCAACCGTGCCGGGATGGACACGATCTCGGCGGGGGGCACGATCTCCTTTGCCATGGAGTGCTGGGAGGAGGGGATCCTCACGAAGGAGGACACGGGCGGCCTCGAGCTCACCTGGGGGAATGCGGCGGCCATGGAGCAGCTTCTGGAGAAGATGATCCGGCGCGAGGGCATCGGGGACGTCCTGGCCGACGGGGTCCGCAGGGCGGCCGAGCGCATCGGCAGGGGCGCCGGGCAGTATGCCGTGCACGCGGGCGGCCAGGAGCTGCCCATGCACGACGGGCGCAACGACCCGGGCTACGCCGTCCACTACTCCGTGGAACCTGCGCCGGGGCGCCACACGCTCGGGGCCCAGATGTACTACGAGATGTTCCAGCTCTGGAAGCGGGTCAGGCGCCTCCCGAAGCCGGCGCTTTTCTACTTCAAGGGCAGCAAGTACCGGGCCGACGAGGAGAAGGCCGTCACGGCGGCCGCCTGCAGCCGGTACATGGCCCTGGCGAACGCCTCCGGCCTGTGCCTGTTCGGGCTCTTCCTGGGAGCGTCCCGGATTCCCGTGTTCGAGTGGCTCAACGCCGCCACGGGGTGGAACCGCACGCCCGAGGACTACCTGGCCGCGGGCGAGCGCATCCAGACGCTCAAGCAGGCCTTCAACGTCAAGCACGGCGTCGACCCGCGGGCCAACCGGCTCTGCGACCGGGCGGCGGGCATCCCCGCCCAGAAGGCGGGGGCCAACAGGGGCCGCACCGTGGCGATTGCGAAGATGATGAGCGACTACTGGCGGCAGTTCGGCTGGGATGCCGAGACGGGCGTGCCGCCTTCTGTTGAAGAGAAGCTGGGAAGTTAGGAAGTTGAGAAGTGAGGAAAATCCGGGAGTGTGAGATGATGCGACCCCTCGTTTTTCTCCCTCTCCCCCGGCGGGAGAGCCCTTCGATAGACTCAGGGCCATGAGCCCGTCGAATGGGGCAGGGGTGAGGGGGGGAACGATCACGGGCTTTCACTCTATCGAATTGCAGGGTATTCAATATGGCCCATCTAATCGCCGACGTCTGTAACGGCTGCGGGGCATGCCTCAAGATGTGCCCCACCGGCGCCATCCGGGGCGAAAAGAAGACGCTCCATGTAATCGATCCCTCGTTGTGCATCGACTGCGGCACCTGCGGGCGAGTCTGCCCCGTCGAGGCCGTCCGGGATGCCTCGGGCGCGGCGTGCGCGAAGATGAAATACGCCGAGTGGCCCAAGCCCGACTTCAACCTCGAGATCTGCACGCCCTGCCGGATCTGCGTGGACACCTGCCCCGTCAACTGCCTCGACCTCGGGGAGCCCTCCCCCGGGCCCGAGCCGCGCGCGTATCCCTTCCTCAAGGAGCCGAAGCGCTGCATCGGCTGCAGCCTCTGCTCGATGGACTGCCCCGTCGATGCGATCTCCATGACGCCCCGCGGCTCCCGCGCGGAGCAGACCGCCTGGCAGGCGCAGCTTCCCGCCGGAGGCGTCAAATCCCTTTGACAGGGGCCATCCCCGCGCTTATACTCTCCGGGCGATGAAATTCCACATGAATCACCTATCGAAAATTCCCACTTTGCCCGGGAATTTTCCGCTCTGACACCCTCTCCCTTGACGGGAGAGCCCTTCGATAGACTCAGGGCCATGAGCCCGTCGAATGGGGCAGGGGTGAGGGTGAAACGAGGAACCATGAAAACCTACAGGATTGCCGCCGTTCCCGGCGACGGCGTGGGCCCCGAGATCATCCCGGCGGGCCTCACCGTGCTGGAGCGGGCGGCGAAGAAATTCGGGTTTGCCGTAGAGACGACCGCCTTCGAATGGGGGGCGGGGTATTACAAACAACACGGGCACTTCATGCCGAAGGACGGGCTCGACGTCCTGCGCGCCTTCGACGCAGTCTACTTCGGGGCCGTCGGGCTGCCCGACGTGGACGACACGCTGCCTGCGAAGGACTACACCTTCAAGGTCCGCACGGGGTTCAAGCAGTACGTCAACTACCGGCCCGTCCGGACCTGGCCCGGCGTCGCGCGGCCGTTGAGGTCCGACAGGCCCATCGATTTGGTCGTTGTCCGCGAAAACGTGGAGGGCGAATTCGTCCAGGCGGGCAAGCAGATCCAGCCCGACGAGGTCGGCGGCCTGGCCATCGACACGAGCATCTTCACCCGCCGGGGCATAGAGCGGATCGCGCACTTCTCCTTCCAGCTGGCCCGGAAACGCCGCGGTCGGGTTCACCACATCACGAAGTCCAACACGCTCATCCACAGCCTCACCTTCTGGGACCGTGTGATCCGCGAGGTGGCGGCTCAGTACCCCGACGTGGAGCACCTCCAGATGTACATCGACAACGCCGCGGCCAGCTTTGTACTGCGGCCCGAGATCTTCGACGTGGTGCTCACGACCAACCTCTTCGGCGACATCCTGAGCGACCTGGGCGGGGCGCTGATGGGGAGCCTGGGACTGGCCGGCAGCGGCAACATCAACCCCGAACGGGAGTTCCCCTCCATGTTCGAGCCCATCCACGGGTCGGCGCCTGACATCGCGGGCCGCGGGATCGCCAACCCCTACGGCACGATCTGGTCCGGGGCCCTCATGCTCGAGCACCTGGGCGAAAGGGCAGCGGCATCGCAGATCATGAAGGCCATGGACCGGGCGGCGGGCGAGGGCGCGCTCTCGGCCGACGTGGGCGGCAAGGCGACAACGGCCGAGATCGCAAGGCGCGTTGCCGACTGTCTCGACATCGTATGACCCCTGTCCTCGGGAAGGCACCCTCTCCCTTGACGCGAGAGCCCTTCGATAGACTCAGGGCCATGAGCCCGTCGAATGGGGCCGGGGTGAGGGTGAATGCTCCCCTCCTGGCAGGGCAGAGGGCAAGCGCGAGGGGGAACCGTGAGAATCATCGACCTGACCGTAACGCTGAAAGAAGGAATGCGCGGCGTCACCTTCGAGGCCTTCAAGGTGCTCGAGAAAGACGGCTGGAACGCCCGGATGCTGCACCTCTACTCCCACGCGGGCACGCACATGGACGCCCCGCTTCACTTCGGGGTCAACGACACGACGATCGACCGAATCCCGCCGGATCGATTCATTGCCGATGCCTGGGTCGTCGACGCCCCGGCCCTCACCGACAGCATGATGCTCGGGATCGAGCACCTCGGGGACGTGAAGGGCAGCCTCAAGGCGGGCGAAGGGCTTCTGTTCCGCACGGGCTGGCACCGGTTCATCGACGCCCCGAACTACCGCACGGCGCTGCCCTGGATCGGGCGGGAACTTGCGTCGTGGTGTGTCGAGAGGAAGGTGAAGCTCATCGGCGTCGAGCCCCCGTCGGTGGCCATCCTGACGGATCGGGAGGAACTGCAGGCCGTGCACCGGATCCTCCTGGCCGGTGACGTCGTTCTCGTCGAGGGGCTCTGCAACCTCGAGCAGATCAGGCGGCCGAAGGTGAAGATCATCGCCCTGCCGCTCAAGATCGAAGGCGGCGACGGGGCGCCGGCGAGGGTCATCGCGATAGAGGAGTGAGGCACCGCCAGGATGAAATCCACCCCGGCCTCCCCCTTTGGAAAAGGGGGAACGAGGGGGATTTTCTTGTGAACGGACAGATTGAACCGGCGCACCAACAAACGGTTTTGACATGCGGTTGAATTACGGCGAAACGATGCGCGGCCTGCCGCCCCCCTGGGGCGGGGATCTCGTGCCCGCCGTCCGCGAGGCCTTTGCGCGGGCCCGCTCGACGCTCATCGTCATGGACGACGACCCGACAGGCTGCCAGACCGTTCACGGCATCCCGATCCTGACGGCCTGGCCCGTCGAAGCGCTGCGCGAAGAGTTCGAGCGCAGCCCCTGCTTCTTCATCCTCACCAACTCCCGGAGCCTTCCCGCCCGCGAGGCCGCGGAGCTCAACCGCGAGGTTGCCCGCAACATCGCAAGAGCCGCCGCGGGCCGGCGCTTCCTGATCATCAGCCGCAGCGACTCGACCCTGCGCGGGCACTTCCGGGCCGAGATCGAGACGCTCACCGCCGAGTTCGGCCTGTCGGACGCCGTCACGCTCTGCATCCCCGCCTTCTTCGAGGGGGGACGCTTCACGATCGCCGATGTCCACTACGTCAAAGAGGGCGACGAGCTGGTGCCAGCAGCCGAGACGCCCTACGCGAAGGACCCCTCCTTCGGCTTTGCCTCGTCGAACCTGAAGGAGTACATCGAGGAGAAAACGGGCGGCGCCGTTGCCCGGGGCGATGTCTGCTCCATTTCCCTGGAAGACATCCGCCGGGGAGGGCCCGAGAAGGTCGCGGAGAAGCTCGAGGGCTTTGCGGGCGGCGCCTTTTGCGTCGTCAACGCCTGCGAGCGGAGCGACATGGACGTCGTGGCCCTGGCCGTCCTTAGGGCGATGGAAAGGGGAAAGCGGTTCCTCTTCCGCACGGCGGCCGCCATCATCCCCGCGCTCATCGGCCTCGAGCCGCGCGCTCTGCTCGGTGCGGGGGATTTCCCGCCGCCGCAAAGCGGCTGCGGCCTCGTCGTGGTCGGGTCCTTCGTCCCCATGTCGTCTCTCCAGCTTGCCCACCTGCTGGAGCACGGCGACGTCGACGGCGTCGTGCTGGACGTGAGGCGATTGCTTGCCGGGGGCGGAAAGGCCGAGATCGGCCGGGTGGCGGCCGAGGCGAACCGGTCCGTTGCCGCCCGGCGCGACACGGTCGTCTACACGAGCCGCGAGCTCGTGACGGGAGCCACGGCCGAGGAGAGCATCCGCATCCAGGCCGGCGTGGCGGACGCGCTCATCGGGATCGTGCGGGGGATCGACACGGCGCCGCGCTACGTGCTGGCCAAGGGCGGCATCACGTCGCACGACATCGCCGCAAGGGCCCTCGGCGTGAAGCGGGCCGTCGTTGCCGGCCAGATCATCCCCGGCGTTCCCGTCTGGCGGCTGGGCGAGGGGTCGCGCTTCCCCGGGATGGGCTACATCGTCTTTCCCGGCAACGTGGGCGGCGAGACCTCGATGACCGATGTGGTCCGGGCCCTCAGGCAAGCGCCGTAGGCGCGATCGGACATGAAAGCAGGCGCATCGAAAGAGCAGGAACCCTGTCCCGTCTGCGGCAGGCCCATCGTCCGCGGTCCCAGCGCCGACCGCCATCACTGGCTGCCCCGGTCCCGCGGCGGCCGCGACTCCGGGGCCATCCACGTGGTCTGCCACCGCAAGATCCACAGCGTGTTCACCCCGAAGGAGCTGGCCTCCGAGTACGGGACGCCCGAGGCGGTGCGCGCCCACCCCGAGATCGCCGCCTTCATCCGCTGGGTCCGCCGCAAGCCCCCCGAGTTCATCGACAGCCACGCAAAGCCGAAAAAATAGGGCAGCCGGAACGCGTCCGCTGCCCCCTGCCTGCCGGCGGGCGCTTCGCCGCGGGGGGCGGCATGCCCTCGATCGCTACGGGCAGACCTGCCGGGAAAGCCTCTCGTGCAGGGTGCCGGGGGCAAGATCCCGCCACGGGGATCCGCCTGCCGGGCTTCCGGCGATCCGCTTCCCCTCTGCGTCGTAGATCGTCATGGAGAGGCTCCGCGCCTTTGCCGCCTTGCAGTTGAATTCGCTCAACGTGATGACGTGGTCCGGCTTCTGGCCCCTGTACTCGCCCGTCCCGGTGAGAAATTTCTCCGCGGACCGTTTCCCGTCTTCGCTGTACACGGTCTTTTCCTGCACGCTCGCCGTCACATTCGTTTTCTTCACGCTCTGCTTGTCGTAGTAGTGGGCCCCTTTCGCCGTCGTGGCGAAGTAGACCCACTCCGCCCCCGATGCGCTGCCCGGGTACCCGGCGAAAAGAAAGATGGCAAGAACGATGACGGCCGCGAGGCGTCGTGTGCCGCTCATGGTGTCCTCCTTTCATCTCATCCCGTCAAACCATAGTCAATGGAGGGGAAAATTGCAAATCTTCATTGGAATGCGGGTGGGCGGACCGCAGGCCTTGCCCGTCATGGTTTCGTTTTGTGCTTGAAAACGGGGGCGCAATTCTCTATCTACTAGGTTTGCCCGCAAGGGACGCCGCACATCGGAAAAGAGGGTGGCATGGAATTCCCGCTCATCGTGTTGCTCTGCATCGCTCTTGCCTGGTCAGCCCATTCGGCCTGGACGTACAAGAAGGACGAACGGATGCTGCGCCGGATCATCCAGGCAACTCCCATTCCCATCTTCGTGATCGGGAAGGATCACCGCGTCATCTGTTGGAATCAGGCCATGGAGAAAATCGGCAACATCAAGGCGCGGGACGTGATCGGGACGGACGGGCACTGGAAGGCCTTCTACCCGTCGAAGCGGCCCTGTGTCGCGGACCTGATCGTGGACGGCGCGGTGGACCAGGCCCCCCAATGGTATTCGGGAGATCCGGGAAAGTTCAAGATGGTCGCCGGGACCCTGGAGGCCGTTTTTATCAATTCCCGGCGCGGCCAGTGGTTTCGCTGCACCGCCGCCGCCATCCGGGGGGAACGGGGCGAGATCATCGGGGCCATCGAGACGACGGAGGACGTGACGGAGGAAAAGCTGGCCGATGAGGAGCTGATGCGGATGAAGAAACACGAATCGCTCGGCGCCTTTGCGGGCGGCGTCGCACAGGACTTCGACAGCCTCATGTCCGCCGTCCTGCGAAATATCTTCCTGGCCAAATTGACGGCCGCCGATGAGGACAAGCTGGTGGAGGAGGGTCTGGCCACGGCGGAAAAGGCCGGCCTGCAGGCGAAGCAGCTCGCCCACCAGCTGATCACCTTCGCGAAGGGCGGCTACGCGATGCGGAAAACGGAATCCCTCATCCCGCTGCTGCGCGAAACGGTGCAGACCGCAGGCATCCCGCCCGGCATCCGCTGGAATCTCTCCGTCCCCGACGACCTCTGGCCCGTCGAGATGGATTCCCGGCAGATCCGGCAGGTGCTGGAGAACCTCATCCGCAACGGGTTGGAGTCTATGCCCGAAGGGGGCTCGCTGGACATCGCCGCGGAATGCGTCACGATCGGCGAGAGGAACATCCACAACCTGGGGCAGGGGCCCTACGTCACCGTGTCGATCCGGGACTGCGGGGCCGGCTTTCGCCGGGAGGATCTCTCGAAGATCTTCGACCCCTATTTCACGGCGACGAGCGGCAGGAAGGGCGCGGGGCTGGGCCTCTCGATCTGCTACGCGATCCTGAAGCACCACGACGGGACGATCGCCGTGGAGTCCGAACCGGGGGAGGGAACGACCTTCCGGCTGTTCCTGCCCGCCGTGCCCGGCGGGTCGCGCGACACGGGCAGGGCCGAAAACGGGGCTGGTCCGGCGCAGTAGAGGTCCCCGGCAGGCGTCAACTGAAAAGGGGCCGGGAATGTTCCCCGCCCCCCGATGGAATCGTGACAGGCAATCCGGTGCGGTGACGAATCGCAGGGCTCGCCTTCGTCCTTTATCGCTCCCCCGGAGGGGAGGGGGACAGCCGTTTCGGCTCGACGAAGGGGGCCGTCAAGAATCGATCGGTCGGCTCTCCCGGGGCGCTTGGTTTCGGCACTTTTGCGCGATCCCGCGGCTTCGACAACCCCACGGCGATCTTGACGGCGGCAACGGGCAGAAGGACGACGGCGGCAGCCGCAATGGCCGCCGCACAGACCGCTCCGGTGAGAACCTTTTTCATGGTTTACCCTCCCTCGTTCATGCCTGGCCACGGACGGTTTCAGGGTTGCCCCGCCATGGATTGTTCAGGTCTGATACCACTGCTCGATCTCGTCAAAGATCGCCGAGATTCTCCGGGCATGCTCCATGAATTCATCGTAATGCTCGGGGAGCGGGATCCGCGTGTCGATGAGGATGCCGTAGTTTCCGTGCTGCAGGGCATGCCAGTCCCCTCGGTCCTTGAGATCTTTGCAGTATTCCTCGATCTCGGCGGATCGAATCAGGGCGACGAAGAACCCCTTTCGGAGCAGTGTGGCCGCGAGTTCGTGCTTGCCGCAACGGTCGAGGGTCACCAATACGGAATTCACCGTTTTCTTTACGTTCAGGTCGACATTCGTGCTCATGGTTCCAATGCAGGGCGAGTTATACTATTATCCGTCTGGATGCTCTGTCGCGCCTTGCGCATCTAATCTTGCCATTCCGATCGTTTCTGTCAAGGCCGGCGGCCCGGCCCCATTTCCACCCCAGCGTGTCGAAAAAAGGGCCAGCCGAAAAACGGCTGACCCCTTTATTTTATGGCGGGCGATCTGGGGCTCGAACCCAGGACCTTTGGTTCCGGAGACCAACGCTCTATCCTACTGAGCTAACCGCCCGCGTTTTGTCGTGTGCCGGCAAATGGAAACCGGGTCGGACCGGTGAAATCTCCGCTCGGCCGCACCCGGATGATGCTTTTTAGCACGTCCGTTGAAATATGTGAATACCCTGATGAAAAAATTTTTTCAAACCCCTTTTTCCCCCGCCGCGTCGGGGTCTCCCGGACCCGGTCCGAAATGGACCGTGCCATAACGGCATGCTTGCGGCAACCCTCTGAATCGGAAGGTGAAATTTAAGTGCCATGCCCGGACGGGACGGCCGCATACGCCCCGCGCAGCGGGCGAGAGACGGGTGACTTTTCTGTAAGGTCCTGAAATAGATCGTTATTTCATTTGCTGCGGCACGATTTCCTTTGCGGTACGCAAGGTGCTCATCCGGGGTGCAACGAAAACGCGGCACGCCGCAGCAAAGGAGAGAACACGATGGGCCGAATCCTCCGCAAAGAAGAATGCAGGCTGCAGCTTCTCCAGGTTGTCCGTGAGATTCCCGAGGTCAGGCAGGACAGGGTGGATGAGATGAGGGACCGGATCGGGCAGGGCCGCTACGCGGTCGACGCGGATGCGCTTGCCGAGAGGATGCTGGAAGAGGCCCTCGCGGAAGCCCTCCGGAAGAAGTCCCGCAGGCCCCGCCACTAGAAGCCGATCCCCTTCGGGTTTCCCCGACCCCTCACAGGGCCAGCTCGCGGACGATTTTCCGTGCCGCGCGGCTCTGGTTCATCGTGCAGATGTGCAGACCGCAGACCTCGTTTCGGATGAGGTCCCAGGCCTGCTGCTGGGCGTACTCGATGCCGTACTTCTCCACTTCCCCGGACTTGTCCTTGAGCCAGCAGAGCCTCTCGCCCAGAGCCGGGGGGATCTTTGCCCCGCAGAGCTCCGTGATGCGCAGGATCTGCTTGTAGTTGAGAATGGGGAAGATGCCGGGGATGATGGGCACCCGGATCTTCATCGCCGTCACCCGGTCCCGGAACCGGTAGAAGTCGTCGTTGTGGAAGAAGAGCTGCGTGACGATGAAGTCGGCCCCTGCGTCCACCTTGCGTTTGAGGTTCTTCAGGTCGTCGTCGAGGCTCGACGCCTCGGGGTGCCCTTCGGGATAGCCCGCCACCCCGATGGAGAACCCGTTGTGCGCCTGGATGAACTCCACCAGCTCGTTGGCGAACCCGAAGCCCCCCGCTGGCCGGACGAACTTCTCCTCTCCCTTCGGCGGATCGCCGCGCAGGGCGAGGATGTTCTCGATGTTCTGCGCCTTCATGTCCTCGAGGATGCGGGCGATGTCGTCCCGCGTCGAGGCGACGCAGGTGAGGTGGGCGAGGGCCTCGCTGCGGATCTCGTTCTTCACGCGCGAGGCGATCTCGATCGTCTTGTCCCGCGTCCCGCCGCCGGCGCCGTAGGTCACGGAGATGAAATCGGGCTTCAACTCCTGGAGCTCGGCGATCGTCGCGAAGAGGCTCTCCAGGTTCCCCTCGCGCACGGGCGGGAAGACCTCGAAGGAGAGCGTTCGTTTTTTCTGTTTGAACAAATCGCGGATCAGCATGGCGTTTCCTGTGAAAATTGCCTGTGTAAATGGCACTTCGGGCCGATTCTGTCAACCAATATTATCGAACGCCGGTGTTGTGCAACCGCCGGAAATCTGATAGATTCGGCGTGGTTGAGGGATGCCGGTTACGAGATGACCAAACTCTGCAAAGCGATCCTTTCCGCGACCCTGCTCCTGACGGGGCTTCTGGCAACCCCTGCCTGGGGACTTGTCTACGTTTCCAATATCCGTCATTGGGCCGCGCCGGACTACACGCGCGTCGTCATCGACACGAGCGACGAGGCGACCTACGCCGTGGCGAAGGAGGGCCGCCGGCTCACCCTGACGGTGAAGAAGGCCGACGTGGCCGAGGACGTGCCCCTGCAGAGCTTCCTGAACAAGCCCGGCATCGAGAAGATCGACGTCACCACCCTGCCCGACGAGAGCGTCCGCATCGAGATCGCCCTCACGCAGGACGTGGAGGCGAAGGTCTTCAAGCTCAAGAAGTTCCTCGACAAGCCCAACCGCATCGTCATCGACCTGCAGTTCCCCGAGGT
>CAYZKT010000029.1:0-4388 GCA_964478885.1 uncultured Syntrophaceae bacterium | reverse complement strand
ATCATCACCCTCGACATGGTGATGACCAACACGATCAACCGCTCCCGGGAGCTCGCGCAGCTCTCGCTCCGGAGCATGTCCGACATCAACACCCTGAAGTTCAACACGGTCCAGGGGGCGCCCTTCCGCGTCCTGAAGCTTCCGGAGATCCCGTCGGTGCTCATCGAAACGGCCTACATCTCGAACCCCGTGGAAGAGAAGCTGCTGCGGACGCCGGCCTTCCAGGACGAGATGGCCGGGGCGATCGTGCAGGCGATCGTTCGGTTCGTCCCCAACGGCCAGCCGCCCGTTGCCGTGCAACACGCCCGGGTTGAGGAAAAGACGGCCCCTGCGGCCGCAAAGAAGGAGGAAAAGGCCGAAAAGCCCCGACAGCGGGAAGGACGCGCCCTCGAGAAGGGGCGGGAGGAAGCCGATGCGGCCCCGGCGAAGAAGGCGAAATCCCCCGCGGCCGAACCGGCCGGGACAAAGAAAAACGGCGCCGTGACCTACCGCGTCAAGAAGGGGGACACGCTGGAGAAGATCGCGGCGGCGCACGGCACGACCGCCCCCGAAATCGCCAGGCTCAACAGCCTGAAGCTCAAGGACCCCCTGTGGGTCGACCGCAAGCTCAAGATCCCTGGCCCCCCGGCGAAGGAGGAGGAGAGACCCGCGCCCGAGACCGTCACCTACCGGGTGAAGAGGGGCGATACGCTGGAGAAGATCGCCCTGCAGCACCACACGACGGTGCGCTCCATCCGGACACTGAACAACCTCAAGCAGGGTGGCCCCCTCTACGCGGGGACGAAGATCAGGGTGCCCGTCGGGAAGCCGGACGAGGAACTGGCGGCCGAGCCGGCCGCGGGCCCCAAGGGGGGCGCGACCGTGAAGAAATCATCAAGCCCCGAGACGGCGCCGAAAACGGCGACCTACAGGGTCCGCAAGGGCGACACGCTGGAGAAGATCGCGGCCCGGCACGACACGACGGTGTCGGAGCTCGTCAAGCTCAACAACCTGAAGGTGAAGGACCCGCTCTACGTGGACCGCAAGCTGAAGGTCCCGGCCGTCGAGAAGGACAGGGGCCGGGAGGCGCCGGCCGACAACAAGAAGACGGCGTCGAAGGCGAAGAAGAAAAGCGCAACCTACCTGGTCCGCAAGGGCGACACCCTCGAGAAGATCGCCGTGAAGCACAACACGACGATCGCGGCCCTGATGAAGGCCAACAAGATCAAGCTCCACGATCCGCTGTACGTAAATCGGAAGTTGATAATTCCCTTGGAAGAAGATATTTAAAATCGGCGTCCCGTAAAACGCAAAGGGTGAAAGGGCTGAAGGGAGGGAGCAACCTTTTTTCCGCGGCCCGGTCGCTTCTCACCTTCTTAACTTCTCAACTTCGTCTCTGTCGCCAGGGGTCTGTCATGTCGAATCGCCATCTCCGGTCCGTAGGCGTTTTCTGCCTTCTCGCCCTGTTCTGTCTTGCCGGCTGCGGCCCAGGCCTCACCCCCGACGAGAAGAAATACGTCCAGACCCGCGAGGAGCCCGGGGTCGCGGGGTTCGTGAAGAAACTCCTGTCCCGCTTCTTCTTCGCCTCGTCCCTCAGCAGCCGACCCGACCGGGCCTTCCAGGGGCACACGTCGATCGTCTGGACCGTGGATTTCGCGCCCGACGGCAAGACCCTCGCCTCGGCAGGCGCGGACATGGACATCATCATCTGGAGCGCACAGACGGGCGTTCCCGTGCACACCCTGCGCGCGCACACGGAGGCGGTCATGCGCGTGGCCTACAGCCCCGACGGAAAGACCCTTGCCACGGGAGCGAAGGACAAGCTCATCCACCTGTGGGACACGGAATCGGGAACCCTCAGCGGGACCCTGTCCGGGCACGACGGGTGGATCGTGTCGCTCGCCTTCAGCCCCGACGGCAAACGGCTCGCATCGGCAAGCAACGACCGGCGCATCATCGTCTGGGACGTGCAGTCAAAGCGCATCGAAAAGGTCCTCGAGGGGCACAGCGACGTGGTGGATGCCGTGGCCTTCAGCCCCGATGGCAGGCACCTCGCATCGGGAGGCGACGACCGCCTGGTCCTGGTCTGGGACGTGAAGCAGGGGGAGCCCCTGATGACCCTCCAGGGCCATGCGAGCTTCCTCAAGGCCCTCTCCTATGCCCCGGACGGAAAGACCCTCGCCTCGGCGGGTCTGGACCAGCAAGTCATCCTCTGGGACGCGTCAACGGGCAAACAGATCCGGACCCTCACGGGGCAGGAGGGCATGATCTTCTGCCTCGACTGGAACCGGGACGGAAGCCGCCTGGCCACCGGGGGAGACAGCCTCCTCATCTGGGACTCGGCGTCCGGGGAGATCCTGCGAAACATCCGGAGCTTCTACGGAATCGTCAACAGCCTGTCATTCAGCCCGGACGGGAAGCACCTCGCCACGGCACAGTACGACAAGGCGATCCTCCTGTTTGACCGGATCCCCTGAGTCAGCCAGTCTGCCCGGGATTTGATTTGATTTTCTTGGCACCCTCTGATATAGAGACCATTGCCTGAAACCGGATCTCCAAAAAAATGCAATAAAAACGGGTAAGTGGCGCGCCAGGTGCCGGACTCCGACCGTGTTCTTTTACCATCCAGCCCTTCACGAAGGAACGACGATGGAAAAAGAAAAGCAACTGGAGAAACTGACGGTCGGGGAACTCGAGGAAACGGCACCCGGGAAAACGGCGGCGAAGTCAGCGTAAAGGAGGCGGCCATGTTTGTCGGGCGGCGCATGACGCGAAGCGTCGTCACGGTGACGAAGGACGCAAGCGTCCTCCACGTCCGGAACCTCCTGCGCGAAAAGGACATCAACCAGGTCCCCGTCGTGGAGGGCCGCAGGGTCGTCGGCGTCATCACCGACGGCGACATCCGCGAAAACTCGGCCTCGCCTGCCAGCACCCTGTCCGTGCACGAGCTAAATTACCTCCTCTCGGAGATGAAGGCCGGGGACATCATGACGCGAAATCCTGTCACGGTGGGCCCCGAAACACCCGTCGAGGAGGCGGCGAAGATCCTCAACGAGAAGGGGATCGGCTGCCTGCCCGTCGTGAAGGACGGCGAACTGGCCGGGATCATCACCACCTGCGACATGCTCAACGTGCTGCTCGAGGTGATGGGCGTGGGCACGCAAAGCTCGCGCATCGAGCTCTCCATCCCGAGCGACATGGGCGAGATCTGCAACATCGCGGGCATCGTGAAGGGGCTCGGGCTTTCGATCATCTCCATGGTCTCCACCGTGAACGAGACCGACCCGGCGACGCGCTTTTCCGTCCTCCGGGTGAACACGGACGACATCCGCGAGCTCTGCAAGGCGCTGCGCGGCGCTGGATACAAGGTCACGACGAGATATGAAGAGCAATAACCATCGGGCAGGTGCGGCAACGGGGCTGAAAGCGACCACAGGGGGCTTTTAGCCCTTTTTTTTATGCAGAGAGAACAGATGAAAGGGGAGGTTTTATTCTTATGAGCAACGAGAATCTCGAAAGCAAACGCTGGATTATCGCAGGGGCTGCCATCGTTATGCAGCTCTGCCTGGGGACCGTCTACGCATGGTCCGTCTTCAAGCTCCCGCTGATGAAGGCCCACGGCTGGGGCGAAACGTCCGTCCAGGCGACCATGATGATCAACATGGCCGTTATCGGCCTGGCCGCCGCCTTCGGCGGGACCCTGGTCGACAAGAAGGGCCCCCGGTTTGTCGCCACCATCGGCGGCATTCTGTTCGGATCGGGCGTGCTGCTGGCCGGCTTCGCCGATCAGGTGGGCAACCTGTTCCTGCTCTGGCTGGGCTTCGGCGTGATCGGCGGCCTGGGCAACGGCTTCGGCTACGTGACGCCCATCGCGACGCTGATCCGCTGGTTCCCCGACAAGCGCGGCCTCATCACGGGCCTTGCCGTCATGGGCTTCGGCGCCGGCGCCTTCTTCATGGGCAAGATCGCCCCCGGGATGGTGATCAGCATGGGCGTGGCCCAGACCTTCTACATCTGGGGCGTGATCTTCCTGATCCTGGTCACGGGAGCCGCCCAGTTCTACAAGAACCCGCCCAAGGGCTGGACCCCCGCGGGCTGGACGCCCCCGGCGACCTCGGTTTCCGCCGCCGACTCCTTCACCTTCGATGAAGCCATCAAGACGCCCCAGTGGTTCATGCTCTGGGGCATGCTGTTCCTGAACGTCTCGGCGGGCCTGGGCCTCATCTCCCAGCTCTCGCCCCTGGCGCAGGTCGTCGTGAAGAACACGAACCCCGGGATCTCCCCCGCCGACCTGGCCGTCGCCGGCGGCACGATCCTCGCCATTGCCTCGATCTTCAACGGCCTCGGGCGTCTCTTCTGGGCGTCGATCTCCGACAAGATCGGCCGCAAGATGGTCTTCATGGTCATGT
>CAYZKT010000028.1:8343-20401 GCA_964478885.1 uncultured Syntrophaceae bacterium | reverse complement strand
CTGTCTCGGTGACCTCCACGATGGCGTCGACGAGCCCCTCGACCACCTTGGCCTCGGTCGCGCCCCAGGAGAACTCGACCTTCACGTCGATGTTGCGCTCGCGGAAGTACCGCTTCGTGAAGTTGACAAGCTCCGTGGAGATCTTCTTGCCCTGGAGGTCCTCGATTTTCGTAACGGGCGAATCCTCCCGCACGACCAGAACCCACCGGGCGGGCTTCGCAAGCACCTTGGAATACACGAGGTCATCGACGACGACCACGTCCGACTCGTTCTCGACCACCCAGTCATGGCCTGTGAGCCCCAGGTCCAGGGTTCCCGCCTCGATGTACTTGGACATCTCCTGGGCCCGCACGAGGGCGCAGGAGATCTCCTCGTCGTCGATGTCGGGGAAATAGCTGCGGCTGTCGTAACTGATCCGCCAGCCCGCCCTCTTGAACAGTTCCACCGTATTGGTTTCGAGGCTTCCCTTCGGGATCCCCAGTTTCAGTTTCTTCATTTGTAGACATCCTTCGGGTTGAAGATGAGTTCTCCGACGATCTCCTCCGTGCCGCCGGACAGCTTCCGGTGGAAGCAGGACCGGTATCCCGTGTGGCAGGCCGCCCCGCCGACCTGGTCGACCATCAGCAGGATGGTGTCGTTGTCGCAGTCGATCCGGATCTCCCGGACCCTCTGCACGTTTCCGGACGTCTCCCCCTTGACCCAGAGCTCGTTGCGCGACCGGCTCCAGTAGGTGGCCTTCCCCGTCTGCAGGGTATGCTGCCAGGAAAGCTCGTTCATGTAGGCGAGCATAAGGACTTCCTTCGTCTCGAAGTCCTGGACGACGGCGGGCACGAGGCCGCCGCTCTTCTTGAAATCGGGTTGTACCATGATGACTCGTTCCGTTTCGTTTTTTCTTCGGACCCCTTCGCGGGGGCGCCTTTTCAGCGGCGCGTGGAAACGAGAATGTTAGATAAACATCCCGTTTTTATCAAGAACTTTTTCTTTTCGTCTTGCCTGCACGGTTTTTTTGTGTTAGAAAATTGTGCGTTGTTTCTGCGGGTTGCGTTCCCGGTCACGAGTCTTCCTCGGGAGGTTTTGCCCCATGTCAGTCCTCATCGGCGGCGGCGTGTCGGTCATGCTGGGCCTCGTACTGCTGATTTTCTGGTACAAGCATTTCCTTGTCCTCCTGATGGGGGCCGTTCCGATCCTGCTCATCCTGGGAGGGGCGCTCGCCGTGTACGTGGGCCTCGACGAGCTCAAGGACAAGATCCGCGAGACCCAGGAAAAAGAAAAAGAGGAACTCAACAAGGCCCGGGCCGAGCTCGAGAGGGCCAAGGCGGAAGCCGACAAGTACAGGGAAGAGCTGGAAAAGCTCAAGGACATCAAGTGAGGCGGGCGAAAAAGCCCTTGACATCAAGGCGAAAATCCAATATCGGGATAAGCCTGTTCACACAACACGGGCAAGCGAGTGTCATGAACACAGCGATCAGCATTCCAACCATCCCCTCCAGCCTGCATCCATACCCCTACATGTATTGATGCCTGCAGTTCACCCTCGCGGGTGGGCATGCAGGCTTTCCGGAACACCCCGCGTATCCGCCGGACCCGTATCTGTCGACACCCGCCGAGGAATCTTCGGGTGGAGCCGACATCGGGGTCCGATCCCGACCGAAACGAAGGAATTCTGATCGAATGGAGGACAGGGCCATGAGAGAAACGACGACAGGCAAGCGGACCGTCGCCCTGCTGGTTGCGGCGGCGTTCATGATCGGTTCCTGGGCGGCGGCCGAAGCCGCCACCAGCCTCACCTACAGCATCTTCTTCCCGCCCACGCACGCCCAGGCCAAGGCGGCGGATTCCTGGGCGAAGGAAATCGAGAAGAGAAGCGCGGGCAAGGTCAAGATATCCGTGTTCCCGGGCGGGACCCTGACCCCGGCCGACCAGTGCTACGACGGCGTCGTGAAGGGGATCTCGGACATCGGCATGTCCGCCTTCGCCTACACGCGGGGCCGGTTCCCCCAGATGGAGGTTCTGGATCTTCCCCTCGGTTACCCGAACGGCCGCGTGGCCACACGGGTCGCCAACGACTTCTACCTCGCCATGAAACCCAAGGCCCTGGCGAACGTGAAGGTCCTCTACCTGCACGCTCACGGGCCGGGGTTGCTGCACACGAAGAAGCCCGTGAAGACCCTGGAGGACCTCAAGGGGATGAAGATCCGCTCGACGGGATTCAGCGCCAAGGTCGTGAGCGCCCTGGGAGGCGTACCTGTGGCCATGCCGCAGGGGGAGACCTACGAGGCGCTCAGCAAGGGGATCGCCGACGGGACGATCGGCCCCATCGAGGTGCTCAAGGGCTGGAAGCAGGGCGAAGTGATCAAGTCCACGACGGACTGTTTCGACGTGGGCTACACGACGGCGTTCTTCGTCGTCATGAACCTCAAGAAGTGGAACTCCCTTCCCCCCGACGTGAGGAAGGTCTTCGAGGATGTCAGCCGCGAGTGGATCGACGTGCACGGCAACGCCTGGGACGAGGCGGACAAGGAGGGACGTGCCTTCACGAAGAGCCTGGGAAACCAGGTCATCCCCCTGTCGGCCCAGGAGAGCGCGCGGTGGAAGAAGGCCGTGAGGCCCACGATCGATGAGTATGTCAAGGATGCGGAGAAAAAAGGGGCGCTGGGCCGCAAGTCGGTCAAGGAGGCCGAAGCCCTGATCGCCAAGCACCGCAAACAGGTCAAGTAATCCGGGTTCGGGAGTTCACGCGTGCTTCGCACCATCGGCAAATTCTTGGACCGCGCGGCGCTGCGGGCCAACGGAGTCGCATCGGCGGCAATCGCGTTCATCATGCTGCTAACCTGCGCGGACGTGGTGCTACGCCTGTTCGATCGCCCCATCCCGGGGACCTATGAACTGGTGGGCTTGTTCGGGGCGGTGATCGTCGCCTTCGCCCTGGCCTGGACCTCCGTGGAGCGCGGCCACATCGCCGTGGAACTCTTCGTCGACCGGCTGCCGGCGCGTCCCCGGAGCCTCGTCGAGGCTCTGGGCTCGTTCGCCGGCGCCGCGCTGTTCGGTCTTCTCGCGTGGCAGAGCCTCGTCTACGCCCGCGACCTGATGGAGAGCGGTGAGGTGTCCCTGACGCTCGGCATGCCGACGTGGCCCTTCGTCCTGGGAATCGTGGCGGGGACGGCGATGCTGACGGCGGTCCTGCTCGCCGACGCCCTGCGGAGCCTCCGGAGGGGTTTGAAGCCATGACGCCGACGGAAGCGGGGATAACCGGGTTTGTCGCCCTCGTCGCCCTCATGTTCCTGAAGATCCCGGTGGGGTTCGTCATGGCCCTCGTGGGACTCGTCGGGTTTGCGGCGCTCGTGTCCTGGGACGCGGCCCTGCATCTCATGGCGCAGGACTTCTTCTCGACCTTCGGCTCCTACAACCTCACGGTCATCCCCCTGTTCGTTCTCATGGGACAACTGGCGCACCACTCGGGAATGAGCGGACGCCTCTTCCACGCCGCCTACCGCTTCTTCGGGAACCTGCCCGGCGGGCTCGCCGTCGCGACGATCGGCGCCTGCGCGGGGTTTTCGGCCATCTGCGGCTCCACGAGCGCCACGGCCGCCACGATGGCCGCCGTCGCCCTTCCGGAGATGAAGAAGTACAACTACGACCCGGCGCTGGCGACGGGCGTCGTCGCCGCGGGAGGCAGCCTCGGCATCCTGATCCCGCCGAGCACGATCTTCATCGTCTACGGGATCATGACGGAACAGTCCGTCGGGAAGCTATTCCTGGCGGGCGTCGTGCCGGGGATCCTGATGACCCTGCTCTTCATCGCGACGGTATTCGTCTGGACCTGGAACCGCCCCGAGCTGGCCATGCCGGGGGCGCGCTTCACGCTGCGCGAAAAGATCGCCTCGCTGGCGGGCGTCGTCGAAACCCTCCTTCTCTTTCTGGCCGTCATGGGGGGGCTTTTCGCCGGGATCTTCACCCCGACGGAGGCGGCGGCCATCGGCGCCTTCGGCACCCTCCTGATCGCTGCGGTCGGGCGACACCTCTCCTGGAAGGGCTTTGTCCAGTCCCTGGTCGAGACGACGCGGATCACCTGCATGATCCTCGTCATCGTGGCGGGCGCCACCGTCTTCGGCCACTTCCTGGCCGTCACGCGGATCCCCTTCGACGTGGGCGCCTGGGTGCTGGGGCTGCAGATGCCGCCGTGGGCCGTGATGGGCATGATCATCCTGATCTATCTCTCCCTGGGATGCCTCATGGACTCGCTGGCCATGATCATGCTGACGATCCCCATCTTCTTCCCCGTCATCGTGTCGCTCGGGTTCGACCCCGTCTGGTTCGGCGTGATCATCGTGCTCGTCACCGGGATGGGCGTCATCACCCCGCCCATCGGGATCAACGTGTACGTTGTCGCCGGCGTGGCACGCGACGTCCCGCTGCACGTCATCTTCCGGGGAGCCGTCAAGCTGCTGGCCGCGCAGGTCGTCACGGCCGCGCTCCTCATCCTCTTCCCCCAGATCGCCCTGTGGCTGCCGCAGCTCATGCACTGAGCCCGCCCCTGCCGCTTTTTCCGTTGCGCAAAGCGTGAAAACTTCGCATAGTGAAGTGTTGAAGAACACCTTGACACACAGGCTGTTAAAAAATGCTTAGATGCAAGACGCGCAAATCCTGAGGAATGAGGCGTACTGTTGCGTACGCCGCAGTGACGAAGGAAGCAGCGCAACGCAGCAGATAAGCGTTTTTCAACAGCCTGATAGTGTGCCGTGGGTCCCCGGGGGGTTCCGGGGGAACGGAAAAATCGCCCCGGACGGGTTTCATGAACCTGATTTCCATAGAATTGACGCTTCTGGCCGCAGCGGTTCTCCTTCTCGCGAGCATCCTCGCCAGCAAGGTCTCGGACCGCCTCGGGATTCCCTCTCTTCTGATCTTCCTCGGAATCGGCATGCTGGCCGGGTCCGAAGGGATCGGCGGAATCCATTTCGACGACCCGTCCATCGCGCAGGCGCTCGGGATCATTGCGCTGTCCTACATCCTCTTTGCCGGGGGTCTGTCGACCGATTGGGCGAGTGTGCGCCCCGTTCTTGCGCAGGGAGGTCTCCTCGCCACTCTGGGGGTTCTTCTCACGGCCGCACTGGCGGGCTGGTTCGCGACGGTCGTCGGGGGTTTCTCCCCGCTGGAAGGGTTTCTCCTCGGTTCCATCATCTCCTCGACGGACGCGGCGGCCGTCTTTTCCGTTCTCCGGTCGAGAAGCGCCAGCCTCAAAGGGAATCTGAGGCCCCTGCTGGAACTCGAATCGGGGAGCAACGACCCCATGGCCGTTCTCCTGACGCTCGCCTGCATCAGCCTCCTGCTGCATCCCGGGGAGACCGTGGTCGACCTGATCCCCATGATGATCGTCCAGCTGGTCCTCGGAGCGGGCCTGGGGTATCTGCTCGGCCGCGGGATGGTCCTGCTGATCAATCATATCCGTCTCGAGTACGACGGTCTTTACCCCGTCCTGAGCCTTGCCATGGTCCTCCTGATCTACGGGCTCTCCACGATCGTGCAGGCAAACGGGTTCCTCGCCGTGTACGTCGCCGGCATCGTGATGGGCAATCACGGCTTCATCCACAAGAGGAGCCTCATCCGGTTCCACGACGGCCTGGCCTGGCTCATGCAGATCTCCATGTTCCTCGTGCTGGGGCTTCTGGTGTATCCCTCGAAGCTTGCGGGCGTGGCAGGCACGGGGATTCTCGCCGCGGCATTCCTGATGCTCGCCGCCAGGCCCGCGGCCGTCTTCCTCACCCTCATCGGATCCGGCATGTCGCACCGGGAGCGGTTGATGGTGGCCTGGGTGGGGCTGCGCGGCGCCGTGCCGATCATCCTCGCCACGTTCCCCCTTCTGGCCGGAGTCACTCAGGCCGAAAGGATGTTCGACATCGTTTTCTTCGTCGTGCTGGCCTCGGCCCTGCTGCAGGGCACGTCGATCCCGCAGGTGGCGCGCTGGCTCGGCGTCGATGCCCCGATGGCCCGGGTTCCCGTCTATCCCATCGAATGCGAGCCCGGGGGGCGGGTGCCCTGCGATCTCGTCGACGTGGAAATCAGGCCTGACTCGGCGGTGGCGGGAAAACAGCTCGTGGAGCTGGGCCTGCCCGAAGGGGCCCTCGTCGTTCTGATCAACCGGGGCGAGGAATTCATCATCCCCACGGGGGGCACGATCCTGAACCCCGGGGACCGGCTGCTCTTTTTGGCGGCCGCGGCGCAGCTCAACCAGGCGCGTGAGATCATCGAGGCGCCGCGGGAGTAACGGAAAGAAGTTGTCCCCGAGGGCAAAAGCGTCTACACTGTACCGCGCCGGGCGAAACTTCCGCGGGTCTCTGCAGAGAATCGGGCCGCCGTCTGTCCGAAGACAGGAAGCGGCTTTTTCGTGCCCGCGCGCTCGAAGGGGAATGAATCGGCATGTTCTTCCTGGACGACATCGTCATCATCATCGGGCTCTCCGCCGTCGTGCTCTTCCTGTGCCACCGGCTCGAGCTGCCGGCCATCGTGGGCTACCTCCTCACGGGCCTCCTGACCGGCCCCTACGGGTTCAAGCTCGTCGGCAACCTGGAGGCCGTGACGATGCTGGCCGAGATCGGCGTCGTGGCGCTGCTGTTCACGATCGGCCTGGAGTTCTCCTTCCGGAATCTCGTGCAGCTGCGCCGGACGGCCCTGCTGGGCGGCACCCTGCAGGTGATGCTCACGCTGCTCATCGCCGCGGCCATCTCCCACGGTCTCGGGCGGACCGCGGGGGAGTCGATCTTCATCGGCTTCCTGACGGCCCTGAGCAGCACGGCCATCGTCATGAAGCTCCTGCAGGATCGCGCCGAGGTGGAAACACCCCACGGGGGAAGCGCGCTGGGCATCCTCATCTACCAGGACCTCATCGTCGTCCCCATGATGCTGCTGCTCCCCTTCCTCGGGGGAGGCGTCGAGGGGTCGTCCGACGACCTGCTCCTGCTGCTGGCGAAGGAGATCGGGGTCATCCTGGCCCTCATCGTCGCGGCCAAGTGGGTCGTCCCCTGGGCCCTGCTCCAGGTCACCCGGACGGGCAGCCGCGAATTGTTCCTGCTGACCATCGTGATGATCGGCCTGGCCGTGGCGTGGCTCACCCACGTCGCGGGGCTCTCGCTGGCCGTCGGGGCCTTCCTGGCGGGCCTCGTCATCTCCGAGTCCGAATACAGCCACCAGGCCATGGGCAACGTCATCCCCTTCCGCGACATCTTCGCGAGCTTCTTCTTCGTCTCCATCGGCATGCTCCTCGACCTGCGCTTCCTCGCGGAGCAGCCGGGCTACATCTTCCTGCTGGCCGCCGGGATCATGCTCGTCAAGAGCCTCGCCGCCGCGGCGGCGGTCCTGTTCGTGGGCCTGCCGCTCCGCGTCGCCGCGCTGGCGGGCCTCTGCCTCGGGCAGATCGGCGAGTTCTCCTTCATCCTGGCCGAGGCGGGCAGGAAGTACGGCCTGCTCACGCAGGCCATCAACCAGGAGTTCCTGGCCTATTCGGTCCTGACAATGATGGCGACGCCCTTCCTGTTTCGAATCTCCCACCCGGTGGCCGACGCCGTGGCCCGTTTGCCGCTGCCCCGCCGCCTCAAACGCGGCAGCACACCGGTGGCGGGCACGAAGCGGTTCCACGAGAAGGACCACCTGATCATTGTCGGATTCGGCATCTACGGCCAGAACATCGCCCGGGCCGCCCGGGAGGCGAAGATCCCCTACGCCGTCCTGGACATGAACGCCGATCTCGTCCACGAGCAAAGGCTGAAGGACGAACCGATCCACTACGGCGATGCGACGCACGAGGCCATCCTGCAGCACGTCAACATCCGCCACGCACGCATCCTGGTCGTCGTCATCAGCGATGCCGCGGCCACCCGCCGCATCACCGACATCGCACGCCGCCTCAATCCCAAGCTCTACATCGTCGTGCGGACGAGGTTCATCCAGGAGATCGGCCCCCTCATGGAGACGGGGGCCAACGAGGTCGTCTCCGAGGAATTCGAGACCTCCGTGGAGATCTTCAGCCGGATCCTCTCGCGGTACCTCCTGCCCGAGGAGGAGATCCACCGCTTTGTCGAAGACATCCGCTCGGACGGGTATGCCATGTTTCGAAACCTCTCGAAGCACGCCACGTCGTGCCCGCACATCGGGGCCTGCCTGCCGGACATGGACCTTCGCTCGGTCCGCGTTCACGAGGCCTCGCCCCTCGCTGGGAAGACGATCGCCGAGGGGGAACTGGGCAAGACGTTCGGGATCACGATCCTGGCCGTGAGGCGCGAAGGGGAAATCATTTCCATTCCACCTTCGGACCTGGCCCTCCAACCCGAAGACATCCTCTTCGTCGTAGGCCCGCCCGCCAAAATCGCGGACCTCGAGACGGTTCTCCGGGGTGCGGGCGGGAAGAAGCCTGCACCCGCCCGGAAAAGGGTTGAAGCGGACAGGCAAAACCATTAGACTGAAACCGGGTCTGGGAATCAACCCGGAGGAGCATCGAGATGGTCGGGCCGCCAATCTGCCCAGGGGCAGCGGCGGCCTTTTCGATGAAGCGGCGGATACGCCGGCCCAATGCGTCCACCCGATCGAGAAAAGAGGCTTTTGGGATGCCGTTCCTCGGTGACATTCTCATCATCATCGGGCTGTCCGCCGTCGTGCTCTACCTGTGCCACCGGGCGGGAATCCCCGTCATCGTCGGCTACCTTCTCACGGGGATCGTCGCGGGCCCCTACGGGTTTCGCCTCGTCGGGGAGATCGAGGCTGTCCGGATCCTTGCCGAGCTGGGCATCGTGGCGCTGCTGTTCACCATCGGCCTGGAGTTCTCCTTCCGGAACCTCCTCCAGCTCAAGCGCACCGCGCTGTTGGGAGGATCCCTCCAGGTCATCCTGACCTTTTTCATCGCCGCGGCCGTAGCCCAGTTTTTCGACCAGCCGCCCGGGGAGTCGATCCTCATCGGGTTCCTGACTGCGCTGAGCAGCACCGCCATCGTCATGAAGCTCCTGCAGGACCGCGCCGAGATCGACACCCCTCACGGCATGAGCACCCTGGGTATCCTCATCTTCCAGGACCTCATCGTCGTGCCCATGATGCTCATCCTGCCCCTGCTGGGCGGCGTCATCCAGGAAAGCCCGGAATCGATCCTGCGACTCGTTGCCGAGGAGATCGGGGTGATCCTGCTGATCGTCGTCGCCGCCAAGTGGCTCGTGCCCTGGGCCCTCCTGCGGGTCACCCAGACCCGAAGCCGCGAGCTCTTTCTACTGGCCATCGTCATGATCGGTCTCGCCGTGGCCTGGCTGACCCAGACGGCGGGGCTCTCGCTTGCTCTGGGGGCATTCATGGCCGGGCTCGTCATCTCCGAGTCCGAATACAGCCACCAGGCCCTCGGCAACATCCTGCCTTTCCGGGACGTCTTCACCGGCTTTTTCTTCGTCTCCATCGGCATGCTTCTCGACCTGCGCTATCTGGCCGCAAACCCCGTCGAGATCGCGTGGATGACCTCCGGAATCATCGCCGTCAAGGCCCTGATCGCAACAGCGGCGGCCCTGATCGTCGGGCTGCCCCTCCGGACCGCTCTTCTCGTGGGGCTGGCCCTCTGCCAGATCGGGGAGTTCTCCTTCATCCTGGCCGAGGCGGCAAACAAGTATGCCGTCTTCACCGGGAACCGTTACCAGCAATTTCTTTCCATCTCGGTGCTCACCATGATGGCGACACCCTTCATCTTTTACACTGCTCCGCGTCTGTCCGAAGTCTTCTCCCGTTTGCCCTTTTCCAGGAGCCTGAAGAGGGGAAGGTTCCACGGGTCGGGCATGAAAGCGTTCCGCGAAAAGGATCATCTTGTCATTGTCGGATTCGGCTTCAACGGGCGCAACCTGGCCCAGGCCGCTCGGGCCATGGGCATCCCCTACGCCGTCATCGAGATGAACCCCGACGTCGTGATTGAAGAGCGATCGAAGGGCGAACCCATCTTCTACGGCGACGCCACCCAGGAGGCCGTCCTGCAGCACGTCAACATCTGCCGCGCCCGGTCGCTCGCCGTCGTGATCAACGATCCGGCGGCCACACGCCGGATCACGGAGCTTGCCCGGAGGCTCAACCCCAGGGCCTACATCATCGTCCGGACGCGGTTCATCCAGGAGATCAACCCGCTGAAGGAACTCGGCGCCAACGAGGTCATCCCCGAAGAGTTCGAGACCTCCGTGGAGATTTTCAGCCGCCTCATGGCCACCTACATGCTGCCGAAGGACGAGATCGAAAAATTCGCCGAGGAAATCCGGGCGGGAGGCTACGAGATGCTGCGCAGCCTGTCGCGGGAGGCCACGGCCTGCCCGGGCATCGAAACGTGCCTGCCTGACATGGAGATCCGCTCTCTTCGCGTGCAGGCACGCTCCGAGGCCGTGGGGAAGACCCTGGCCGAAACGCAGATGCGTAAGAAGTACGGCGTCACCCTCCTGGCCGTCCGCCGTGGTGGCGAAATCACGACGATCCCCGATCCCGACATCCGCTTCGAGGCGCAGGATCTGCTCTTCGTCGTCGGCCAGCCCGAGCGGATTGCCCTGGTAGAGGAGCTCTTCCGGGAGAAACGGATATGAACCCTTTCTTCATCGCCGCCGTCTTTCTGGGCGTCTTTTCGCGATACCTGGGGTACTGCCCGGTGTGCAAGCAGCATCGAGTCGGCCGCCCCGCGGAGTCAGGGGCACCGAGGCTCTGCGACGTCTGCGGCGCCGAACTCGAACCCGTCGGGAAATGACAGGCGCAGCGGGATGGAGGCCCGCGGTCAATCGGATCGTCGAAGCGCGAGGGCCGTGCGCGTGGGGAGGTAGAGGCTCAGCAGGTGGCGGGCACCGGGTCCCTGCCCTTCGGGCTGCGTGAAGTGGACCTGGTCGGGCTCCAGCCGCCCGTGGCCGCCGTAGATCTCCGCGTCGCTGTCGAGGGCGAGCCGGTACGTGCCCGGCGGCGCGTCGACCCGGTAGCCGTCGTAGGATCGCGACGGGTGGAAGTTGAAGACAAAGAGGTGCCCCGCCCGCTCGAAGGCGAGGACCTTGGTCTCGTTGTGCTCGTGGAGCAGCCGGGGATCCCCCGATCCCAGGAGGTTCGCCCGCCTCGCGAACCCGATCATGTCGGCGTCGAACCGGGCGAGGCGGCCGTAGCGCAGGGTCTCGTTGTCGGCAAGGCTCCATTGCCTCCGGGCGTACCGGTAGGACCAGCCGTTGCCCGCCCGCGGGAAGTCGATCCATTCGGGATGGCCGAACTCGTTTCCCATAAAGTTCAGGTACCCGTGGCCCGCCGTGGCGAGCGTGACGAGGCGGATCATCTTGTGCAGCGCCACCCCGCGGTCCACGCGGATGTTTCCGGAAAAGACGCTCATGTCCGTGTACATGTCGGCATCGATCATCCGGAAGATGAGCGTCTTGTCTCCCACGAGGGCCTGGTCGTGGGACTCGCAGTAGCTGATCGTTTTCTCGTCGCGCCGCCGGTTGTTGAGCTCGTGCCACAGGTGGCCCAGAGGCCAGTCCTCGTCGGCGTGTTCTTTCAGCAGCCGGATCCAGGTGTCCGGCACCCCCATGGCGAAGCGGTAGTCGAACCCCGTCCCCCCCCGCGCCGCTGAAACGGCCAGCCCCGGCATGCCGCTGACGTCTTCGGCGACCGTGACGGCGTCGGGACGGACGTCGTGGATCACGCGGTTCGCGAGCGCCAGGTAGGCCAGGGCGTCCTCGTCGACACTTTCGTCGAAGTAGTCGGCGTAGGACAGGAAGGCCTTCCCCAGGCCGTGGTGGAGGTAGAGCATGCTCGTCACGCCGTCGAAGCGGAACCCGTCGAAGCGGTACTCGTCGAGCCAGTAGCGGCAGTTCGAGAGGAGGAAGTGCAGGACCTCGGGCTTGCCGTAATCGAAGCAGCGCGAATCCCACGCCTCGTGGCGGCCCCGCGCACCGGGGTGGAAGTACTGGTTCGGGGTGCCGTCGAAGCTGCCGAGCCCCTCCACCTCGTTGGATGCAGCGTGGGAGTGGATGAGATCCATGACGACGCAGAGCCCCTCGGCGTGGGCCGCGTCGATGAGTTCCTTGAGGTCCTC
>CAYZKT010000028.1:0-8243 GCA_964478885.1 uncultured Syntrophaceae bacterium | reverse complement strand
TGACGACGCAGAGCCCCTCGGCGTGGGCCGCGTCGATGAGTTCCTTGAGGTCCTCGGGGGTGCCGAACCGCGACGAGGCGGCGAAAAAACTGCTTACCTGGTAACCGAAGGACCCGTAGTAGGGGTGCTCCTGGACGGCCATGAGCTGCAGCACGTCGTATCCCGCCCGCACGATGCGGGGCAGGACGCGGTCCGTGAACTCCCGCCAGGTGCCGACCTTCTGCTCTTCCTGGGCCATGCCGACGTGGGCCTCGTACACGAAGGGGGCCTGCGCGGGGCACCGGAACCCCTCGCGCCTCCAGCGATAGGGGGTCGCAGGGTCCCAGACCTGGGCATTGAAGATGAGCGTGTGCGGGTCCTGGACGACGCGCCGGGCCCAGGCGGGGATTCGCTCCCCCTCGCCCCCGATCCAGTGAACCCGAAGGCGGTAGAGATCGCCGTGGGCCAGCGCTTCGCCCGGCAGGCGGATCTCCCAGACGCCGTCGGAGCCGTCGAGCCTCTCCAGGGTAAAGCGGGGATGTTCCCTCCAGTCGGTCATCTGCCCCACGAGGCTGACGCGCGTCGCGTTCGGTGCCCGCTCGCGGAAGACCCATTCGCCGCCCCGGCGGTGCAGGCCGAAATACTCATGGCCGCTGGCAAAATCGGCGAGGGGCATCCGCCCCCCCGTGAGCCCCGCCTCCCGGTCGGCGGCGCGACGCATGCGCCGCTCGAGCACGGCGCGCCAGGGCGCCAGCAGCGGGTCCGCCGCGACGAGGGCGGCCGTCCGCTCCGCAATGCGATCCGGTGACGGGAGGAACGATCCCGATTTCTTCGACATGGGCAACGGCCTTTGCGGTGAAGGTGCGGCGGAGAACCATCCCGCCTGATCGCATCATACAGAAATTGCCTTTTTGTGCAAGGCTTCGCTCGCGGCGCGCGGCGTTCCGCGAGTTGACAAACGCACATATAATTTGTATAGAAACAGCAAATCCCTTGCCGTCGAAAAGGAGACTTCGCATGACAGCCGATCGCAACCCGCTCGCAGACGTCAATGCCTCCCTGAGGCAGCTCATGCAACTCGCCCAGACCCGCTCGAAGAAGATCCGCAAGGAAACGGGGATCACGGGACCCCAGCTGCTCGCGATGAAGACCCTGGCCGATTCGCCCGGTCTCAGCATATCCGAGCTCGCCCGGCGCATCTACCTTCACCCGGCCACGGTGGTCGGCATCGTGGATCGGCTCGAGGGGCAGGGACTCGTCGAGCGGACCCCGTCGAAGAAAGACCGCAGGCAGGTCAACGTGAAGCTCACCCGATCCGGGAAGGGCGCCCTTCGAAAGACGCCCGTCGCAACCCAGGACTCCGTGCTGGCGGGGCTGGAATCCCTGCCGGAAAAGAAACTCGCGCGCCTCGCCGCCAACCTCGCGAAGATCGTCAAGGTCCTGGAGGCCCACGCGAAGGGTCCGGTCCCCAAGCGCCGTCGCGGCAGGCCGCGCAAGGAGGAGTCCGCGCCGAAGAAGCGCCGGGGCAGAAAACCTGCATAACCCCGGCGTCGCCCCCGTCAACGATCCGGTGAACTTCCGCAACGACGAGCCTCGCAATTCCCGCAGAGCGGGAAAAACGGGCCGAGGAGGCCGGTCGTGGAGAGAGGGCTTCCACTGGGTTCCGCCTGCCGGAAAGGGGGCCGACGCTCCTTTCTCGTCTGGGCGCCCGCCGCGAAACGGGTGGACCTGCGCATCCTGCCCCCCGGGGGGCGCATCGTCGCCCTGCAGAAGCTGCGCGACGGGTATCACGGCGCCGTGCTCGACGGCGTTCTGCCGGGCGAGCGGTACGTCTACCGCCTAGACGGGCTGATCGAACGACCCGACCCCGCTTCTCGATCCCAGCCGCTCGGCCCCTCCGGGCCCTCCGCGGTGGTCGCCCCCGGAACGGCCGCGCAAAAGGGTCCCTGGCGATGTCTCGAACTTCGGGACTTCATCCTCGCCGAAGCCGCCGGAAGCGGCCTTTCCTTCGACGCGATCCGCTCCCATATCGACAAGCTCAGCTCCCTCGGGTTCACCGCCCTCCGGGTCCGGTCGGCGGCCGTCCCGGGCTTCCCGTTCTCCGTTTCGCCTTCTGCGGGAGGGCCGTCCGGTCTGAAGCGGCTCGTGGCGGCCTGCCACCGGCGCGGGCTGGCCGTGATGCTCGCCGTGGACTTCTTAGAGCCCGGCATGGAAGGCGATCACGTCGTGTCCTTCGGGCCCTACTTCGCCGGCCGCGATCGGCGCCTCAATCTCGAAGGCCCCCTGAGCGACGAGGTACGGCGGTATTTCACGGAGTGCGTACTCTCCCGGTTCCGCGAGACCGGCGTCGACGCTCTCGACATCGGCCCGGTCGACGGCCTCGGGGACCTATCCCCCCTGCCGCTCTTGGAAGAACTGTCCTGCGCCGTGCACGACGAGGCGGAACGGATGGGCCGGCCCCTTCACCTGGTGGCACGGTGCGGGCGAAACGACCCTCGCCTGATCCGGCGCAGGGAAGACGGAGGGATCGGACTCGACGCGGTGTGGAATGCCGATTTCGAGGAAGCGCTGCATGCCTTTGTGCGAGGCGTCCCCGCAGGGGCCGACAGCGACTTCGGCAGGCTCGAACACGTTCAGAAAGCCTTCCTGGAAGGATTTGTGGGAGCGGGCGCCTACTCCCCGACGCGCCTGCGCAGGCACGGGCGCTCGTCGCGGGCCCTGCCCGGCGAGCGTTTCCTGGTCAGCCTGCAGGCCGGCCCCGAGCGGGGGTCTGCGGAAACAGCCGGGCTCCTTTCCGCCTGCCTGCTTCTGTCCCCCTTCCTGCCGCACACGGCCGCGGGACCGACGGGCGCCGGCCGCGACGCGTTCACCGCCTAGCTGATCCGGCTGCGCAGGGATCTGCGCTTCCGGGGACTTCTGGACAAGCAGTGCATGGGGGTGCTGCGCTACGAGAGCGAGAGGGTCCTTCTCGTTCGGCACTGGAAAGACGACGAGGACCTCATCATGATCCTCCACTTCGGCAAGAGGGCATCAACTGTGGCGCTCCCCGTCCCGGCAGGCACGTGGACGCTTCGCTTCGACACGGCGCACCGGCAGTGGGAGGGCCCCGGGAGCGCTCTCCCCGAACGCCTGCCGGGCTGCGGCGGCGATATCCCCCTCCCCCTCGCCCCCCTGTCCTGCGCGGTGTACCTGAGGCAACACGGGGAATAAAAACAGGGTATCGGGTATTGGGTCTAGGGTATCGGGGTGGAAAAAGATCAGTCTATAAAACAGTCCTTTGGCCCTTCAGCCCCTATACCCTATACCCGAAACCCTATACCCCTTTCTTACACTTGTCCCCGGATCAGTTTGTAGAAGAGGATCACCGCCCCCACCGACACGGCCGA
This sequence comes from uncultured Syntrophaceae bacterium, assembly GCA_964478885.1. Classification (GTDB taxonomy): domain Bacteria; phylum Desulfobacterota; class Syntrophia; order Syntrophales; family UBA2192; genus UBA2192. The sequence goes on along the minus strand of CAYZKT010000028.1, from coordinate 4,878 downwards.
GTCGGCCACGTTGAAGGCAGGCCAGTGGTAGGTGGAGATGTAGACGTCGAGGAAGTCGATGACCTCGCCCAGGCGGATGCGGTCGATCAGGTTTCCCACCGCCCCGCCCATGATGAGCGACATCCCGTAGGTCAGCAGGATGTCCTCCGTCTTCATCTTCACGATGTAGTAGACGATGAGGCAGGAGGCGAAAATCGACACCCCGATGAGGAAGAGCGCCCGCACGACCGGCGAGGCATCGGCCAGGAAGCCGAAGGCAGCGCCCGGATTTCGCACGTAGGTGATGTTGAAGAACCCCTGGATGACGGGGATGGACTCGTGCAGGGTCATGTGCGTGTCGATGTAGACCTTCGTGATCTGGTCGAGCACGATGATCACCAGCGCCGTCAGGACAAACAGCAGGTAGTTCTTTTTCAAGGCATCTCCTTACCAGAAAATCCCCCTGGATTCCCCCTTTTGCAAAGGGGGACCGGGGGCGCATCCCGTCAGGGTGCGCAACCATGTCTGGTTCTCACCCTACCGGGCCGCCCCGCAACGCGGATATGGGCGGCAAAGAGGGGGATTTTTTCTTCCTGGACCCTGGACCCGAATCCGGGCATCAGCAGGGGATTTTTTCTCGGTCTTGCTTCTTTTGCCCCTTCCCGAACCCCGAGACCCTAACCCCGATACCCCTCATCCCAGATTCCCCAGGCACCGCGGGCAGATCTTCGGGTGGTTCGCGTCGCGCCCCAGCTCCTCGCTGAAGACCCAGCAGCGCTGGCACTTCTCGCCGCCGGCCTTCGCCACGGCGACCTTGAGGCCTGGAATTTCCACGCTCTCGAAGGCGTCCTTCAGCTCCCCGCCCTTCTGCACGCGCAGGCCCGAGACGATGCAGAGCGCCCGCAGGTCTTCCTCGTGCTTCGCCAGAAGGTCGGTTAGCTTCTCCGGGCCAGCCACCGTCACGGCCGCATCCAGCGGGTGACCGATGACCTTGCTCTTCCGGGCCGTTTCCATGGCCCTGGAGATCTCTCCCCGGACGGTGATAAGCGTCTTCCAGGTATCGCCCAGCTTCTCGTCGGCCCAAACCGGGTTCACCGCCGGGAACTCCGTCAGGTGCACACTGGCGGCCTTTCCATCCCACGCGGGCAGGCTCTGCCAGACCTCCTCGGCCGTGAAGGTGAGGACGGGCGCGAGCATCCGCGTGATGGCATCCAGAATGATGAACATGGCGCTCTGGGCCGATCGCCGGCTCTTCGACGCCTTGCCGGAGGTGTAGAGACGGTCCTTGAGGACGTCGAGGTAGAGTGCGCTCAGGTCCACGGTGCAGAAGTTGTACAGCGTGTAGTAGACGATGTGGAACTGGAAGTTCTCGTAGGCCTTCCGGGTGCGCTCGATAACGGCCTGCAGCCGGTACAGGGCCCACCGGTCGATCTCCTCCATCTCGGCGTAGGGAACCATGTCCTTCTTCGCGTCGAAATCGTAGAGGTTGCCCAGGATGTAGCGGCTCGTGTTGCGGATGCGGCGGTAGGCCTCGACGAGCCGCTCCAGGATCTCGTCGGAGATCCGGATGTCATCGGTGTAGTCCTCGGCGGCAACCCAGAGCCGCAGAATCTCGGCGCCGAACCTGTCGATGATGGGCTGCGGCTCGATGACGTTGCCCACGGACTTGGACATCTTCTTCCCTTCGCCGTCGACGACGAAGCCGTGGGTGAGCACCGTCGTGTAGGGGGCCCGGCCCCGGGTCCCCACCGACTCGAGCAGCGACGAGTGGAACCAGCCGCGGTGCTGGTCGCTGCCCTCGAGGTACATGTCGCAGGGGGAGCGCAGGGTGCTCCTCGTCTCGAGAACGGCCGCGTGGCTCACCCCCGAGTCGAACCAGACATCGAGGATGTTCGTTTCCTTGCGGAACGTCGTACCCTTGCAGGTCGGGCAGGCCGATCCCGCCGGCATGAGGTCCTTCGGCTCGCGCTCGAACCAGACGTCGGCGCCGTGCTCCCGCATGAGCGCTACGACGTGATCGAGGATCTCCTTCGAGTACACGACGGTGTCGCAGTCCTTGCAGTAGAACAGGATGATGGGCACGCCCCAGAGCCGCTGGCGCGAGATGCACCAATCGGGCCGGTTCTCCACCATGCCGTAGATCCGGTCGCGGCCCCAGCCGGGGATCCACTGGACGTTGTTGATGCTTTCGAGGGCCTTGGCGCGAAGCCCGTTTTTCTCCATGGAGATGAACCACTGCTCGGTGGAGCGGAAGATGATGGGCTTCTTGCACCGCCAGCAGTGCGGGTAGGAGTGCTCGATGTCGCCCACCCCCAGCAGCGCCCCCACCTCCCTGAGCTTCTCGTTGACGGCCCCGTTGGCGTCGAAGACGAACTGCCCCGCGAAGAACTCCACGTCCTTCGTGAAGTTGCCGTCCTCGTCGACGGGGGCGTAGTTGTCGAGGCCGTACTCCATGCCGATCTCGTAGTCCTCCGCGCCGTGCCCCGGGGCGATGTGGACCATGCCCGTGCCGGCATCGAGGGTCACGAAGGGGGCCAGGATGAACACGCTCTCCCGGTCGATGAAGGGGTGTCTCGCCTTGAGACCCTCCACCACTTCGCCGGGAAACTCGTCGACGATCTCGTACTCCTTGAACCCGAAGGCGTCCATGCAATAGTCCACGAGGTCCCTGGCCATGATGAGGACCTCGCCCGTCTTCTTCACCTTCACGGCGGCGTAGAGGAACTCCTTGTGGAAGGCGATGGCCAGGTTGGCCGGGATCGTCCAGGGTGTCGTCGTCCAGATGACCGCAAAGACCTTCTCGCCCGCAAGCTTCGGCCGCACCGCCGAGATGTCGGAGATCATGGGGAACTTGACGTAGATGGCCGGCGTCACGTGATCGCCGTACTCCACCTCCGCCTCGGCGAGCGCCGTCTTGCAGGTGGCGCACCAGTAGACGGGCTTCTTGCCCTTGTAGACGTCTCCTGCGAGCATGAGCTTGGCGAACTCGGCCGCCGTGATGGCCTCGTACTCGTAGTGCATGGTCAGGTAGGGATTGTCCCACTCGCCGAAGACTCCGAGGCGCTTGAACTCGCTGCGCTGGATGTCGACGAACCGCTCGGCGTACTTGCGGCAATAGCGGCGTTTCTCTGCCTGCGAGAGGCTGCCCTTCCTGTCGCCCAGTTCCTTGTCCACCTGGTGCTCGATGGGCAGGCCGTGGCAGTCCCAGCCCGGGACGTAGATGCTGTCGAAGCCCGCCATGTTCTTGGACTTGATGACGAGGTCCTTGATGATCTTGTTCAGGGCCGTCCCGAGATGGATGTTGCCGTTGGCGTAGGGGGGGCCGTCGTGCAGGATATAGGTCGGGCGCCCCTTGGAGGCTTCGCGGATCCTCTCGTAGATCCGGATCTGCTCCCACCACTGGAGCATCTCGGGCTCCTTTTTGGAAAGGCTCGCCTTCATGGGAAAATCGGTCTTGGGCAGATTGATGGTCGACTTGTAGTCCATGGTACCTCCAAGGCTAAGGGCAAAGGGCAAATGGCTAACGGTGAATGAAGGCGGTTTAAGGTGAAGGGTTAGAAGCCTTTAGCCTTTAGCCTTTAGCCTTTAGCCTTATGCCTTATGCCCTAAGCCGACGTTTCGCTTTTTAATTCTGTGCACTTATCACAATGTGCAACGACTTTCAAGGATGAAGCAAAAAAGGCCTCCCGCAGAAACGGGAGGCCTTTTGTTTAGGCCGATAAAGGGCGCGAAACGTCCTGGATTACATGTCCATTCCGCCCATTCCGCCGTACCCGCCGCCGGGCATGGCCGGCATGGGGCTCTCCTTCTTGGGCTTCTCGGCCACCATGCACTGGGTGGTCAGCATGAGCCCCGCCACGGAGGAGGCGTTCTGGAGGGCCGAACGGGTGACCTTCGTGGGGTCGATGACACCGGCCTTCACGAGGTCCTCGTACTCCTCGGTCGCCGCGTTGAACCCGAAGGGGCCCTTCTTCTCCTTGACCTTCTCCACCACGATGGAGCCCTCGCAGCCGGCGTTGGCGGCGATCATGCGGAGGGGCTCCTCGAGGGACTTCTTCACGATGTTGACGCCCACCTGCTGGTCGCCTTCGAGAACGAGCTTCTCCAGGGCCGGCAGGCAGCGGATGTAGGCGACACCGCCGCCGGGGACGATGCCTTCCTCGACGGCCGCGCGGGTCGCGTTCAGGGCGTCCTCGACGCGGGCCTTCTTTTCCTTCATCTCCGTCTCGGTGGCCGCGCCCACGCGGATCAGGGCGACGCCGCCGACGAGTTTCGCGAGGCGCTCCTGGAGCTTCTCGCGGTCGTAGTCGGAGGTTGTCTCTTCGATCTGGGCGCGAATCTGCTTCACGCGGCCCTCGAGGTCGGTCCGGGAGCCGGCGCCGTCGATGATCGTCGTGTTGTCCTTGTCGATGGTGATTTTGCGGGCGCGTCCGAGGTCCTGGAGCGTCGCGTTCTCGAGCTTCATGCCCATCTCTTCGGAGATGACCTTGCCGCCCGTGAGGATCGCGATGTCCTCGAGCATGGCCTTGCGGCGGTCGCCGAAGCCGGGGGCCTTCACGGCCGACACCTGCAGGGTGCCGCGGATCTTGTTGACGACCAGCGTGGCCAGGGCCTCTCCTTCGATCTCCTCGGCGATGATGAGCAGGGGCTTGCCGCTGCGCGCCGCCGACTCGAGCACGGGGAGCAGGTCCTTCATGCCGCTGATTTTCTTGTCGTAGACCAGGATGTAGGCGTCGTCGAAGTTGACTTCCATCTTGTCGGGGTTGGTCACGAAGTAGGGGGAGACGTAGCCGCGGTCGAACTGCATGCCCTCGACCACTTCCAGTTCCGTCTGGAGGCCCTTGGCCTCTTCCACGGTGATGACGCCTTCCTTGCCGACCTTGCCCATGGCCTCGGCGA
>CAYZKT010000027.1:4201-20446 GCA_964478885.1 uncultured Syntrophaceae bacterium | reverse complement strand
GTGGGACGCCGCGGACCAGCCAGTGCCTGTAAACGCCGGCGGGTCTTCGCACGCGGTACTCGACCTCGTAGGCGCCCTTTGTCGCGACGGCTTTGTTCCAAGCCTCCAGGGCACGGTCCCGGTCGTCCGGGTGAAGCGCATCCGCCCACCCCGTGCCCTTGATCTCCTCTTCGCTCTGGCCCGTGAAGGACCGCCATGCGGGAAGATCCGCCACCAGTTCACCCTTTGGGTCGGCCGTCCAGCCCACTTGCCCGGTCAACTCGATGTAAGACCGGTAGCGCTGCTCGCTGATCCGCAGTGCCTCCGCGGCCTGCTTGCGCTCGGTGATGTCCTCGACCATCTCGATGGCCGCCACGACCCGTCCCCTGGAGTCCGTAACGGGGGTTGCGACGATTCGATAATGTTTTATGGTTTCCCCCGACGGGGTGTCGGTGATGGCCTCGTGGATCCGGCCGTCTCTCAACGCGAGGACCGTGGGACAGTAGGGACAGATTCCTTTTGCCGGCGGGTCGTTGAACGACTCGTAGCAAAGGGGCGTGACGGTCGGGTTCACGCCGGGAAACCACTCCCGCATCTGCCGGTTCAAGGTCCGTATCCGCATGGCCGGGTCGATCATGGCAACGCCGACGCCGATATTCTCGATGATGTTCCGGTACTTCTCCTCCGCCTGCCTCAGCTCGCCGGACAGGCGATCCCTCTCCCTGCGGTTTCCCTCAAGGGCCGCGCCCCGCCTTCCCGAGGCCCCGGTTCCCGCCTTCGTGTTTCCGGTTTTCGTCCGCTGAGCCATGTTCCTCACTTCAACGATGGATAGGGTTGCATTTTACAGGCGCCCGTCCTTCCGGCCTGCTTTCAGGCCGGGTTCAGTCGGCGCTGGATCTCCTCGGCCAGTTTTTCGGTGATCCCCGGGACCTTCCGCAACGCGTCCCGGCCCGCCCGGCGCAGCGAGTCGATGTCGCCGAAATGGCGCAGCAGGGCCCTCTTCTTGGCCGCCCCCACCCCCGGGATTTCGTCGAGGAGCGACCGGGAATCCCGCTTCTCCATCCTGCGGCGGTGGTGCGTGACGGCGAAGCGGTGGGCCTCGTCGCGGATCCGTTGCAGCAGCAACAGGGCGGCGGGGTACTTGGCGATGTAGACAGGGTCCTTTCGACCCGCCAGGTACACGTGGTCCTGCTCCTTCATCGAGGGCCTGCGCCGCTCTCCCCCGGGGGCGTCGCCCGGCGCCGAGCCCTTCGCCAGGCCGATCACGTCGAGGCTGCCGATCCCCAGCTCCCGCAGGACCTTGACGGCCATGCCCACCTGCCCCCTGCCGCCGTCGACCATGAGAAGATCGGGCAGGTCTTCCCGATTCTCGAAGCGCCGCCGAAGGACCTCGTGCATGCTGGCGTAGTCGTCCGGGCCCTTGACGCCGCGGACGTGGAACAACCTGTAGCCCGCCTTGTCGGGTTTGCCGTCCGCAAAGGCCACGAGCGATCCCACGGGCAGTTCGCCGCCGAGGTTGGAGATGTCGACGCACTCGATGCGGCGGGGCAGCCTGTGCAGGTGCAGCTTGTCCCGCAGCAGGGCCATGGCCGCCTCCTCGTCAATGCGAACGGCCCGCTCGGCCTTGAATGAATCCTCGGCGTTCTGCCGGGCGATCCCGACGAGGTCCTTCCTCGGACCCCGGTGCGGGACAATGAGGTCGACCTTTTTCCCCCGCTTCTCCGAGAGCCATTCTGCCAGGACGTCTCCGTCCTCGACCGCTTCGGGAATGACGACCTCGGCCGGGATGAAATGCTCCCCGTCGTAGTACTGTCTCAGCAGCGACGAGAGGACCTCGGCGTCGGCGGCCGCCGTCCGGATGGGGGGGAATTTTTTCGTGCCCAGGGTCTTGCCCTCGCGGATGCGCAGGATGCAGACCATGACCTGGCCCTCCTCCCGGTAGAGACCGAAGATGTCCTGGTCCTTGAACTCGGCCGATACCATCCGCTGCTTCTCCACCGTCGTCTCGACGGCGGCGACCTGGTCGCGCAGCCTCGCGGCCTCTTCGAACTCGAGGTTCTCCGCCGCCTCGGCCATCCTCGCCTTCAGCAGGTCCAGCAGCTTCGTCTCCCGGCCCTCGAGGAAGAGGACCGCGTCGTCGATGAACTTCCGGTACTCCCCCTTTCCGACGAGGCCCACGCAGGGGCCGACGCAGTTGCGGATCTCGTACTCGATGCAGGGCCGGCGCCGGGTGTTGAACTCCCTGTCCTTGCAGGTCCTCAGCGGGAAGAGCCGGTGCAGAACCCTCAGCGTCTCCTTGGCCGCGAGCCCCGACGGGTAAGGGCCGAAGTAGCGGGCCCCGTCCTTCCGGGTCTTTCGAACGAGCTGGAACGCCGGGAAGTCCTGGCGCGTGTCGAGGCGCAGGCTGAAGTAGGTCTTGTCGTCGCGGAAGATCACGTTGTAGCGGGGCCGGTGCTCCTTGATGAGCGTATTCTCGAGGAGGAAGGCCTCCTTCTCCGTGTTGGTGACGACGAAGTCGAGGTCGCGGACGCGGGAGACGAGGAAGGGCACCATGGCGCGGGTGTCGGTGCCCTGGAAGTAGTTGCGGATGCGGTTCCGGAGGTTCTTCGCCTTGCCGACGTAGATGACGTCGCCCCGGGCGTCCTTCATGAGGTAGGCGCCGGGGCGCGGCGGCACCGCGCGGAGCTTCCTCTCAAGCAGCTCAATCCGTTCCGCTTCTTGTGATTTCATCTCGTCCCTTGAGTCCATCCCTGTATGCTGGAATAGTGGAATAATGGAATCTTGGGCTTTCTTGTCGCCCATCATTCCATCACTCCGTCATTCCAGTCCTCCAATCCTTCTACCTTCTTATTTTCTTACCCTCTTCGCGTCACGTCGCTTGCCATCGCGCTTCGTGCTTCTCACCGGCCTGTCGCCCGCCTCGGCTTCATCGTCCGACGTCTCGCCTCCGAAGCCGATCTCCAGCTCCGTGAGCCTGCGGATCCGGTCGCGCAGCTCGGCCGCCTGCTCGAATTCGTAGTCCCGGGCCGCCGCCTTCATCTCCTCCCGCAGCTTCGCGATCAGGTCTGGGACCTCCGCGATGGAGACGTACTCCACCTTCTGTTCCATGACGGGCACCGTGACGTAGTCGGCCTCGTAGACGGAGGCCAGCACGTTGTCGATGGATTTGCGGATCGTCTCGGGGGTGATCCCGTGCTCTTCGTTGAACCTGTGCTGGATCGCGCGCCGCCGCTCCGTCTCGTCGATGCAGGCCCGCATGGAGTCGGTGATCTTGTCGGCGTACATGATGACCTGGCCCGCCGCGTTCCGGGCTGCCCGGCCGCTGGTCTGGATGAGGGAACGCTCCGAGCGCAGGAACCCTTCCTTGTCGGCGTCCAGGATCGCCACGAGCGACACCTCGGGGATGTCGAGCCCTTCCCGCAGGAGGTTGACGCCGACCAGGACGTCGAACTTCCCGAGGCGCAGGTCGCGGATGATGACGACCCGCTCCAGGGTGTGCACGTCCGAGTGCAGGTACTTCACCCGCACGCCCAGGCTCTCGTAGTACTCCGTGAGGTTCTCGGCCATGCGCTTCGTGAGGGTCGTCACGAGGACCCGTTCGCCGCGCTCGGCGCGCTTGCGGATCTCGCCCAGCAGGTCGTCCACCTGGTACGTCACGGGCCGCACGATGATCTCGGGGTCCATAAGCCCCGTGGGCCGCACGATCTGCTCCACCACGCGCCCGCGGGCCTTCGCGATCTCGTACTCGGCGGGGGTCGCCGAGATGTAGAGCCGCTGCTGGGGAAAGCGCTCATACTCCTCGAACATGAGCGGGCGGTTGTCCAGGGCCGAGGGCAGACGGAACCCGTACTCGACAAGGGTCGCCTTCCGGGACCGGTCGCCGCGGAACATGCCCACGAGCTGCGGCACGGTGACGTGGCTCTCGTCGAGGACGATGAGGGCGTCGGCGGGCATGTACTCCATGAGGGTCGGCGGGGGCTCCCCCGGCTTGCGTCCCGTGAGGTGCCGGGAGTAGTTCTCGATCCCCTGGCAGTAGCCCATCTCCTCGAGCATCTCCAGGTCGAAGCGGGTGCGCTGCTCGAGACGCTGGGCCTCGAGCAGCTTATTTTGCGATTGAAGGAATTGGAGCCGCTCGCCCAGCTCCTCGCGGATGGAGACGAGGGCCGACTTCACCGTGTCCCGCGTCGTGACGTAGTGGCTCCCGGGGTAGATGTCCGTCTTCCACAGGCGCCCGAGCTTTTTCCCCCGGAGGGGGTCCACGAGCGAGATCGACTCGATCCGGTCGCCGAAGAACTCGACGCGGACGGCCTGCTCCTCCTCGTAGGCCGGGAAGATCTCCACCACGTCGCCGCGGACCCGGAAGGCGCCGCGGTGGAAGTCGATGTCGTTGCGCTCGTACTGGATGTCCACGAGGCGCCTCAGCATCGCGTCCCTCCGGATCTCCATGCCCTCCTCGAGGGACAGGGCCATGCCGAGGTAGGTCTCGGGGGCGCCGATGCCGTAGATGCAAGAGACGCTGGCCACGACGATCACGTCGCTGCGCGACAGGATCGAGCGCGTGGCCGAGTGGCGCATCTTGTCGATCTCCTCGTTGATCGCCGAGTCCTTCTCGATGTAGGTGTCCGTCGTGGGGATGTAGGCCTCCGGCTGGTAGTAGTCGTAGTAGCTGACGAAGTACTCGACGGCGTTCTCGGGAAAGAGGGTCTTGAACTCCTGGTAGAGCTGCGCCGCCAGGGTCTTGTTGTGGGCGATGACGAGCGCCGGCCTCTGGACGGCCTGGATGACGTTGGCCACCGTGAAGGTCTTGCCCGACCCGGTGATCCCGAGGAGGACCTGGTGAGGGTGCCCCTTTTCGACCCCGCGGGCCAGTTTCTCGATGGCCTGGGGCTGGTCGCCCCTGGGCTCGAAATCCGACACGAGCCGGAAGGGCTTGCGGTCGAGATAACCCCCGCCGGCGGCTGTTTTCTGCGGACTGTCTTCCATGATCCCGACAGGGAAATTCCTGCCCCGAAAAAGGGTTGCGCCGGTCACCCCGGCGAGTGCCTTTACTATAGTGGACTCCAGAAAGGGAAGCAAGCCGGCAGTCGATTGAAATCCTGGCGGTCTTCAGGATTTTCCGCCGGCCGCCTTCTCGACGAGGCGATGCGCGGCCATGCCGGCGAGAAAGCCCCAGGCCATGTTGGCCAGGACGGAGACGGCGACGGTCACGGCCAGGGCGACGAGGTCCCGGCCGGGGCGGATGTGGCGGGCGAATTTCGTCAGCTCGATGCCGATCATCAGCATCATGGCGCCCACGATCGGGGCGGGGAAGACGGAAAACACCCCGGCGATGGAAGCGGCAAAGAAAAGCCCCAGGACGATCTCGAGGATTCCCTCGATGATATTGGCCCCGCCCGTCCGGGCCCCGAAGTAGTACTGGCCTGCAAGGCCCCCGGCGCCGTGACACATGGGCATCCCCCCGAAAAACGGGACGACGAGGTTCATGACGCCCTGGTTCCACGAAAGCTGCCCCTCCGAGACGGGCCGCTCCGGCCAATAGGAGCGGATCAGGGCCGCCGTGGCGATGGTGGCGTTGGTGACCGTCAGGGGGATCTGGGCAAACCCGGCCAGGACGAGCGACTCCCACACCTCGTCGAGGGTGAAGACGGTCAGCGGCGGCAGGTTGAAGGCCGGCGGGGCGATTCCGGCAAAGCGGCCGTCCAGGGCGATCATGACCAGGCCGAGAGCCACGAGGACGACGGCCGCCGGGGCATAGCGGCTCTCCCGGAGCGTCAGGACGATCACGACGGTCAAGGCCCCGAGAACCCAGCCTGCGGAGAGCAGTTTGAACGCTTCGATGGCCAGGAGTATGCCGAGGGCGATCTGGATTCCCCGTATGACCGGTTGCGGGGTGATCCGCGCGAGCCGGCCGATGAGACCCGTGGCGGCAAAGAGGACCCAGACGACGCCCATGGCGAAGGCGGAGGCGTGGACCATGGAGGGCGACCAGTGCTGGGCGATGGCGACGACGGCCAGGACCTTCATCGGCTCGATGGGCATGGGCAGCCGATACAGGAGGCCCGTCACGATGTTGGCCAGCCCCATCATGACGAGAAACCCGGCCGGGTTCAACCCGCAGGCGTAGATGTACCCGATGGCCAGGGGCAGCAGGGTGCCGAAGTCCCCCATGGAACCGGCAAGCTCCCGGAGATTGAATTCGAAGGATTTGATCTTCATGGCAGGCCCTTCCGCACAGTCTGGCCCTTTATCGCCTCATCGGGACGCCCGCGGCAAGGGAAAAGTGCCCTGCGGCGGCCGGCCAATTAACCCTTGACAAACATTCGGATTAATGGTTTAAGGTACGTCTTTAGCATTCAACCCACAGGACCGTCATGATATGAAAAAGACTCTCACGACCATTACGAATCTCAAGCGCAAGCGGGCCCACGGATTCCGAGCCAGGATGGCCACCAAGGGTGGGCGGCTGGTCCTGAGCAGAAGGCGCGCAAAGGGGAGAAAGAGACTGACCGTCTGAGCCGGGTCAGGGAAGAGTGGAAGGGTGAGCCCAGCCGCAGGAAAATCCCCGGTCCCCGAAGGCAGGTACACGCTCGGCAAGCACGAGAGAATCCGCAGGCGAAGCGAGTTTGCAGCCCTGTTCGAATCGGGCAAGCGGGTCCACTCGGAGTACCTGACCGTTATTCTCTGCAGGAACACTTCGGGCATCCGGCGCCTCGGGCTCGTTGTCGGCAAACGGGTGGGAAAGACGGCCGTGAGGCGCAACCGGATGAAGCGGCTCCTGAGAGAGTTCTTCCGCTTGAACAAAGACAGGCTTCCGGCCTCGCAGGATATCCTGATTGTCGCAAGGAAAGACTTCTCCTCCATGAAAAGCCAGGACCTCTGCAGGGAGTTGGAGAAGGTCCTCGCGGGACGAATGAAAGCCTGAACATGTTGAGGCATTTTTTCCAGACGCTTTCCATCGCCCTCATCCGGGCCTACCAGCTTTTCGTTTCCCCCTTCCTGCCGCGCAGCTGCCGCTTCTATCCGACCTGCTCCGAGTACACCCTCACGGCAATCCGCCTGCACGGGCCGCTGCGGGGGATCATGCTCGGGCTCCGTCGGCTTTTGCGGTGTCACCCCTTTCATCCCGGCGGCTACGATCCGGTCCGGTAAGCGAGCCCCAGGAGGCATTTGATGAGCACCCACATTCGGACATTTCTGGCGATACTCCTGTCGTTCATCGTCGTTTTCGTCTACCAGTACTTCTTCGCGAAGAACCTGGAGACCCAGAAGCAGGAGCAGGCCCAGACCCAAACGCAGACCCAGCCGGCCCCGGCCGCAGCGCCGGGCAGCGCCCCGGCGTCTTCCGCGGCGGCGGCGCCCGCACTGGCAGCCCCGGTGAGGGCCGCAGCGGCCGCAAAGGACATCCGGGTCGAGACCCCGCTGTACGCGGCTGTGTTCAGCACCCGCGGCGGCGCCCTCAAGTCCCTCAAGCTCAAGGAATACAAGGCCTCCCTCGACGAGGCAAGCCCCCTCATCGAGATGGTCCAGGTTCAGGAGGGCTCCGAGCTGCCCCTGTCGACGGCCTTCACCGACTCGAGCGTCGTTTTGCCCGGCGACATCTTCTACGAGACCGACCGCAAGGTAATCGACCTGACGGGGGATGCCAAGCCCGGGAAACTGGTCTTCACCTACGCCGCCCCCGGACAGTACCGCGTGGAGAAGGTTTACACGTTCCATCCCGACCGTTACTCCTTCGACCTCGAGGTGCGGTTCGTCAACGGCACGAACGCCGCCGTGAACCAGAACCTCTCCATCCGGTGGCTCGAAGAGCTGGACAAGAAGGGGATGGAGGAAGAGGGGGCCATTGCCCAGGTCAAGAACTCGACCGAGCGGGAAGCGGGCGCGAAGCTCGAGAAGAAGGCCTACGGGCCCGACATCCAGTGGGGCGGATTCGAGAACAAGTTCTTCCTCGCCGCGATGGTCCCGAAGCAGCCCGCGCTCACGACCGCGTCCTTCGCCAGGGACGCCCGGGGGCAGATCCTCGTGACCCTCGACGGCCCGAAGAACACCATCCCGTCGGGCCAGGCGGGGGTCTTCAACTACACCCTCTTCGTGGGGCCGAAGGAATACAACCGCCTGAAGGCGGAGGGCACGGGGCTCGAGGCGGCCATCAACGTGGGCAGCTGGATGAAGTGGCTCGCCTACCCCATTCTCTTCTTCATGCAGTACCTCTACAAGTACGTGGGAAACTACGGGGTCGTGATCATCATCATCACCCTCCTCACGAAGATCCTCTTCTGGCCGCTGGGCACCAAGAGCTACAAGTCCATGAAGGAGATGCAGAAAGTCCAGCCCAAGCTCAACGAGATCAAGGAGCGCTACAAGGACGACAAGCAGAAGATGAACGCCGCCGTCATGGAGCTCTACAAGTCTCACAAAATCAACCCGCTGGGCGGCTGTCTTCCCGTGGTCATCCAGATCCCGGTTTTCATCGCGCTCTACCAGCTGCTGTCCTACGCCATCGAGCTGCGCCACGCCCCGTTCTTCTGGTGGATCCAGGACCTCTCGGCCAAGGACCCCTACTACATCACGCCTATCATCATGGGCGCGACCATGCTGATCCAGCAGAAGATGTCGCCGCCCATGGGAGACCCCATGCAGCAGAAGATGATGCTCCTCATGCCCGTGGTCTTCACGTTCCTCTTCCTCAATTTCCCGTCGGGGCTCGTGATCTACTGGCTTATCAACAACGTCCTGAGCATCGGCCAGCAGTACTACATCAACAAGTCTCCCACCGCGTGAGGTGCTGACACATGAAGGTCCTCGAAATCGAAGGAAAGACCATCGATGAAGCGATCGAGAAGGCGTGTCGGGAATTCGACGTCCCCCGCGAGAAGCTGAACATCGAGATCCTCTCCGAGGGCTCCTCGGGCTTCCTCGGCCTCGTCGGGTCGAAGAAAGCCAGGATCAAGGCCAGTCTCCTGAGCCTGGACATGAGCTTCGAGACGCCCCGGGAAAAGACGGAAAAAGAAGCGGAAGCTCCGGCGCCGAAGCCACAGGAAGCGCCCGAGCACCGCGAGGCGCGCCCGCCCCGGGAGATCCGCCCCCCGAGAGAACACCGGGAACAACGCGAGCCGAGGCCCCCGAGGGAGCACCGCGAACATCGGGAGCAGCGGGAGGCGCGCCCGCCCCGGGAGCACCGCCCCCCGAGAGAGCACCGGGAGCCCCGCGAACCGAGGCCCCCGAGGGAGAACCGGGACCACGGGGAGGCGCGCCCGCCACGGGAACCCCGGGAGGCCCAGCCCGCGCGCGAGCCGCGGCCGGAGCCCGTGCCCTCTTCGCCGGAGACCCTGGAGGCGGCCAAGAGCACCCTTCTGGAGATCCTCTCCCTCATGGGAATCCAGGCGGAGGTGGAGGTGGAGGACACGCCCGACGCGATCAGCCTCACGCTGAAAGGCGCCGACGAGGGGCTTCTCATCGGCAAGCGCGGCCAGACCCTGGACGCCCTCCAGTACGTGGTCAACAAGATCCTCAGCAAGCAGGGCCGGGAGAAGAAGCAGGTCGTCGTCGACACGGAGGACTACCGCAAGAAGCGCGAGGAAGCGCTCGTGGCCCTGGCGGAAAAGGTCAGCCAGAAGGTCCGGAAAACCAGGAAACCCGTCACGCTGGGCAACATGACGGCCCGCGAGAGGCGGATCATCCACCTCACCCTGCAGAACGACGACTCCGTTGTCACGAAGAGCCGCGGTGAGGGCCCCAATCGCAAGATCATCGTCAGGCCCGGCAGGAGCAGCCGCCCCTACAACCCGAGACCCCGGTGACCCAGGCAGACACCATCGCGGCGATCGCCACGCCGCCCGGCACGGGCGGCATCGGGATCGTCCGGGCCAGCGGGCCCGGCGCCGAGCGGATCGCGCGCGCCCTCTTCAGGCCCCGCAAACCCGCGGACGCCTTCCGGTCCCACAGGCTCGCCCACGGGGACATCGTCTGTCCCGCCACGGGGCGCGTCCTCGACGAGGTCCTTGCAGCTTTCATGCGGGCCCCCCATTCCTTCACCGGCGAAGACACCATCGAAATCCACTGCCACGGCGGCCCTCTCATCCTCGAAGAGGTCCTTCTGACCGTTCTGCGTGCCGGCGCCCGACCCGCCGAGCCGGGGGAGTTCACGCGACGGGCCTTCCTCAACGGCCGTCTCGATCTCGCCCAGGCCGAGGCCGTTCAGGAGATGATCACGGCCCGCTCGCAGCGGGGGCTCGATCTCGCCATGGGGCATCTCCGGGGCGACCTGTCGCGCCGGATCGAAAAGTTGCGCGCCTCCATCCTGGACATCCTCACCCTTCTCGAAGCGGAGATCGACTTCCAGGAAGAGGACGGTGTCGATGCCGCACCGAAGAACGCGCTTCTCGACCGGCTCCGCGACATCACGGCCCGGATCGGGGCGCTGGCGGCGACCTACGGCGAAGGACGCATGATCCGCGACGGGGCGCGGGTCGTCATCACGGGGAAGGCCAACGTGGGCAAGTCGAGCCTCTTCAACCGCCTGCTGGGCGACAACCGGGCGATCGTTACGCCCCATGCGGGGACCACGCGGGACTTCATCGAGGAGGGCGCCAGCATCCGGGGCACCCCGGTGCGGTACGTGGACACGGCCGGCATCCGGGAGGCGCAGGACCCCGCCGAGAAAGAGGGCATCGACCGCGTCTGGCAGCAGGCCGCGTCGGCCGATGTGATCCTGATCCTCCTGGACGGAAGCAGCCCCCTGACATCGGAGGATCGGGACATCCTTGCGGCGAACCGGGAGCGCGACATTGTCGTGGCCGTCAACAAGTCCGACCTGCCTGCGGTCCTCGAGGCGGAAACCCTTCCCGAGGCGAGCGCCGGGAGGGAGATCCTCCGGGTCTCGGCCAGGACGGGGGACGGCATGGCGGCCCTGCGGGACGCCATCCATGACGCCCTCCGCCGCGTAGCCGGCGAAAGCCGCTCCGAGTCCGTTCTCACGAACCTCCGGCACAAGATCGCGCTGGAGCGAGCCTTCGCGTCCCTGCGGACGGCCGAGCAAGGCCTCTCCGGCGGCCTCTCGCCGGAATTCATCGCCTTCGATCTTCGGGAAGCGCTAAGCGCCCTGGGCGAGGTAACGGGCCAGGCGATCACGGAGGAGGTGTTGGACCGCATATTTTCAACGTTTTGTATCGGGAAATAGACGGCCGGTGACGTTGGGCGCATCCTCTTGAATGGGGAAGCTTCGAAGTTGAGAAGTTCCCGAATCAAGCGATAAACCATGTCATCGCGAGCGAAGCGTGGCGCCGTTTCCACGAGATTGCGAGCACCCTGCGGGTGCTCGCAATGACCCTTTCAAGAGGCGTTTCTGTCTCTTATCCCTGGATTCGGGAAGTTATGAAGCTTGGACGAACTTTCAGTTGGATGCGGGCTTCGGCTTCTCCGAATTTCCCAACTTCATACCTTCCTAACTTCCATCTTTTGAGTGCCCGTCTTGACAGCGCAAACTCCCATCGGTATATTTAGATAAAGACAGTGCGAGGAGGTGAGGACCGTTCAAGGATTCAGGGCCGTCGCGACAACCGAATAGATTGGTTCTGTCGCGAAACAAAGCATTGACGGTCGGGGAAGGACAGGAGATCGGAATCGAAAGCGGCAACCTGATTGCCGCCTGGGTTCTCGAAGATCACGCTCCATGAACGGCCGCCGCTGAGCGTTTCGCGCAGTTCGACCCTTTCTCCGGAAAGGCGCTTGAACGCATTCGAAGAGAGTCACCCGGGGCGGGCGGAAGACGCTTCGGAAATGTGACGATTCTCTCTTCTTATGCGTTTCTTTTTGTCAGTCTTCCCGCATCCCCTCCAGCAGGGCCATGCAGTTGTGGCCCAGGACGCGGTGGTTGTAGCCGCCTTCGAGAATGCCGAAGAAGCCCGCGCCGGTCTTGCGGGCCGTCTCGCGGACCATCCTTCCGATCTCGGTGTAATCCGACTCTCCGAGCACGCCGCCCCAGTCCTCTCGCGCGTAGTCGAAGCCGGCGGAAATCCCGATCACGTCGTACGCCTCGGAGGCCAGGGCTTTGTCGACCTGGCGGATGAAATCCGCCGGGGAGTTCGACGAGGGGTTCTCGAGGGTGACGTAGCCCTTGCTCCCGAGAATGTTCACCGTCCCGTCCCCGAAGTGCAGGTCGATGTCCAGCACGAGGGCCTTTTTGATCCTGCCGTCCTTCTTGAGCTTCTCCATGGCGATCGCCATGTTGTTGAAGTAACAGAAGCCCCAGCAGCTGTTGGCCGATGCGTGGTGTCCCGGGGGCCGGATCAGGCCGAAGCAGGGCTCCTTCATGCCGATCTCGGCGGCCTGGATGGCGCCTCCCGCGGCGAGGGCAGCGATCTCGTAGAGGCCGATCTGCCGGATGTGCCCGATGTGATAGTTCGTGTGGCAGGCGGCGATGTCCTCCTCGCCGGCCGGCCGGGCCTCCACGAAGGTCACCCGGTCCCGGATCACGTCCAGGATGGCCTCCATGCGCCCCGACGCGGCCGCCGGGTCCATCGTGTAGGATTCGATAAACTTCTCGCTCCAGACCACTTTCATCGGCTCACCTCCTCTACCAGGGTACAGGGTTCAGGGTACAGGGCCCAGGGAAGAAGAATAAATGTTTGTCTTCTCCCCCCTATACCCGAGACCCTAGACCCTGTCTTCCATGAATTTCATCTGTTTGAGCAGCTTGCGCGTCGTGGGCGAAAGGTTCAGGGCCGCGGCCTCCGCCGGCGACACCCAGCGCGCGTCGCTCACGTCGTCTGCGGCGCGCGGCTCCCCGCCCAGGTAATCGGCCGGGAAATCGACGATGATGTAATGATACTTGATCATCCCGTCGGCGTCCCGGTCGATGAAGTCGAAGAGATAAAACGCCTCTCCGGCCCGGGCCTTCACCCCTGTTTCCTCCAGGAGTTCCCGCTCGGCAGCCTCCCGGACCGTTTCCCCCAGCTCGACGAGTCCGCCCGGGATGGCCCAGAAGCCCTTCCCCGGCGAGCTGGCCCGCTTCACGAGCAGGATGCGCCCCTCGTGGATCACGATGGCGCCCGCCCCCACGCGGGGAAGTTCCCGGTATTCGCGCCCCGATTGTCCTGTCCCTTCGCTCATCGGCCGAACGGCTTCCCTTTCAGCAGGGCAAAGGCCCTGCGCGCCTCTCCGACAAAGGCCCCGACGAGGGCGGGGTCCTTGCTCCCGTCGGACGCCTCCACGCCCGTGTGGGCGTCAACCCCCGCGGGTCGGACCTGCCGGATGGCGCGACCCACGTTTCCGGGCGTCAGCCCGCCGGCCAGGATGACGGGCCTCGGCGCCTCTTCGACGATCCTCCGGCTTGCCTCCCAGTCGTGCGTCCTGCCCGTCGCCCCCCGCGCGCCGGTCTGCGGGTCCCAGCTGTCCGTGATGAAGGCGTCGACCCAGGGACCGAACTCGCGGGCGTCCTTCAGCAGCGCGCCGAGGTTCCCCGGCCGCACCACGAGGGCCTTGATCAGGAAGAGCCCCGCCCCGGTCTCTCTCAGCCGGTGCGTCTCTTCGGCCGCGATGTCGCCGTGGAGCTGGACCCGGCGGCACCCGGTCCGGGCGGCCAGATCGACGATCTCCGACGCGCACTCCAGGTAGGTAATCAGGACGGCCCGCTCGCCGATGCCGAGACCGGCGATGATCGACGACACCTCGCCGTCGGGCAGGTCTTCGCCGTGATGCTCCAGCCGCAGGGGGAACCCCAGCCAGTCGGCACCCGCCCGCAGGAGCATCCGGGCCTCGTCGAGACTCCGGATGCCGGCGATCTGGACGATCCCCTTCGGGGCCTTTCCCTCAGGCCGCATCGCTTCGGGAGACGGCAAACTCGAAACGCGCCGTGTCGCGCGGTTCCGGGCACGCGTTGTAGTTTCGCTCGATGAACGTCACCCGGTCCTGCCGGTCCACGTAGAGCAGCGTGGACGAACGGGTCCCGTAGACTGGGCTTGCGATGAAGCGCGCCGACAGGATCCGCTCCCACTCCAACCCGATGCCGGTTTCCGGCAGCAGGCTGTCTTCCACGATGGCGCGGTCCGACAGGATTTCGAAGAGGGCCTCGGGAACCGGGTCCTCTCCCCGGGACAGCAGCTCGCCGAGGGCCGCCTTCCCCCCGGCCACTTTCGGCCATGGCGTGTCGAGCAAGTGGTTGCTCAAGCCGTAGAGTCCCGGGGTCAACGCGATGACACCCCCTTTGCGGTTCGAGTGGTAGTAGAGCTCCCGGGTCGTTCCGACCATGAGGTTGAACCCGTTGTACGCGGCGCCCTTGCGCCTGACGTCTTCGAGATAGGCCGCCGGATCGGTTCGGCCGAGGAGGTAGTCCGTCAGCAGGAGGCCTCGCGAAGGTGCGCCATTGCGGTGCGATCGGGGGTCCCGGTAATTGGTGACGGCGGCGATCCGCCCGGTGCGCGTGATGCCGAACCAGGTGCCGCCGCCCTGAAGGTCTTTGCCGGCCAGAAGCTCCGGCGCATCGGGCCAGAAGGAGGCAGGCCGTGAAGGACGCTCGTAGAACTCGTCCCGGTTGGCGGCGATGATGAGCCTGTAGATCGGGTGGATCTCGAAGGCGCAGAAGAACAGGCACATGACCCGAACCCCCTCAGGCGGGATTTCCGCCGGCAGCAGCCAGGTTTCGCTTCACCGCCTCGAGGATGAGCGGCATGACTTCCCCGGCTTTCCCGTGAATGACCACATCGGCCTGGAGATCGAAATCCGTCACGGTGAGGTTGACGATCGCGACGGCCGCACCGGCCTCCTTGGCGTAGACGGGCATGTAGGCCGCCGGGTAGACCACCAGCGAGGAGCCGACGACGATGAGCAGGTCGCACCGGCGAGAGTGGTCGACGGCGTGCCGGAGCGCCTCCGCGGGAAGCTGCTCCCCGAAGAAAATCACGTCGGGCTTGAGAATGCCGTCGCACTCGGGGCACAGGGGCGCCCCCTCGTCGAGCCGGATCCGGTCAAGCAGCTCCGCCACGGCGTATCGCCGCTGGCAGCCCAGGCACCGTGCGTGGCTCATGGTCCCGTGAAGCTCGTAGACCCTCCCGGGGTCGTTGCCCGCTTTCTGGTGGAGGTTGTCGATGTTCTGGGTGATGACGCAGTCGAGCTTCCCGAGCTTCTCCAGCTCCGCCACGGCAAGGTGGGCCCCGTTGGGCCTCGCGTTGACGATCAGACCGCTCTCGACAAGGATCTTCCACTGCTTGAGACGCGTCTCGGGGCTCGCCAGGAAGCGGTAGATGGTGAACTCCTCGGGGTCGAACCGGGACCAGATCCCGCCGGGGCTGCGGAAATCGGGAATACCCGATTCGGTGCTCACCCCCGCCCCGGTGAAAACCACGATCCGCCTCGCGCCTGCGATCAGCGAGGCCAGTCTCTCGATGTTGCGGTTCAGTCCGTCGTCGGTCACGGGACACGTCCTGGCGCCGGAATCGCCCCGCGCACGCGGCGGGGCATCGCCTCAGCATGCATAGTACATTTCGGGGGAAAAGAAAAGATGTCATACGGGGGTATCGGGGCTAGGGTATCGGGTATCGGGAAGGAACAAGAATTTTTCCTTCAGCCCCTATACCCAAGACCCTATACCCGAGACCCTGTGATGCCGCCGGCATCACGGGTGGTGAAGAATTTCACGAATGCTTTTCGAAAGGTCCCTCAGCTTGAAGGGTTTCTGGATGAAGCCGTCGCAACCCCGCTGGATGATCTCCGTGGCCTCGCCGTCTATGCTGTAGCCGGAGAGCAGCAGGCACTTCATATCCGGGTTCATGCTCTTGAGGCGGTCGAACACTTCCCCGCCGCCCAGGCCAGGCATGACCACGTCGAGCAGGACGAGGTCGATCCCGCTGCCCTGGTTCTCGTAGAGCTTGATGGCCTCCTCGCCGTCCTTCGCGGTCACGACCTGGTAGCCCATGGTCTCGAGCAGGGCCCGCCCGATCTCGAGGACCATGTCCTCGTCGTCGATCAGCAGCACCGTCCCCTGACCCCGGACGATCCCCTCCTGGCCGCGGTGGGGCTTGGAGATCTTCTTGGACGAAGCCGGCAGGTAGATGGAGAAGATTGCGCCCTGGCCGGGCTGGGATTCCACGTCGATGAATCCGCCGTGTCCCTTGATGATCCCGTAGGTCGACGCGAGGCCCAGGCCCGTCCCCCGACCCATCTCCTTGGTCGTGAAGAAGGGCTCGAAGATCCTCTCTTTTGTCTTCTCGTCCATCCCGATGCCCGTGTCGCTCACCGACAGCAGGACGTACTTCCCGGGCTTGGGGTTGT
>CAYZKT010000027.1:0-4101 GCA_964478885.1 uncultured Syntrophaceae bacterium | reverse complement strand
CCGATGCCCGTGTCGCTCACCGACAGCAGGACGTACTTCCCGGGCTTGGGGTTGTAAAGCTTCCCCTTCATGTGCTCGTGGGTCGTGTTGGCCGTGCGGATGGTCACGGTCCCGCCGCCCCGCATCGCGTCGGCGGCGTTCACGAGGAGGTTCATCAGGACCTGCTCGACCTGGCCGGCGTCGGCCTCGATGGGGGCGAGGCTCCTGTCGAGCTGCAGCTGAACGCGGATTTCCTTTCTCGTCCGGTTGAAGGTCTCGCAGGCGTCCTGTACGGTCTGGTTGAGGTTGATGGGCCTCACCTCGTAGCGGCCCTTGCGGGCGTAGCCCAGCAGCTGGGATGTGAGGCGGGAACCGCTGTCGACGAGCTTCTCGATGTTGCGCAGCCGATCGTAGTGCTCGTGCTTCGGGCTGAGATCGAAGAGCATCAGCGAGGCGTTTCCCTGGATGGCCATGAGCAGGTTGTTGAAGTCGTGGGCGATCCCGCCGGCCAGGGTGCCGATGGCCTCCATCTTCTGGGCCTGGCGCAGCTGGGCCTCGAGGAGTTTTTTCTCCTCCTCGGCGCGCTTGCGCTCCGTAATGTCCCGGGCGATCCCGTAAATGCCGCGGATCTTTCCGCCGCCGTCCTCGGAGAACTCCTCCATGGCCGCGGCCCGCAGCTCCACGATGCAGATGCCGTCCCCGGCGGCCGGTTTGGTCCGGCAGCGCAGCCTCACCTCCATGCAGTCCGACAGGGGCCGGCCCTTGGCGGCGGCCTCGAAAAAGGCCCGGATCTTGTCGACGTCCTCCTCGTGGACGATCGTGGAAAACGCCTTGCCCCGCAGCGACGCGATCTCGTGGCCCAGGAGGCCCTCTACGGTGTCGTTGACAAAGAGGAACTCGCCTCTTGCCCCGAGGGTGAAGATGATGTCGGGGGAGTGGTGGACGAGGTGGCGGTATCGTTCCTCGGTCACCGCGAGGCGGTCCCGGAAATTGTCGCGCTCCGTCCGCAGCCGCTTCTGGTCGAGGGCGTTCTCCACGCGCTTGACGAGCTCGTCGTGCTCGAAGGGCTTCCCGAGGTAGTCGTGGGCCCCGCGCTTCAGGGCCTCCACGGCCGACTCGATGGAGGCATGGCCCGTCATCATGATGACCGTCACGTCGGGATAACGGTCCTTGACGAAATCCAGCAGATCGAATCCGTCCATCTCCGGCATCATGAGGTCGAGGAGCATCAGGTCGCACCGGTTGTTCTCCAGCCAGGCCACGGCGGCCCTCGCCGAGGGGCACGTCTCGATGCGGTAGTTTCTCTCCCCGAGAAGAATCCGGACGCTCTCGCACATCCGAATCTCGTCGTCTACAACCAGAATGCTGGGGGTTCCCGTCATGGTCTGCTCCGTTTCATGCCTTTTTCACGGACCCGTTCAGGGGGAAGCGCAACACGAAGGACGTTCCCCTGCCCTCCGCGCTTTCGCACTGGATCGTTCCGCCCAGGTCCTTCACGATGCTGTGGACGACGGACAGGCCGAGACCCGAGTGGCCCTCCCCTTTCGTCGTCACGTAGGGTTCGAAGAGGCGCTGCCTGACCGCGTCGGGCATGCCGGGGCCGTCGTCCCGCACGGAGATCTCCACGGATTGCTCCGCCCTGCCGTTGGGCTTGCCGGCCATCTCTTCCAGGTCCTTCGAGACCAGGAACTTCGTCCGCACGAAGAGATTGCCTCCCTGCCTCATGGCCTCGATCGCGTTCTTCAGCAGGTTGATGAGGATCTGTTTCATGCCGTTGCGGTCCGTGACGAGCCCCGGCAGCGCCGGGTCGAGATCGAGATGGAAGCGGATCCGGCTCGCCGCCGAGAAGGATTTCTCGATGATCGCGGCGAGGTCCCGGATGAGCCCGTTGATGTCCACCGCCTGGCGCACGCGCTCTTTCTCGGCGGTCAGGTCGGTGAGCTGGCGGATGATGAGCGCGACGCGGTCGATCTCCTCGTTGACGATCCGCAGCTCGTCCTGCGCCGCGTTGTCCGCCCCGAGTTTCATGCCGAGGATCTTGAGGTAGTTCTTGATGATGCTCAGGGGGTTGTTCACCTCGTGGGCTACCCTGCGCGCGAGGGCCGACGAGGCGGCAAGGCGCCCGGCCTGGTAGAGGCGGGACTGGGCCCTGCGCATCTGGTCGAGCCTCAGGGCCACGGCCACCTGGTCGCCGTAGAGGGTAAGCAGCCTCGACTCGGCCCCGAGGGATTGGATGGTGACCCGCTCCGCCCCGATGACGAAAAGGCCCACCCGCTCCTTCTGGGTCACCAGGGGCAGGCACAGGATCTCCTCGCCGCCGAGCAGGTGAATGAGCATCTCGTCCATGATCGTCAGGGCTCCCCGGTCGCGGCGCTCCAGGGTTGCCAGGATGGCCTTCCGGGTCAGGGCCTGCACGGGAAGCGACTCGTTGCGCCCCATGGGGATCGTCAATTCCTGCTCCGGGGGAAGCCGGGTGCCGCCCGTGTCCTGGAGGACGAGCAACTCGCGGTCACGGTCGTAGGTGAAGAGCATCACGGCCGGTGTGCCGAAGAGGATCTCGAGACCCTGCCGGGCCGCCCTGTGGATGGCCTCGCGGTCGATGGCTTCCGTCAGGCCCTGCAGGGCTGCCTGCAGCAGCGCCACGTCCCGGACCTGCCCGGTGAGCGCGTCTTTCTTTTCGTCGTCTGTTTCGTCGAGGGGCTGGTGCTGCGGGTCGACGGGGTCTATCGTAATCCCCAGCGACTCGGCGAGTTCCCGCACCTCTTCCTGCGCGGCGGCGAGCATGTCCGTGATATCGGTGAAGCCGATCCCGAAGAGTTCCCGGATGATCTTGTGCCGCGTGAAATCGGCATCGGGCATGTCGGCCAGCAGGTTTGCCGCGTAGACGATCTTGATGAGCGGGAAGGCGCCGTGAATCCGTTCGAGCGGCTCGTGGTGGTAACGCGCTGCGTCGGCCGTGAAGGCGTCGAGCCCCCAGCGGCTGAGAAGCCAAGAGCCCACCTCGGCGTGGGTGATCCCCATCTTTCTCTCCCCTTCGAGGAGGAGATCCGAGCGCGTTCCCGCGGCGGAGAGCACCCTGCCGTACTCCTCCGGGAAATGGACCCACAGGACCACACGCCCCACGTCGTGGAGGATCCCGGAAAGAAAGGAGAGCTCGGGGGCCTTGAAGGACGTCTTTTCGGAGAGCCGTCGGGCCAGCACGGCGCACAGCAGGGCATGGCGCCAGTAGAGCTTCATGCGGAACGGGCTCTCGCCGTTGACCCTCGAGAAGACCTGGTGGATGGATGCGCTGACGGCAATGCTGCGCACGGCGTCCCGCCCCAGGTGGAACAGGGCATCGTCGATGCGGACGATTTTCTCCGCGCGACGATAGAACGGGGAGTTGACGATCCCCAGGATCCGGCCGGAAAGGGCGGAGTCGCTGTTGATGATCTGCGCGATCTCCCGGACCGTCGTCTCCTCGCTTCGACAGGCCTCGACGAGCTTCAGCAGCACCTGGGGCAGCGAAGGGAGAACCCTCGAGGCCGCAATGCGGGACAGAAACTGCCCTGCCCGTTCATCCATCGGTGATCGTTTGTTTTCCATAAAGGCAACCCGTTAACATCAAAGCAACTTTTGTGCCTAACGCCCGAGGACAACGTCGACAGACCGGCCGTAGGGAACATTTCTTTCTCCTCTCCCGTCCCGAAGGTCTGAGCCGGACGGACCGGTCGGCTTGCCGGACCGAGAGGCCGTCGCCGAGACGGGCTAGGAGAGGCTGCGGGCAGGTGTCGGTGAGGGCGATGGACATCCATCCAACGTGCGGCGGGTCTGCGGATGTTACTGCCGTTCCCCCGTCAGGGGGACAAACCGTACGGGCAAAAGGGTTTTTGTCGTGATGTTTCCCTTCTGATCCTTCTCGACCAGGATGATATGCTGGATCATGGAAGAACTGCCCACGGGGATAACCATCCGCCCCTTCGCCTTCAACTGACCGATCAGGGGGGGCGGAATGTGGCCGGCTGCCGCCGTCACCATGATGGCGTCGAAAGGCGCCTTGTCGGGCCATCCGGCATAGCCGTCTCCCGTCCGGACCTCCACGTTGTTGAAACCGAGGTCCCGGAGACGGGCCTTCGCCGATTC
>CAYZKT010000026.1:20382-21035 GCA_964478885.1 uncultured Syntrophaceae bacterium | reverse complement strand
TCCCGCAGGTGGAGAAGATCCTCATGGTGAAGCTGGAATACTTCGAATGAACCTGAAAAACATCTTCCACATCCTGGGGATCTTCGTCTTTCTGATAGGGGCCGCCATGCTGCCGGCCTTCGTCATCTCCGCAACCCTGCACGAGGCGGCCTGGACCGCCATTGGCATGGCCATCCTTGTCACCATGGGGACGGGGATACTGATGTACGTCTTCATCCCGAGGACAGGGGAGCGAATCACGCTCACTCACCGCGAGGGGTTCGTGATCGTGACCCTTGCCTGGGTCCTCGCCTCGGCCTTCGGGGCGCTGCCTTTCCTCTTCTCGGGAGTCGTGCCCACCTATTGCGACGCCTTCTTCGAGACCATATCCGGATTTACGACCACGGGGGCCTCCGTCATGAGCAACCTCGACAGGACCTCGAGGGGAATCCACTTCTGGCGGGCCCTCACCCAGTGGCTGGGCGGCATGGGAATCATCATCCTCTCCATCGCCATCCTCCCGCTGCTGGGCGTCGGGGGCATGCAGCTCTTCAAGGCGGAAATCCCCTCCCCCGTCAAGGATCGGCTCACCCCCCGGATCGCCGAGACGGCCAAGAACCTCTGGCTCGTCTACATCGCAATCTCCATCGTCGAGGTTATCCTGTTGTACCTGG
>CAYZKT010000026.1:3975-20372 GCA_964478885.1 uncultured Syntrophaceae bacterium | reverse complement strand
GTCTGGCAAAAAAACCAGGGTCGTTTAAAAACGGATAAACAAAGGGGTGGTTTTAAGTTTTTTCATGGGGGGGTTTGCGCCATTGTACCCGTATTCCAAACCTTCGCGACCATGGCAACAGGCGGTTTCGGCACCTACGACGCGAGCATCACCCATTTCAACAGCCTCTACATCGAAATCGTCATCATCGTCTTCATGTTCATTGCTGGGACGAATTTCGCCCTGCACTACCGGCTCTTCAAAGGCGAGGCGCGGCCTTTCTTCAGGGACCCCGAATTTCGCTTCTACGTGTCGCTTGTGCTCATCGCGACGGCGCTCATCACCCTGGATCTGCGGTCGCATTTTTCCTCCCTCGGGGATGCGCTGCGCCATGCATCCTTCCAGGTGGTTTCCATCCTCACGACAACGGGTTTCATCACCGTCAACTTCGACCTCTGGCCGATTCCCTCGAAGGTGATCCTCCTATTCCTCATGTTCGTCGGGGGTTGCGCCGGCTCCACGGGGGGCGCCATCAAGTGCCTGCGCTTCCTGCTCGTGACCAAACAGACCTTTATCGAGCTCTACCGCCTGATCCATCCCCACGCCGTCGTCTCCGTCAAGATCGCGAAAGTTGCCGTCCCGCCGGAAATCATGTCCAGCATCCGCAGCTTCTTCTTCCTCTACATCGCGCTGGCCATGGCGGCGACCCTGATGCTGACGTTCCTCGGCGTCGACATGCTCACGTCGATCTCGGGGGTGGCCGCCACGATCGGCAACGTCGGCCCCGGCATGGGGGTTGTCAACGCCCATTCGAACTATGCGGAACTGCCCCAGACGGCCAAGTGGATCCTGTCGCTGTGCATGCTCCTGGGCAGGCTCGAGATCTACACTGTCCTGGTCCTCCTCGTCCCCGACTTCTGGAAAAAATAGCGTTGAAAGATACTGCCCCCTGTGCTACGCCTTTTTGACGTAACCTGAAGGGATACCGCTAGGAGAACGCCATGGAGATGAGATACCGCCCGCATCCGATCGAAGAGAAGTGGCAGAAGCTCTGGGAAGAGAAAGAGATTTTCAAGGTCGCCGAAGATTCGGGGAAGAAGAAATACTATCTCCTCGAGATGTTCCCCTACCCCTCGGGCCGGATCCACATGGGCCACGTACGCAACTACACCATCGGCGACGTGGTCGCCCGCTACAAGCACATGCGCGGCTTCAACGTCCTGCACCCCATGGGATGGGACGCCTTCGGCATGCCCGCCGAGAACGCCGCCATCGACCACGGCATCCACCCCGCCAAGTGGACCCACTCAAACATCGAGAACATGAAGACCCAGCTCAAGCGCATGGGGTTCAGCTACGACTGGGACCGCGAGCTTTCGACCTGCGAGCCCGCCTACTACAAGTGGGAACAGCTCTTCTTCCTCTGGATGTACGAGAAAGGCCTCGTTTACAAGCGCGAGTCGGCCGTCAACTGGTGCCCCAAGTGCCAGACGGTTCTCGCCAACGAGCAGGTCGAGGCAGGGCAGTGCTGGCGGTGCGGCTCCGACGCGAAGGAGGAGCACCTCTCGCAATGGTTCTTCCGGATCACCCAGTACGTGGAAGAGCTCCTGGAGTATTGCGACCGGCTCACGGGCTGGCCCGAGCGCGTCATCACCATGCAGAAAAACTGGATCGGCAAGAGCTACGGCGTGGAGATCACCTTCCCCATGGCCGACGGGGGCGAGCCCATCCGGGTCTTCACCACGAGGCAGGACACGATCTACGGGGCCACCTTCATGCTCGTGGCCGCCGAGCACCCGCTCGTCATGCAGCTCGCCAAGGGAAAGCCCATCGAGAAGGACGTGATGGAGTACGTGGATCGGGTGAAGAAGCAGGACAAGCTCATGCGGACCTCGGACTACTACGAGAAGGAAGGCGTGTTCCTCGATGCCTACTGCCTCAACCCCGTGACGGGCCGCAAGATGCCCATCTACGCCGCCAACTTCGTCCTGGCCGATTACGGCACGGGCTGCGTCATGGCCGTCCCCACCCACGACCAGCGCGACTTCGAGTTCGCCAAGAAGTACAAACTGCCCCTGATCGTGGTCATCCAGGACCCGAAGAGGGCGCTCAACGTGGAAACCATGGAGGAGGCCTACGTCGATGAGGGTATCCTGGTCAACTCGGGGCCCTTCGACGGGATGAAGAACACGGCGGCCATGGAGGCCATCGCGGCGCACCTGGAATCCCTCGGCAGAGGAAAGAAAACCATCCAGTACCGCCTGCGCGACTGGGGGATCTCCCGGCAGCGTTACTGGGGAGCCCCGATTCCCGTCGTGTACTGCGACAAGTGCGGGACGATGCCCGTGGCGGAAGCGGACCTGCCCGTCGTGCTCCCGAAGGACGTGGAGTTCACCGGCGAGGGCGGCTCGCCCCTGGCCCGGGTCGATGCCTTCGTCAACGCGACGTGCCCGGGGTGCAAGGGCCCCGCCAGGCGTGAGACGGACACGATGGACACCTTCGTGGAGTCCTCCTGGTACTTCGACCGCTTCGCCTCGCCGCACTGCGACGTCAAGCCCGGCCTCGACCGCAAGGCCATGGACTACTGGCTCCCCGTGGACCAGTACATCGGCGGGATCGAGCACGCCATCCTGCACCTTCTCTACTCCCGTTTCTACACGAAGGTGCTGCGGGACTTCGGCGTGCTGGGGATCGACGAGCCCTTCACGAACCTCCTCACCCAGGGCATGGTCTGCAAGGAGACGACGAAGTGCCCCGAGCACGGCTTCCTTTTCCCCTACGAGGTCGAAGAGGACAAATGCAAGAAGTGCGGCAATCCGATCGCGGTCGGCAAGACCGAGAAGATGTCCAAGTCGCTCAAAAACGTCATCGACCCGGACTACCTGATCGAGAAGTACGGCTGCGACACGGCGCGGATGTTCTGCCTCTTCGCCGCCCCGCCGGAAAAGGACCTGGAGTGGAGCGACCAGGGCGTGGAAGGGTCCTTCCGCTTCCTGGGCAGGGTATGGCGGCTGGCCACGGAGTACCTGGAGGATCTCCAGGGGGTCGGGCCCCTGACGGGGTCGGAGGACCTCGGCGAAGACTTCAAGAAGCTGCGCAGAAAGACGCACCGGACGATCCGAAAGGTGACGACGGACATCGAGGACCGCTTCCACTTCAACACGGCCATCAGCGCCGTCATGGAACTGGTCAACCTCGTCTACCAGGTCCCGAGGCCCGGGAAAGACGACAAGGCGGCCCTGGCGGTCATCCGGGAGGCCGTCGAGACCGTGGTCGTCCTGCTGGCGCCCATCGTGCCCCACATCACGGAAGAGCTATGGGAAATGATGGGAAACAAGGGGTCGCTCGCGACCGTGCCCTGGCCCTCCTATGACCCGGGACTGACCTCGGAAGAGGAGCTGACGATCGTCGTCCAGGTCAACGGGAAGCTGCGCAGCCGCATCACCGTCAGCGCCGACGAGTCGGAGGACAAGATCAAGGAGATGGCCCTGGCGGACGAAAAGACGCAGAAGTTTCTCGAAGGGGTGAAGATCGTCAAGGTCATTACGGTGCCGAAGAAACTGGTGAATATCGTCGTGAAATAAGGGGCCAGGGTACAGGCGAGAGAATGAAGTCGAAAAGAATTAGACAAGCGAGGCAGGGCGTTAGGGCCCTGCTTCTCGTTTCATTGATCCTCATCACGGCCGGGTGCGGGTACCGGTTCTCGCCCGGCGGGGAATGGATCGACAGCGGGATCAGGACCGTCTTCGTCGACAATCTGGTCAACGGGACGGGAGAGCCCTACGTGGAAATCTACCTCCGGAACGGTTTCGAGGACCAGTTCCGGAAGAGTCCCCGATTCCGCCTGGCCGCCAGCCGCGAGACGGCCGACGCCGTTCTCAAGGGAACCGTCACCGCCCTCTCCACGTCCTACGTCGCCTACGACCGTTACGACAAGGCCACGGAGAGCCGGGCGGTCATGGTCCTGAGTCTCGCATTCGAGGAGCGCAAGACGGGCAAGAATCTCTGGAACGTGGCGAACTTCTCGGGCAACGAGAGTTACCGTGTCGACCAGGCCAACCCCAACACCACATCGACCAACAAGCAGGTTGCGCTGCAGAAGCTCTCCGGCGACATGGCTGAAAAGGCCTACCGGAACCTGATGTCGGGATTCTGAGTGGCGCTCCGCGCCAAGGCCTCGCGGCCTGGAAGTTAGGAAGATCGGAAACTGGGAAGTTAAGAACAAAAAAGCCTGAAGAATTTGCCTTCAGGCTTTTGCTTTTTCCGCGCTTCCGTTGTTCCGCTCTTCCGCTATTCTATGCTTTCTTCAGGGAGGCGACCTTCTTGGTCAGGCGGGAGACCTTGCGGGAGGCGTTGTTCTTGTGGTAGACGCCCTTGGACGCGGCCTTCTTGATGACCTTGATGGCGCTCTTGAGGGCCTTCTCGGAGCTCTCCCCGTCCTTGCCCTCCACCGCGGCCAGCACTTTTTTGATCTCGGTCTTCGTCTGCGATTTCACGGCTGCGTTGCGGGCCTTGCGCTTCTTGTTCTGCCGGTCCCTTTTTTCCGCCGAACGATGTGTAGCCAAACGAGTTTCCTCCTTGCAGGTACAATCTGAAAGGTGTTTTAATACATAAGTTTCCGGGTGCTGTCAAGTCGAAAAACAGGGTATCGGGTATCGGGGCACGGGTATCGGCTAGGAAACAGATTTCGTTTATAAAAATTCCCGTGTACCTTCCGACCCTATACCCTATACCCTATACCCGAAACCCTATACCCCAGCGCAGCGATTTCACAGGACCCTCACCAGCGTGAACACCCCCAGGGCCCCCAGGAGGGTGAGCATGACCCGGCGATACCCCTCTTCCTTGAATTTCCCGTACAGGAGCGACCCGATCCAGGTCCCCGCCAGCAGGGTGGGGACGGAGACAAGGAAGTTGCGGATCACCCCGTCCGTGACGAGCCCGTTCGCGGCGTGGAACACGCCAATCAGCAGCCCCGACACGATGAAGAACCCCTGGAGGGTCACCTTGATCTGGTCCTTCGTCCAGGCCTGCAGGGAGGTGTAGACGATCACGGGCGGGCCCGATGCGCTGATCGCCCCGCCCAGCCCGCCGGCGAAAAAGCCGAACAGGTAGGCCCAGGGACCGCCCAGTTTGCCGATCGGCAATCTGAACAGCAACCCGTAGAGCGCATAGGCCAGGAGAACCGCCCCGAGAACGATCTGGACATGCACCGGGTCCATCCGCTTGAGGAGCCAGACCCCGGCCGGAATCCCCAGGCTGGCCCCGGCCAGGAGCGGCCAGATCTTACCCCATTCCCAGTGGGCCCGGAGCTGGATGATGAGGATCACCGTGAGGATGACGCCCATGAGGTTCACGAGGGGGATCGCCTCGCGGATGTCCAGGAAAAGCGCCAGCAGGGGAAGCGACAGCAGCACGGAACCGAACCCGGAAAGGCCCTGGATGAACCCGGCCAGAAAGGCAACAACGGTCAGGTAGAGATAGACGTCCGCCAAGGGTCTCCTTTGTCTTGCGGCCCGTCGACGAACCGCTTTGCGCCCGGGCCGGTTTCTGTTACGATGGCCGCATCATAGGGGAAACCGGTTCCCCCTGTCAAACGAGGTTTCCATGAACCCAGAAACGACGTATTTCCACCACTTCGTAAAGACCCGCCTCGGCAGTGCGGCCATCGTGTGGTCCGGCGGCGGGAGAGCCTTCCGGATCGTCCGCATCTGCCTGCCCGCCCCGGAAGCCGCGCTCATGCGCGAAATCCGCAGGCTGTTTCCCGGGTCAGCCGCGAAATCCTGCGGCGCCGTCGCAGCGTTCGCCGGGCGGCTGCAGGCCTTCATAGAGGGCAAGCCCGTCTCGTTCGAAACCTCCGCACTCGACACGAGCCGCGTGCCTCCCTATCATCGGAGAGTGCTTGCGGCGCTCGCGGCCATCCCCCGGGGCAACGTCATGAGCTACGGGGGTGTCGCCTCGACAGCGGGGACCCCCGGCGGGGCGAGGGCCGCGGGCCAGGGCTGCGGGAAGAACCCCTTCCCCGTCGTCTACCCCTGCCACCGGGTCATCCGCGCGGACGGTTCACTGGGGGGCTTCGGCGGGGGCCTCACGCTCAAGAGGGCCCTGCTCGAAATGGAAGGGATTCGATTCGACAAAGGCGGAAAGGTGCTCCCGGAATATATCCTCCGGTAAGGGTAGCCGGGTATCCCTGGACCCTATACCCTGGGTTTTGCGGCTTTCTGGACGGCCATGTTGTCCCGGTGGATAACCTCGTCGTAGTGCTTGTAGCCGAGGACCTGCTCGATCTTCGACGACTTGAGCCCCTGGATCTTGTGAAGCTCCGGGGCGTTGTAGTTGACGAGCCCCTTGGCGATGGCCTTCCCGTCCGGGCCGATCACGATGACCGGATCGCCCACGACGAATTCCCCTTCCACCCGCTCGATGCCCGAGGGCAGCAAGCTCTTGCCGTTTTCCACGATGGCCCTGCTCGCCCCCTCGTCGACGAAGAGCTTCCCGCGGGAACGCAGGGTGAAGGCGATCCAGTACTCCCGGCTCGAGAGGCATTCCGTCATGGGGATGAAGAGGCTCCCCACGTCCTTGCCCGAGAAGATCTCGCCCAGGATGCCCTTCTTCTTGCCGCGGGCGATGATGTAGGGGATCCCGCAGGCCGTGACCTTGCGGGCCGCCAGGATCTTGCTTCGCATCCCGCCCATGCCGGTGGGATCCGTCTCGGCCGTGGCCATGGCCTCGATCTCGTCGGTGATCTCGCGCACGAGCCCGATCAGCTTTGCTTTCTTTGCGCCCGGGGCCTTGGGGTTGCGGTCGAAGAGCCCCTCCGTGTTCGTCATGCTGATGACGAGGTCTGCCTCGGTGATGTTGGCCACCACGGCAGCGAGGTGGTCGTTGTCGCCGAACTTGATCTCGTCGACGGCGACGGTGTCGTTCTCGTTGATGATGGGGATGACGTTCCACTCCATGAGGGTGGACAGGGTGTTCTTCACGTTGAGGAACCGCTTGCGGTCCGTCAGGTCGTCCATGGTCAGAAGGATCTGGGCCACGTAGAGGTCGTGCTTGCCGAAGGCGGTGGAGTATACGCGCATGACCCGGCTCTGGCCGATGGCAGCGCAGGCCTGCTTTTCCGGCATGCTCTTGAGCTTTCCGGAGATGCCCATGCGGTGCTTCCCCGAGGCGATGGCCCCGGAGGTGACGATGACGATGTGGTAGCCTTTGCGGATGAGTCCCGCCATCTCGTCGACGAGCTGCTGGATGATGTCGCGGTCGAGTCCCTCGGTGCCCGTGAGGACGCCGCTGCCGATCTTGACGATGACCCGCCGGACGCCGGCGAGGATGTTCTTGCGCTCAGTGCTCATGGTCTTCCCGTTCATCCCGTTTCAATTTTTTCACGACCGCCGCAATCAGGGCATCGATGCCCTCACCCGTAACTGCTGAAATTAAAAGGACTTCTATCTTTTTTCGCCGGAACAAGTCAAATTCTTTTTTCGCCCGATCCCTCGTTTCCGGGAGGTCCGTTTTGCCGATCGCGACGACCTGGGGTTTCTCCGCCAGGGACGGGTCGTAGAGCGCGAGCTCCCGGTTGATCGTTTCGAAATTGTGCCACCCGCTCGCGGGCGCCTCCCCGGAGATGTCGAGCAGGTGGATCAGGACGGCAGTCCTCTCCACGTGCCGCAGAAACCGGGTCCCGAGCCCCACGCCCCGGTGGGCGCCCTCGATGAGGCCGGGGATGTCGGCGATCACGAAGGTGCCGAAGTTCTTGTACTTCACGACTCCCAGGTTCGGGGTGAGGGTCGTGAAGGGGTAATCGGCGATCTTGGGTTTTGCCGCCGAAACCCGGGAGATGAGGGTCGACTTGCCCGCGTTGGGAAACCCGATGACCCCCACGTCGGCCAGCAGCTTGAGCTCCAGGCGGACCCAGCGTTCCTCGCCTTCCTCACCCGGCTGGGCATAACGGGGCGCCCGGTTGGTCGCGGTCTTGAAGAAGGCGTTACCCCTGCCGCCCCTCCCCCCCTTGGCCACGACGAAACGCTGGCCGTCCTCGACGAGGTCCACCAGGACCTCCCCCGTGGCGTCATCCATGACGAGAGTCCCTACGGGCACGGGGATCACGACGTCCTCGGAGTTGCGGCCCGTGCAGTCGCTCCCCTCGCCGTGGCCGCCGTGGCGCGCCACGTGGTGCTGCTGGTACTTGAGGTCCAACAGGGTGCGATGGCTTGCCGAAGCCACGACGACGACGTCGCCGCCCTTGCCGCCGTCGCCCCCGTTGGGGCCGCCGCGGGGGACGTACTTCTCCCTCCGGAAGCTCACGCAGCCGCGGCCCCCGTCGCCCGCCTTGACATAGATCCTGGCCTCGTCGACGAATTTCATCCCGATCCCAATAAAAAGGCCCTCGATGGGTAACCGAGGGCCTGGACAATCTGCTTGTCGCCGGGTTCTGCGGCTCAGAGAGTGAGGGGAAGGCTAGGACGCGTAAACGCTGACCTTCTTGCGGTCCTTCCCGAAACGCTCGAATTTCACGACGCCGTCGATCTTGGCGAAAATCGTATAGTCCTTGCCGATGCCGACGTTGCGTCCTGGGTGGATTCTCGTGCCGAGCTGGCGGATGAGGATGGCGCCGGCGCTGACGGCCTCGCCGCCGTACACCTTGACCCCTCTGCGCTGGGCGTTGCTGTCTCTTCCGTTGCGGCTGCTGCCCTGGCCTTTTTTGTGTGCCATCGGTAAACTCCTAAAAAAGCTGATTACAGCGAGATTTCCTTGATCCTCACCTCGGTCAGAGGCTGCCGGTGGCCCGTCTTTTTCAGGAACCCCTTTCGGCGCTTCTTCTTGAAGATGATGATCTTGGGCCCCTTGCCCTGGTGGACGATCTCGCCTACGACCCTGGCGCCCTCGACCACCGGGGTGCCCACGCGGGTCTGGTCTTCTTTCGTGACGAGAAGGACCTCTTCGAAGACAACCGTGTCGCCCTTCTGGCCTTCGAGCTTTTCCACCTTCAGGACGTCCCCTTCGGAGACCCTGTGCTGTTTTCCGCCCGTTTTGATGACTGCGTACATGTCCGGTTCCTTGAAAGGAAATTGAAAACAGTGATTATATGAATAAATCGGTGTTTGTCAACACATTTTATGGGTTGCTTCGACAGCCTTACGCGAACCCCGGCGGCGCAGGGACCCCTTTGCGCATTTTCCCACGGAATTTGCATGCTTCCCTTACGGGGGAAGAGGTGCTTCCCCGCATTGCTGAAGAAAGGATAACATAGAATGCCCAAGATTCCCACGGAGCAGCTCAAGCCGGGCATGAAACTGGCCCGCCCCCTGCAGAACTCATCGGGCATGGTCCTCATGGCCGAAGGAACGGAACTGACGGAGGCGCGCATCACGAAGATCGAAAACATGGGGGTGGAGAGCGTCTATATCGACGGCCCGTCCAAGCCCGCCCGGCCCAGGGAGGAGTTGCTCGCCGCCCTGGAGGATCGCTTCAGGAAGGCGGGGGCCGACCCCCCGATGGCGCTTATCAAGAAGGCGGTCAGAGAGCACATCGAGGCGATGTATGAGTAGCCTGGACCCCAAAACCCTGCGCAGCCGTGTGGAAAACATCAGCACCATCCCGACGATTCCCAGCGTGCTGAAGCAGCTGTCGACGATCATCGAAAATCCAAAAATATCCCTCAATGAAATCAGCCACTTCGTCTCCCAGGACCCGGCCCTGACGACGAAGATCCTCCAGATGGTGAACTCGGCCCTCTACGGGTTCCCTGGACGGATCTCGTCGGTCAACCACGCCGTCATGCTCCTGGGCCTCAACGTGGTCAAGGGGCTCCTTCTGAGCGTGTCCGTCTTCGAGATCATGCACAAGGCCATGATCGGCCTGCGGGAACACTCCATCGGGGTCGCCATCGCCTCGAAGGTCCTCGCCCGGATGAAAGGCCTCAAGGAGCCGGAGGAAGTCTTCGTGGCGGGCCTGCTTCACGACGTGGGCAAGGTCATCCTCACCCTTTCCTGGCCCGAGGAGTACGACAGGACGGTCAAGGAAGCCGAATCCTCGGGCATCGCCATCTTCGACGCCGAGCGAAGCCGCTTCTCCGAGACCCATGCCGCCGTGGCGGGCTGGCTGGCGGAAAAATGGCACTTCCCCCGCAAGCTCTGCGAGTGCATCGCAAACCATCACCGGCCCCATACCTCTTCCCTGGCCCCCCTCGAGACGGCTATTGTCCACGTGGCCGATGTGCTCGTGAAGGCCCGGGGCCTCGGGTATTCGGGGGACCGCCTCGTCCCCGACGTCAACGTCAAGGCGTGGGAGACCGTGGCCCTTTCGGAGGCGGATCTCAGGGAGATCCTGAAGGAGCTCGAGGATTCCGTCGAGCAGACCGAGGAGGAGTTCAAGACGTGATGGAATACTGGAGTCATGGAGTAATGGAATACTGGGTCTGATTCGAGAGAAGAATTACTCCTTCATTCCATCATTCCAATACTCCATTCATCCCCCGCGGCAGAATCGGTACCCATCGGAACAGGCGGCAGATTCGATGAAAACAGTAATTGTCATCTCCCGCGACGTGGTGCTCACGAGCACGGTGGAGAGCCGGATCCGGCAGGGCTACCGGGTCATCCTGTTCGACGGCATCCAGTCGGCCATGGGCCTGATCTGCAGCACGAGCCCGCCCGATCTCGTCGTCCTCGACGTCGACCCGGGGGACCTGGTCACCGCCGGCACGCTCAGCCAGCTCAAGGAAGACCCCATGTTCCGCAACCTCACGGTGCTGGCCGTGCTGGCCGACCAGAACGCCTGCATCGAGCGGGACTCGATGCTTTTCGAGGATTACATCTGGCGGCGGGCCGTGGAGACGGAGATCCTGCGGCGGGTCAACCTGTGCATCATGCGCTCGGAGCGGATCGTCGAGATCAACCCCCTGACGCGGCTCCCGGGCAACATCTCCATAAACCGGGAGATCCAGGAGCGGCTCGACCGGAGGGAGCCCTTCGCGCTCGCATGGGCGGACCTGGACCAGTTCAAGCCCCTCAACGACAAGTACGGGTTCTCCCGGGGCGACGACATCATCCGCATCACGGGGAGGCTCATCCTCGGCGCGGTGAAGGACCAGCAGCGCGAGCGCAGCTTCGTGGGCCACATCGGGGGCGACGACTTCGTCTACATCATGAGCCCCGAAGCCATCGAGGCTGCCTCCCGGGAGCTGGTCACCACCTTCGACCAGATCATCCCCGGCTTCTACGACGCCGAGGACCGCGAGAGGGGGGCCATCCAGTCGCTGGACCGCCAGGGAAACGCGAGGGCCTTCCCGCTCACGAGCATCTCCATCGGGATCACCGACACGGCGTCGGGCCCCTTCGGCCACTTCGGCGAGATGACGGAACGGGCCTCGGAGATGAAGAAGTATGCGAAGCAGTTCCCGGGAAGCTGCTTCAAGTGGGACCGCCGGAAGGCAGTGCCCGAGTGAAGAAGTGAGCAAGTGCGTGAGTGAACCCTTACCGCACTAGATGAGTTCTGCGGAATGTATCGTCTGGGTATTCAAGATCCGCAGACTTCGGACGGCCTGGTCATCCAGCCCCAGGGCGTGTCCGAGAATCTCGGCCGGCCTTGCGGTCCTGCCGTCGACAAACAGGAGGGTCATCTCCAGCATACCCGTCTTCCGATCCAGGGAGATCCCCTCCACGTAGGGGCGGACGTCCTTGCGGGAGACCTTCCCCTTTCCCCCTCGCTCCACCATGCAGGACGGCGATGACAGGAAGCCGCCGATGCGCTCTTCCAGGTCCTCCGCGCATGCAGACGGCGGCAGCCACACGCGGTAGCGGAAGCCCCGGACAATCTTCGCCAGGGACGGCTCCCCGCTCTCGACGCGCTCGATGCGCCGGACTTCGAGACCCCGCGGCAGGGCCGCGTTGATCCTCCGTGCGGCCTCCCCGGCGTCATCGATGCCGCCCTCCAGCTGAAGGTCGGCAAACTCCTCCAGGCTCTCCATCCCCACGGCCGTGGCAAAGGCGAAGGAGATCTTCGGGTGCGGGTGGAACCCCTCCGAGTACCGCAGCGACAGGCCGCTGCGCTTGACGGCGCGCGTGAGCGCCGAGGAGACCTCCAGGTGGGAAAGGAACCGGGACATCCCGGTCTTCGCGAAGACGAGCCGCCAGCGCGTCACCGGCGGGACGGCGGCGGCCGCTTCGGGCACTGCGGGCGCCGCGGCGTCGGGAAGCCCGGCCGCCTCCCGGATGACGATGAGCGAACCGTCGCAGGCCCCGCAGTTCCGGCAGCCCTCGCGGCGGCAGTCGGGGGTCTCTTCGCCCCGCAGGGATTTCTCGTACTCGGCAAGCAGGAATTCCCGGTCGAGCCCCGCGTCCACGAACTCCCAGGGCAGTTTCTCCGACGTGCCCCGCTCCCTCAAGTGCTCCTCGAGACGGATGCCGCAATCCCGGAGGGCCTCCTCCCACCGCTCGAAGAGGAACCGGTCGCTCCACCCGTCGAAGCGGGCCCCGAGCCTCCAGACCCTTTCCACGAGGTCCGCGAGCCGCTCGTCGCCCCGCGAGAAGAGCCCCTCCAGGAGGCTCATCCGGGCGTCGTGCCACTTGAAGCTGATGTTGCGGTTCGAAAGCCGTCGCTTGAGGTGCCCCTGTTTTGCCAGCGTCTCCTCGAGGCCGATCTGGCGGACCCACTGGAAGGGCGTGTGCGGCTTGGGCACCAGGGTGGAGAGGCCGAGGGTTACCTGCCGCCCCCTGCCCTCCCGCATGACGCGGTGGGCCAGGTCGGCAATCCCCTCGAGGTCCTCTTCGCGCTCGCCGGGCAGGCCGATCATGAAGTAGAGCTTGATGGACTTCCACCCGCCGTCGAAGACGCGCCGGGCCGTCTCGAGCAGGTCCGCCTCGGTGTTGCCCTTGTTGATGACGTCGCGCATCCTCTGCGTCCCCGCCTCGGGGGCGATGGTGAAGCTCGTCTTGCGGACCCGGCGGATCTCCTCGATGAGTCTCGGCGTGAGGGTTTCCACGCGAAGCGACGGCAATCCCAGCGCCACGCGCCGCTCGCTGTAGCGGTCCATCAGCTCGCCCAGCAGCGGCTCGATCTTCGAGTAATCGCCGGTGCTGAGCGACAGAAGAGAGATCTCGTCGTAGCCCGTCGCCCGGAGGGCCTCGTCGGCCATCGTGAGCAGCGTCGAGGGGTTTCGCTCCCGCACGGGCCGCCAGACCATCCCCGCCTGGCAGAACCGGCATCCCCTCGTGCACCCCCGGGCGATCTCCAGGGAGATGCGGTCGTGGATCGTGTTCATGAGCGGCACGACGGGTTTCAGCGGGAGGAGCCACCGGTTGAGGTCGGCGATCACGCGCTTGCGCACCCGCCTCCCCTCCCCGTGCCTGGACGGGACGTAGAGGCCCTGCAGGGCGGCAAGGCGCTCCAGGACCTCCGCGCGCCGCAGCCCCGTCTCCTTCGCCCGCAGGAAGACCTCGGCGATCTCCGAGATGACCTCCTCGCCCTCGCCGATCACGAGGGCGTCGAAGAAGGGGGCCATGGGAAGCGGGTTGAACGCGCAGGGCCCGCCGGCAATCACGACGGGGTCGCCGTCGCGCCGGTCCTTCGCGCGCAGAGGCACGCCCCCCAGGTCGAGCAGGGTCAGGACGTTCGTGTAGGAAAGCTCGTACTGCAAAGAGACGCCGATGAGATCGAAGGCCGCCAGCGGCGTGCCCGACTCGAGCGTCGAGAGCCTCAGGCCGCCCGCCCGCAGCCTGGCTTCCATGTCCGGCCAGGGGGCGTAGACGCGCTCGGCGCAGATGTGCGGGTGGGCGTTCAGGATCGCGTAGAGGATCTGCAGGCCCAGGTGGGACATGCCGACCTCGTAGGCGTCGGGAAAGGCCAGGGCGACGCTCAGGCGGCAGGCGGAGCGGTCCTTGTCCGCGGCGTTGGCCTCGCCGCCGGTGTAGCGGCTGGGCTTCTCGACGAGGGCCAGAAAGGTCTCCAGAAGCTTATATTCGGGTCCCTGACAGGACATATTCACCTTTATTCTCACGGTTGCCCGGTCCCTTTAATAAGGCTCCGGGACAATTCATTTAACGAAGTTTAGAAGCCGGGAAGTTGTGAAGTTAGGAGAACGGCGGACTTGCGATTGCCTCCCGGCCTCTCCACGCTTCTCAACTTCTCAACTTCAAAGCTTCTTGAGCAGACGGGTGTAGCCCGCCTGCTCAATCCGCGGCCGGGTACTTCCACGGGTCCTTGACGATTTCCCGGTGCTTCGAGAGGATGAATCGCCCCGGGAAATGCTCCTTCGACAGGTAGGGCAGGATGTCCTTCCGGAAACCGGCAAGGAATTCCCCGAACAGGGCCTCCCGCTCGCCGGCGGGGACGAAGGTCCGCTCGTTTCGGTACTCGAAGACGAACTCGGGGCCGAAGACCCGATTCGTCTTTTCGCAGTCCGCCGCCTCCTCGAAGTAGTCCCGCTTCACCGCAACCGTGACTTTGACAACGAGCACGACGCTGGCCGTGTCGGCGGCAATCATGCGGGATCCGTCCCAGATCTCCGCCACGAGCCCGTTGGGCAGCGCAACCTCTTCGCGCAGGTTCATGAGCGTCTCTCCTCCACCTTTGTTCTTGACCCCGGTCGTGTTTTGCCTATATACCCGCCTGGAACGGCAGCGGACACACGACGGGCCGCCCATTAAAATTCCTCGCACCAGGGTGCCGGGAATTTAGAAACGTAAGGAGCGGGTTTATCTGTCCTTCTGCTCGCGACCCCCGCAGCAAGCTGCGGGGAATGCGCGTGCAATCGTTTTCAATCTAACATCCCGGCGCCAAAAGGCAAGCCAGGGGAATCACCTTATGCGCGATCGGGGAAATTTTCAAGTCGTCTGTGAACGCAAGAAACGGAAGACCGTCCATGGCTCGACAACCCCTGTCGCTCCCTGACGGGCCCGACAGCCCCTTCGTCCATCTTTGCCAGCCCGACGCCTCGAAGTCCTGCGGCGCCTGCTGCGGGCTCTACAACTACGTCGATTCGGGACGCGAGGCCCTGGCGGCAAGGCTCAGGCGGCGCACGGCGCTCTTCCGCGCCACCGTCCGCGGTCCCGGGGACCTGCCGCTTTTCTCCAGCACGGTGAAGGAGAAGGAAGACGGCGCGAAGCGCTACGAGGTCATCCACTGCTGCGAGTACGTGGGCTTCCTCGACGAGGGGGAGCGGCGCGTCGGATGCCTCCTGCACCCCATGCAGAACGGCGGGCGCGACATGCGGAACGCCTCCTTCTACGGGCGCGAACTCTGCGACGGCCACTTCTGCCCGAGCTACAGCTACATCTCCCGGGCCGAGAAGCTCGCCCTCCTGGAGATCCTCGACGACTGGTACCTCTACGGCGTGTGCGTCACCGACATCGACCTCGTGAAGGAGTTCTTCCGCCTCGTGAGCGAGGCCGCGGGAGAGATGCCGTCGCCGGCGCGATTCCGGGACCCGGCGCTGCGGGAAGAGGCGCGCCGGTTCTTCGAACTCAAGCTCGACTGGCCCTTCCGCAGCGGGGCCGCAAACCGTTTCGGGAAGTACAGCTTCGACGGATCGGAATACGCCATCCACGCGATCGACTACGGGGCCCTGGGGTGCGGGAAATCCCGATTCGACCGGATCTTCCTCAGCCTCCAGACCGAATTCACGAGCCGCGACGATCTCCGCGCGGCCGAAGAGACCCTCCGCAGCCGCCTGGACGCCGTGGTGCGCCGATACCGGGAACTCGTTGATTAGCATTGACAATCCCTTCTCTCTTGGCTAGTGTCAAAAATTGTTGAAGGAGGGGGGCCATGGAAAATCTCCGGATGAAGATCCTCTATTCCCGCGACGAAATCGAACGGGTCGTCCGGGACATGGCGGAGAGGATTTCGCGGGACTACGAGGGGAAGGACCTCGTGGTGGTCTGCGTCCTCAAGGGCGCCTTCATGTTCATGGCGGATCTCGTCAGGCACATCAAAAGGCCCTGCGTCATCGACTTCATCCGGCTCGCGAGCTACGGGTCCGGGACGGCCACCTCGGGCAAGGTCCTCGTCACCAAGGACCTGGAGACCCCCATCGCCGGCAAGGACGTGCTCATCGTGGAGGACATCGTCGACACGGGGATCACGCTGGATTTCCTGGTCCGCAAGCTGAAGGACCAGAACCCGAGCTCCCTCAAGGTCTGCGCGCTGGTGGACAAGAAGCACCGCCGCAAGATCGAGTTCACCGCAGACTACGTGGGCTTCGACCTGGACCGGGGGTTCATCCTCGGCTACGGGATCGACTTCGACGAGAAGGCCCGTTACCTGCCGGACATCTACGTGATGGAGGAGTGAGAAGGACCGATGATCATCCAGTGCAAACAGTGCGCGACGAAATTCCGGTTCAGCGACGAGCTCATGACGGGCGACGGGGTCTGGGTGCGTTGCGGCCGATGCGGTCACGAGTTCTTCGAGATCAACAC
>CAYZKT010000026.1:0-3875 GCA_964478885.1 uncultured Syntrophaceae bacterium | reverse complement strand
ACGGGGTCTGGGTGCGTTGCGGCCGATGCGGTCACGAGTTCTTCGAGATCAACACCCGGAGAGAGACTTTCGTCCCCCCGAGGGAGCCCTCCCCGGCCATGCGGGAGGCCCCCCCTGCGCACGGGGGTGAGGGGCCGCCGCCCGCGGACAAGGCCGCCCCGAAGCCGGCCGCAGGGCAGGAACCCGCGGCGGCGCCCGGGCCGCTGACGCCGGCGGACGTGACCAGGGAGCCGGCTGCGCCGAAGGCGGCGCTCGAGGAAGACGGGCTGTCGGAAGAGGACCTGGAGGAGGAAACGCCGCGGGCAAGCTTCTGGACGCCCTCCCGGATCGTCGTTTACAGCATCCTGGTCCTTCTTGTCGTAACAGGCGTCTACCTGTGGCTCTTCCCCCAGATCGGGCGGGACGCGCTGAATTTCGTCTCCCCCGGATCCGGGGACCGCATGCTGGGAGCGGCGCCGAAGGCCGCTGCCGTGGCGGCGCCCGGGGGAATCAACTTTGCCGAGGTCAAGGAGCGCTTCTCGAAGAGCACGGCGTCGGGGGACCTTCTCGTCATCTCGGGCCTCGCCGTGAACGACTTCGAATACCCCGTGGCCCGGGTCAAGCTCCGCGGCAAGATCCTGGACAGCACCGGCAAGGTGCTGGGGGAGATCGAGACCTACGCGGGCAACCTCCTGACCGACGAGGAGCTCAACCGCCTCACGGACAAGGAGGTCCTCGCGGAGCTTCAGAGGCAGGAAGGAAGCGACATGCCCAACGTCAACATCCGTTCCCGGGCGAGCATCCCCTTCATGATCGTGTTCTCCAACCCGCCCAAGGAGGTCGACGAGTTCATCATCGAGCTCTCGGGGGTCGAGCGGAGCGCGGCCTCGAACTGACAGAAACCCCCTCCTCCCCCCGCACCCAGGACCCTGTGGATATGGACCGGCTGATCACCTTCGAACGGATCACGATCGAGCCGCCGCTCAAGGCGATTTACCGCAGGCTGGGGTACCGGAAGGGACTCACGCAGATCCGGCCCGACGAGGTCAGGACACTGGGCGACGGGATCGAGCAGGCCCGGGCGCTCATCACCCTGAAAGGAGCCGCCCGGCGGCTTCCCATCCTTTCGAAGGACACGCGACAGATTCGACTCCCCGGCGGTCATACCCTGGAAAGTGCCCAGCTTGCCGCGCTGCTGGCCGATTCGCGGGAAGTCATCCTCATGGGGGCCACGGCCGGCCCCGCCGTGATCGAGGCCATCCGCCGCGACACGGCGGAGAACAACCTGACGCGGGCCGTCGTCTTCGACGCCACGGCCAGCGAAATGGTCGATGCCGCCCTGGACTGGATGGAGATCTTCTTCGGGCGGGAGCTGCGCCGCGAGGGACGGCAGCTGACGAAGAGCCGCTTTTCCTGCGGCTACGGGGACCTGGCGGTGGAAAACCAGAAACTCTTCCACGAGCTGCTCGAGCTCGGGCGTCTCGGCGTCGAGCTGACCGAGCGGTGCATCCTCGTACCCGAGAAATCCGTCACGGCCGTGGCGGGAATCGAAACGATCGGCTGAGGAAACGAACATGGCGAAGGGACAGCGGAAATTCCTCGATCTCCTGAACAAGAAACCTCTCGTCCTCGACGGGGCCACGGGCACGGAACTGCAGAAACGCGGGATGCCCCCGGGGGTCTGCCCGGAGCTGTGGTGCATCGAGAACCCCGGGGTGATCGCGGGCGTGCACGGCGATTACGCCAGGGCGGGC
Source organism: uncultured Syntrophaceae bacterium (assembly GCA_964478885.1). GTDB lineage: Bacteria > Desulfobacterota > Syntrophia > Syntrophales > UBA2192 > UBA2192. Next base: position 2,142 of record CAYZKT010000026.1, on the reverse strand, counting down.
TCCGACGCGGTCTACACCTGCACCTTCGGGGCAAATCGCCTCAAGCTCGACCAGTACGGCGCGCACGACGTCCCGTCCGTGAACCGCAGCCTCGCGCGGGCCGCCAGAGAGGCCGTCCGGGGGAAGGCGCTCGTCCTGGGCGACATCGGCCCCACGGGCCGCTTCATCCAGCCCTTCGGCGAACTCGACTTCGAGGAGGCCGTCTCGGTCTTCAAGGAGCAGGTTGAGGGACTTCTCGAGGGAGGCGTCGACGGGTTCGTCATCGAGACCATGATGGACATCCAGGAGGCCCGGGCCGCGCTGATCGCCGTGAAGGAGACCTGCGGGCTGTTCACGATGGTCACCATGACCTTCGAACGCGACGGCCGGACGCTCAACGGAACGGACCCCCTGGCGGCGCTCGTCACCCTGCAGGCCCTGGGCGCCGACGCCGTGGGGTGCAACTGCTCCACGGGTCCCGACGACATGGCGCGCTTCATCGGGGCGATGCGGCCGTACGCAAAGGTCCCCCTGATCGCGAAGCCCAACGCGGGGCTGCCCCGGTCGGCGGGCGGCGTCACCGTCTACGACATGGACGCCGCCGAGTTCGCGCTGCGTGCAGGCGCCCTCGTCGGCGCAGGCGCGGCGATCCTGGGCGGCTGCTGCGGGACGACGCCGGAGCACCTCCGCGCGCTCCGGAAGGCGGTTTCGCGCAAGAAGCCCCCCGCCCCTTCGCGAAAGGCGCTCGCCGCGCTCAGCTCGGCCCGCAGGGCGCTCGTTTTCGATCCGGGCAGGCCGCTTGCCGTCATCGGCGAGGGCATCAACCCCACGGGCAAGAAGGCCCTCCAGGAAGAGCTCCGGGAAGGCAGAACGACGCTCGTGCGCCAAATGGCCCGCGACCAGGAGGCGACCGGCGCCGACCTGCTGGACGTCAACGTCGGGGTCCCCGGCATCGACCAGGAAAAGACCATGCGCGACGTGGTGCTGACGCTGGCGGCGGCCACGGAGCTGCCCCTCGTCATCGACTCGGCCAAGCCGGAGCCCATCGAACGGGCCCTGCGCGTCTACCCGGGCCGGGCGCTCATCAATTCCATCTCGGGGGAAACGGAAAAGCTCAAGAAGCTGTTGCCCGTTGCGGCGAAGTACGGGGCCATGTTCATCCTGCTGCCGCTCACCGACAGGGGAATTCCCGAGACGGCCGAGAAACGCGCCGCCGTCGTGCGCGCCGTCGAGCGCGAGGCCCGCAGGCACGGCTTCACGCGCGAGGACTTCCTCGTCGACGGCATCGTCATGACGGCCGCCTCGAACCCGAACGCCCCCCGGGAAACCCTGCGCACCGTCCGCTGGGCGGCGGAGACCTTCGGGGCCCGCACGGTGGTGGGCCTCTCCAACGTCTCCTTCGGCCTGCCGGAGCGCAGGTGGATCAACGCGTCGTTTTTGGCCATGGCCTCCACGTCGGGCCTCACGGCGGCCATCGCCAACCCGGCGAGCGAAGAGCTGATGTTCGTCAAGAAGGCCGCCGACGTCCTCGGGGGCAGGGACCGGGACGCGGCGGGCTGGATCGCCCTCTGCGCAAAATCGGGCGGGACGGCGAAACGCGCGCCCGCAGAGACCCTTACGGCGCAGCAGAGGCTCCGCGAAGCGGTGCTCGAGGGGAACCGGGAAGCCGTGGGCGGCCTGATCGCCGAGTCCCTGAATGCGGGGATCGATGCCGCAGCGCTTGCCCAGGAGGTCATGATCCCGGCCATCGTCGAGGTGGGCGAGCGGTTCGGCCGCAAGGAGTACTTCCTGCCGCAGCTCATCGCAAGCGGCGAGACGATGAAGATCGGCATGGAGGCCCTCGAGCCCATTCTGAAGGAAACGTCGAAGGAGGCGGCCGGGCGGGGGACGGTCCTGGTCGCCACGGTCAAGGGCGACATTCACGACATCGGGAAGAACATCGTCGCCCTCATGCTTCGCAACTACGGCTACCGGGTCGTCGACCTGGGCAAGGACGTGGCCTCGGAGCGGATCGTCCGGGAAATCGAGAAGCATCGGCCGCACGTGGTGGGCCTCTCGGCCCTCATGACGACCACAAAGACCCGCATGAATGAAGTCATCGAAATGGACCCCAAATATGGCAACAAGTGCCACTATATCGACGGCGGGGCAGTGGTGAGCCAG
>CAYZKT010000025.1:1835-21256 GCA_964478885.1 uncultured Syntrophaceae bacterium | reverse complement strand
GCCGGCCGGGTCAGGGACGTGATCCTCGTGGACCAGCGGCCCGTCGGGAAGACGCCCCGGGCTGCCCCGCTCACTTATCTGAAGGCCTACGACCCCATCCGGGCGATCTTCGCCGCCGAGCCGGCGGCGAAGGAGAAGGGGTTCACGGCGTCGACCTTTTCCTTCAACACGGCGGGCGGCCGCTGCGAGACCTGCGAAGGGGAGGGGTTCGAGAAGGTGGAGATGCAGTTCCTCTCGGACGTCTACCTGCCGTGCCCGCAGTGCGACGGCAGGCGGTTCAAGGAAGAGGTTCTCGAGATCCGCCACCGCGGCCGCAGCATCCGGGACATTCTCGAGATGACGGCGGAGGAGGCCATGGCCTTCTTCGGGGGGAACCGGAAGATTGAAAAAGCCCTCAAGCCGCTGATCGACGTGGGTCTCGGCTACCTGCGGCTCGGCCAGCCCGTGAACACCCTCTCGGGGGGCGAGGCGCAGCGGATCAAGCTGGCCCGGCACATCGGCCTGGAAAAGGTCCGCGATTCGCTCTTCATCTTCGACGAGCCCACCGTCGGCCTTCATCCCCGCGACGTCGCGGTGCTGCTCGCGGCCTTCGAGAACCTGATCGCCTCCGGCAACAGCGTCGTCGTCATCGAGCACAACCCCGAGGTGATTAAGTGCGCGGACCACGTCCTCGACCTGGGTCCCGAGGGCGGCGAGGCGGGCGGTCGCATCGTCGCGGCGGGAACGCCGGAGCAGGTCGCCATGAGCCCCATGTCGCAGACGGGGATCCACCTGCGCCCCTACCTTGCGGCAGACAGCAGGGTCGCAGCCGAGACGCAGCAGCCTTTCAGCCCGTCCATGAGGCGGAGCGGGCGCGCCGTCGAGGTCCGGGGGGCGCGGGAGCACAACCTGCAGGATGTCACGGTCGAGATCCCCCGGGACCGGCTCGTCGTCGTCACGGGCGTGAGCGGCTCGGGGAAGTCGACGCTCGCCTTCGACATCCTCTTCGCCGAGGGACAGCGCCGCTACCTCGAGTGCCTGCCGAACTACATCCGCCAGTACCTGAAGATCATGGACCGCCCCGAGGTGGACGACGTGACGGGCATCCCGCCCACGGTGGCCATCGAGCAGCGCACGAGCCAAGGGGGCAGGCGCTCCACCGTGGCCACCCTGACGGAGATCTACCACTTCCTGAGGCTTCTCTACAGCAAGCTCGGCACGCAGCACTGCCCGGGCTGCGGGGAGCCCATCGTCTCGCAGAGCCCCGAGGCGATGCTCGAGGAGATCGGACGCAGAGCGGGCAGGGGTTCCGCGACCATTGCGGCGCCTCTGGTCTTCGGCCGGAAAGGTTTCCACCGCGAGCTGCTGGCGCGGCTCCGGAAGCGGGGTTTCCGCGAGGTCCGCGTGGACGGGCGAGTCCTGCCTCTCGAGCCTCTCCCGGCGCTGGATCGATTCCGGGAGCACGACATCGACGTCGTGGCCGGCAGGGTGAGGGCGGGCTCCGGGGATCTCCGGGAGATCGTCGAGAGGGCGCTCGCCGCGGGGAAGGGAAGCCTGCGGGTAATCGACGACCGGGGCGGGTCGCGGATCCTGAGCGAGAAGCTCACATGCCGCCGCTGCTCCCGGGGCTTCGAGCCGCTCGACCCGAGGCTCTTCTCCTTCAACAGCCGCTACGGGGCCTGCCCGGCGTGCGAGGGGATCGGGACGGTCGACGAGAGGACCTGCCCGGACTGCGGCGGTCGCCGGCTCAGGCCGGAGGCCCTGGCCGTGCGGGTCAAGGGGAAGGGGATCGCGGAGCTGACGGCCCTGTCCGTTCGCGAGGCCGGGGAAGCCGTCCGGGCCTTCGCCTTCGAACCGCACGAGGCGCCCGTGGCGGACGGGATCGTGGCGGAGCTTCTGCCCCGCTTCCGGTTCCTCGAGCAGGTGGGGCTCGACTACCTGACCCTCGACCGCGGGGGCGACACCCTCTCCGGCGGCGAGGCGCAGCGCATCCGGCTGGCGGCCCAGCTGGGCTCGAACCTCACGGGCATCTGCTACATCCTCGACGAGCCCACCATCGGCCTGCACCCGAGGGACAACGACCGGCTCATCGCGACGCTTCGCGATCTGCGCGGGCGGGGGAACTCGGTGATCGTCGTCGAGCACGACGAGGAGACGATCCGCGCAAGCGACTGGATCGTCGATTTGGGCCCGGGCGCGGGTCCCCTCGGCGGGCGCGTCGTGGCCCAGGGGACGCTCGGCGACCTGAAGAGAAACCCCGAATCGGTGACGGGCAACTGGGTCAACGGCCACAGGCGGGAGATCACCTCCCGGCTCCGCCCCGTCGTCGGGCGGGACTGGCTTGCCGTCGAGGGGGCGCGCCGGAACAACCTCCGTGGGATCGACGTCGCCGTGCCGCTGGGGACGCTGACCTGCGTGACCGGTGTGAGCGGTTCCGGCAAATCCACCCTTGTCAAGGAAGTACTCTACGAAGCCCTCCGCGGGAAACTCTCGAAGGGGCCCCGCGACGCCGGGGGATGCGACGGGATCCGGGGCTGGGAGAAACTCTCCCGGGTCATCGAAATCGATCACTCGCCCATCGGGCGCACGCCGCGCTCGACGCCGGCCACGTACGTGGGGTTCTTCGACGAGATCCGCAGCCTCTTCGCGCGCCTGCCCGATTCCCGGACGCGGGGATACGGCCCGGGCCGGTTCTCCTTCAACGTGGCGGGCGGGCGGTGCGAGACCTGCTCGGGGCAGGGCGAGATCCGCGTGGAGATGTCCTTCCTGCCCGACGTCTACGTGCACTGCGAGACCTGCGGCGGGCGGCGCTACAACGAGGAGACGCTTGCCGTGCGATACCGCGGCAGGACCATCCACGACGTGCTGAACATGACCTTCGGCGAGGGGCTGGAGTTCTTCGCCGCCGTGCCGGCGATCCGCAGGGAGCTGGAGCTGCTCGTGGCCATCGGCCTGGACTACATGACCTTCGGGCAGCCGAGCCCGACGCTCTCGGGCGGCGAGGCCCAGCGCATCAAGCTCGCGCGGGAGCTCTCCCCGTCGACGGAGGGAGCGGGCAGGACGCTCTACGTCCTGGACGAGCCCACGACGGGGCTGCACCTGGCCGACATCGAGAAGCTGCTTCGGGTGCTGCAGAAACTGGCGGACCGCGGCGACACGGTGCTCGTCATCGAGCACAACCTGGAGGTCATCCGCGAGGCCGACTGGGTCATCGACCTCGGGCCCGAGGGGGGCGCGGGCGGGGGCCGCGTCGTGGCCGCCGGGACGCCCCGCGACCTGCTGAAGCGGGCGAAGGCCTCGCACACGGCGAAATGGCTCGCGCGCTACCTGCGGGAGCCGTCAACGGGGAAGCGTTTCGGGCGTCAGGAAGACTCGAGGAGGGTTTTGCGATGAGACGACGCTTCCTGTGCCATGCCGCCCTGGTGCTGAGCGCCCTGCTGGCGCTCGCCGGACAGGGCGACGCCGCGTCGAAGGCGCTTCCCTTCAAACCGGGCGAGCGGCTGGTCTACCGGGCGATGTGGGGGTTCATCCCCGCCGGCGAGGCCGTCATCGAGGTCCTGCCCGACACGAGCGTGGACGGCGCCCGGGCGCACCACTTCGCCATGACGACGGCGACGAACTCCCGTGTCGACCTGTTCTACCGGGTCCGGGAGCGGCAGGATTCCTTCACCGACCCCTCGTTGACGCGGACCCTGCAGTACCGCAAGAAGAGCACGGGAAACCACCCGCGGGACGTCGTCGTCACCTACGACTGGAAGAACCGCACGGCCACCTATGCGAGCTTCGGCAACGCGGAGAAGCCCGTGGAAATCCTGCCGGGCTCCTTCGACCCGCTGGCCATTTTTTTCGTCATCCGCACGCACCGGCTCAAGCCGGGCGACGTCCACGAGATCCCCGTTACCGACGGCAAGAAGTGCATCGTCGTCAAGGCCGCCGTCGCGGGGCGCGAGACGGTCGCGATCGACGGCAAGGTCTACGACACCCATCTCGTCGTTCCCGACATGGAGAGGCTGCAGGGGGTCGTGCCGCGCCAGGACGACCCGTCGCTGAAGATCTGGTTCACCGCCGACGAGCGGCAGGTGCCCGTGAAGATCCAGAGCAAGGTGGCGGTGGGAAGCTTTGTGTTTGAGCTGATCTCGGCGAGCTTCTGAGGTGTGGGCTGTCGACCGGTGGCTCGTCCTTCTGAGAATGCGAAGTTGAGAAGTTGGGAAGTTGAGAAGCTCGGAAGTACGGGGGGCCAATGTCAGGTTCTCGACATTTCCTAACTTCTAGACTTCACAGCTTCTTAACTTCCGCCCTTCACGGCCGGGAACGCGTCCGGGCCTTCATCTCCTCGATGATGGGCTTCACGGCCGCCGCGTCCTGCAGCCGGATCGCGCCTACGAGGTAGCGTCCCGACTGTTCGACGATCACTTTTCCGTAGAGCGGGTCTGCGCCTTCCAGGGAGACGCGGTCCCCCGTTGAGGCGAGACGCGCGTCTTTCCCGGCCTCCTTCAGGGAGGAAAGGTATTGATCGAAGGCCTTCCGCGCGCGTGCCGGCGATTCCTCGATCACGACGAAAAGCTGCGTTCGCTCTCCGCCGGGAGTCGCCCCGGCCGTCAGCCCGCGGCGGAAGAACCGGTAGCCCAGGAGGCTCTGCGCAACGTAGCGCTCCGTCTTCGGCACGACGCCGCGCACCCGGAGGAGGTCGAGTTCCCCGGGCCGGCCCTTGCCGGCGGGGAGGTTGCGAGACAGGGCCTGCCCGCTGGCCAGGAACGCATCCGGAGCCGGCACGGAGTCGCCCGTGGACTGGACTTTGACGAAATACCGGTCCTGGTAGAAGAGCATCTGCGAGGCCGACAGGACGCAATCCGCGCCGGCGGCGCACCCCGGGGTGTCGGTCTTGCGGTAGTTGGACCAGATCCCGAAGGCGTCAAGCGGGGAGCCCATCCGGTAGACGTCGACGGCGATTTCCTGTCCCGCCGAGCCCCGTTTCACGTAGCGGGCCGCCGCGAGCGTGTCGAACCCGAAGGGGTGGTACAGCTCCGCCTCGCCGTTGATGTGGTCGAAGAGCGTGTCCTGCGTGAACAGGGCCGGCTTGCCGTCCATCACCCAGCCCCCGGCAAAGCCCCCGGCAGGCAGAACGGAGAGCATGGCGCTGTCTTCCGCTGCGGCAACGGCAGGAGGGGCGAGCAGGAGTATGCTCATGACCACGGGGATGAGAACATGAAATCGGTTCATCACGGTTTTTCCCACGGCTTCCATACTTCTCAACTTCCTCTTCATCACGCCAGGAGCCTCCGCGCGCGGTCCATCTTCGCCGCGATGTCGAGCCCGTTGACGCAGCGGGCCGTGCAGCGGGCGCAGTCGAGGCAGGCCGAGGCGGAAGCCCGCGGCGGGATTGCCGCGTAGGTGGCCCGGGCAAGCGCCGGGCTCCGGTAGGCCTCGGCGTACATCAGGCTGCGGTTCACGACGCTGATCGCCACGCCGCCCGGGCAGCTCTCTTCGCAACGGCCGCAGAGGTGGCAGTAGTGAGGGGCCACGGCGGCCCCGTACCAGCGCAGGATGAGGCCGTCGGCCAGCGTGAGCCGCATCCCCATGACGGCGATGTCCTCGCGGAGCTCCGCCATGTCGCGCATGCCGGGGATGGCGGCGGTCACGTTCCGGTCCGCCAGCGCCCACTTGAGCGCAGCCTGGTGGGGGCTGATCGGACCCAGCGCGTCGGTCTTGTAGCCCCCGGCCTGGGTCTTCATGGCCACGATGCCGATGCCGGCCCGCGCGGCGCGGGCGATTGCCTGTTTCGTGTCCTCGCCGCTCCGGAAGTTGTACTTCACGAGGGCCATGTCGAAGAAACGGTCCGGGTCGTCGACGAGGGCGTTGACGACGTCGGCCTCGTTGGTGTGGGTCGTCACCCCGAAGAACCGCACCTTTCCCTGCTTCCGCAGCGCCAGGAGGGTTTCCCGCATTTCGGGCTCGAAGACCCGATCGCGGCCGGAGAGGCCGTGGAGCTGGATGACGTCGATGGTATCCGTCTCCAGGGCCCGCAGGCTCGTCTCGACGCTCCGGATCATGTCCCCCTTCGTCCTGGCGCGCCATTCGATCTTGGTGGCCACGGTCACCCTGTTCCGGATCCCCTTGATCGCTTTCGCGACGACCTCCTCGTTCCGGCCGCCCCCGTAGGACCGCGCCGTGTCGATGTAGTTGACCCCGTGGTCCAGGGCGACGCGAATCACCTCCGGTTCGGGCGTCAGCATGGCGCCGAAGCTCACGACGGTGATCTTGAGGCCCGTCCTTCCCAGGGTGCGGTACACGGGATCGGGAAAGGAGAAGGAGCCGGACGGCTTCTTCTGCGCAGCGGCCGCTTCGCCCTCCCAGCCGAGCATCGCAGACGTTGTGCCGAGCAGTCCGAATTTGAGAAAGTCGCGCCGCTTCATGGGATGGTCTCCCTTTTTGGAAAACGAAGTTGTGAAGCTGGGAAGTTGCGAAGCTTGGATACGCTTTGCGACGAAGCAACCTTGCCGCCCATCCGAACTTCAGAACTTCAGAACTTCATAACTTCTCAACTTCCGAGTTCACCGCAGCTTCTCCTCCAGCTCTTTCCAGCTCTTGAGCCGTGTCGTGCCCTTCATGGGCTCGAAGCTGAAGAGTTGAGGCTTGTGCTTGAAGGCCGACTCGATCACCGCCGGGCCGCCGACGACCGCGCGGATTTTCATGCCCTTCTTTGCGAGGTCATCGAACACGGAGCCCCCGTCCCAGGGAAGCAGGGGCGCGTCGGCATATTCGTTCTGCGCCAGCCATGCGCGGACCGCCCGCAGGTTCGTCTCCCCCGTCTGGAGATAGACGAGGGGAACTCGTTTCGCAAGCGAATCCACCGCCTGCCGGCTGCCCGGGCGTCCCGGGGACATGAACCCCCCCTGGAGCAGGGCGCCTTCCACGTCGACGGCGACGATCCCCGAGCCCCGCTTGACGACCAGCAGGGTCGCCCTCCCGGTTTTGTTCCGGGACACGGCCCGGATGTCCAGGAGCCCGGCGCGCGAGGCCCTGTAGAACCGGTAGGCCGCCCCGTCGCCCCCCGAGAGGTTCTTGCCCAGCGAGACGTCGTCGACGAAGAACTCGACGATCTCCCCTCCACGGGTGAACAGGGTGCCCCGCGTCTCGGCCTTGAGGCGGACCTCCTCCCCCTGCACCGCCACCGTGTCGTAGACGTGGACATCGGCATGTATGGGGGATGCGAATAGAAGTATGGGTATCAGGAAGAGGCAAGCCGAAAGCCGGCACATTCTTTCCGTCCTCTCAACCTTGCGCCTTGTGCCTTGAGCCTTTCGCCTGCCGCGCAGCGGCTATGCGTGCTCGCCCGCTTTGCGGAGCAAAAGCTCCCAGTCCTCGTCCACCATCTTCTGGATCACGTCCAGGTCCTCGTCCTTGAGGTGCTGGAAGCGGCCCTGGATCTTGAAGTACTCCCGGACGGGGAAGCGCTTCGGTTTGGTGTTGATCGTGTAGTGGAGACCCTCCTCCACCTCGTAGAGGGGGAAGATGTTGGTCTGCACGGCCATCCGCGCGATCTTGACGGCCATTTCCGAGGGGATCTTCCAGCCCGTGGGGCAGCTCGCGAAGATGTGGAGGAAGCGCGAGCCCTTCACAGCCTGGGCCCGCTTGACCTTGCGGACGAGGTCCTCGGGGTGGGAGATGCTCGCCGTGGCGGCGTAGGGGATGCGGTGCGCCGCCAGGGCCTCGACAATGTTTTTCTTGCGCATCTTCTTCCAGTCCTTGCCGGGAGTGGTTGTCGTCCAGGCCCCGTAGGGCGTGGAGGAACTGCGCTGGATGCCCGTATTCATGTACGCCTCGTTGTCGTAGCAGACGTAGATGAAGTCCTCGTTGCGCTCCACGGCGCCGGAGAGGGCCTGGAACCCGATGTCGAAGGTGCCGCCGTCGCCCGCCCAGGTGACGACCGTCGTGTCCGTATCGCCCTTCATGTCGAGGGCGGCCCGGACACCGCTGGCCACGGCACCCCCCGTCTCGAAGGCCGAGTGGATGACGGGGATCTTCAGCGTTGTCGTGGGATAGGGCCCGGCGATGACCGACCAGCAGCAGGCGGGCAGGACCATCATCATCTTCTCGCCGAGGGCCTTGAGCAGAAAGCGCATGGCGATGGCGGCGCCGCAGCCCGGGCAGCCGACGTGGCCGGAGTGCATAAATTCGCGATCGCTGAGTTCGAGTTCCATGTCAGACCTCCTGCAGGCCGATCCAGACGCTCTCCCGCTCGGGGGCGTCGCTGTTCTTCGTCTTCCAGTAGATTTCCTCGAGGACCTCCGGGGTCACGTCGCGCCCCCCGATCCCGGCAACGTATCCGAACACGGGCGCATGGCCGGGCATGTTGCACAGGGCGGCGCGTACCTCCTGCGCGAAGATGCCGCTTGCCCCGAAGGAGAAGTTCCGGTCGATGACGGCGATTTTCTTCACCCCCTTGAGGGAGCTGCGGACGGCCTCCACGGGAAAGGGGCGGAAGAGCCGGATCTTGAGAATTCCCAGCTTCTCCCCGCGCGCCCGGAGGTTCTCGAGCAGGCTTCGCGCCGTGCTCGTGACAGTGCCGGAGGTGACGAAGACGATCTCCGCGTCGTCGCAGCGGATGGCCTCCACGACGCCGTAGCGCCGTCCGAAGATCGCGGCGTACTCGTCCTCGATCACCGGGACTTTCGACAGGGCCGTTTCCATCGCCCGCGCGATGTCGTGGCGCATCTCCATGTAGACGGCGGGCGGCACGAGGGGCCCGAAGGAGCAGGGCGCCGCCGTGTCGAGCTGAAAGCGCGGCTCGTAGGGGGGCAGGAACCGGTCCGCCTCCTCGGGCTCGGGGACGTCGACGGGCTCATAGGTGTGGGAGAGGTAGAAGGCGTCGAGGACGACCATGACCGGCAGGGCCACAGACTCGGCAAGCCGGTAAGCCTGCAGCGTCGTGTCGATGACCTCCTGGCTGTCCTCGCAGTAGAACTGGATCCACCCCGTGTCGCGCTGGGCCAGGCTGTCGGTCTGGTCTACCCAGATGTTCCATCCCGGCGCGAGCGCCCGGTTGACCTCGGCCATCACGATGGGCAGGCGAGCGCCGGCTGCCCAGTGCAGCAACTCGTGCATCAGCGCGAGCCCCTGGCCGGAGGTGGCCGTGAAGGTCCGGACCCCCGCGCTCTGCGCCCCGATCAGTGCGGCCATGCAGGAGTGCTCGCTCTCCACCCTCAGGAACCGGGCGTTCATGGTTCCCGAGGCGCAGTACTCGGAGAGAAACTCCACGATGTGCGTCTGCGGCGTGATCGGGTAGGCGGAGACGACCTGGACGCGGGCGAGCCGTACGGCCTCCGCCACGGCCTGGCTGCCTTCAAGGACTCGTTTCATCGGCCCTCCTCCTCGAGCGTCATGGCATTGCGCGGGCACTCCACCACGCAGAGGCCGCATCCCTTGCAGTATTCGTAGTTGATGTGCCTCCCCTGCGACGACTGATCGTGCACGACGGACATGTCGGGGCAGAAGAGATGGCAGTTGTCGCACTGGTTGCAAAGACCGCAGTTGAAGCATCGTTCGGCCTCGCGCATGGCGATGTTGCCCGAGACGCGCAGGTCGATTTCCGTGAAGGTCCGCACGCGTTCTTCTCGCACGAGGCGCGGCTGCGTCATGCGGGGGGCGTACCGGAAGTAGTCCGTGTTGATCTCTCCGTAGGCCACGACATGGCGGTTCCGCAGACGCCGCTCGCCGCCCATGTGGATCTCCATGGACAGGGGGGGGCCGTTGCCCACCGTGCAGGCCTCGAGCTTGAGCAAAATCGAGTCGGGCCCCTCCCGGAAGAGGGTGTCCAGCGCGATGGCAGCCTGCTTGCCCGATGCGACGGCGTGGACGACGCTCTTGACGTCGTTGGCGAGGTCTCCGCCCCAGGCCAGGGCCGGCCTGCCGTCACGGATCGAGAGGGCGCAGTGCGTGAAGGCCAAGGTTCCCTTGCCGGCCGCGGGCGGGTTGTACCACCCCTCGGCGGCCTCGGCCCCGGTTGCCTTGAACAGCCGGTCCACGGAGACACGGCTCGTTTTGTCGCCGTCGGGCTCGATGCGACCCCGGCCGCCTTCCTCGCCTGCGATTTTCATCTGCCGCAGGGTGACGAGGAATCGGCCGCCGTCCTTCTCGATCCGCTCGGGGGCCACGAGTTCCTGGAGCTTTACCCCCTCGTCGAGGGCCATCTGCACCTCGTCTCCGAAGGCGGGCATGTCCTGGCGACGCCTGCGGTAGAGGATCAGGGCTTCCCCCCCGAGGCGGACGATGGTGCGCGCCACGTCGACGGCCGTGTTCCCGCCCCCGATGACGGCGGAGACCCCCTTGACGGCGGGCTGCTCGCCTCCGCGGACCTGCTCGAGAAACTTGAGGCCGTCGCCCACCCCGTCAATCTCCTCACCGGGCACGCGAAGAGCCGTTGTTCTGCCGTGGCCGCAGGCAACGTAGACGGCGTTGTAGGACGTTTCGAGATCCTTGAGGAAATCGGGTGTGACGGGCCGGCCCGTGTGGATGCGCACGCCTTGCGACTCGATCAGGGCGACCTCGCGATGCAGCGCCGCAAGCGGAAGCCTGTAGAGGGGGATCCCCCATCTCAGGATGCCCCCCGCCTCGGGCGACGCCTCGAAGACATCGCAGGCGTATCCCAGCTGCGTGAGGAACCACGCGGCGGCCAGGCCCGACGGGCCCGCCCCGGCGATGGCCACTTTTTCCGGCCGGCCGGGGAGTCTTTCCATGAGGGGCTTGAGGTCGTAGCGCTCCGCCGTGTCGGCCAGGAAGCGCTCGAGGGAGTGGATGGCGATCGGGTCGTCGAACTCCCCGCGGTTGCACGACCGCTCGCAGGGGTGGAAGCACACCCGCCCGCATACGCCCGGGAAAGGATTTTCCCGGAGGATCGTCTCCCAGGCCTCCTTGAAGAGGCCCTGGGCGGTGAGCATTTCGATTTTTCCGATGTCCTCCCCGGCGGGGCAGGCGGCGCTGCAGGGGGCTGTCTTCTCCTCGTAACGGGGGCGCAGGTAGCGCCAGGACCCGGTCTTGTTGGCCTCCGTCGAGAGGGTCGAACGGGGCATGATGTGGATGGGGCTTTCCGATTCCGCCCGTGCTTGTGCTTTCTCTGACATCGGATTCACCTTGAAAAGAGCTCATGTCAAAGGAATGGGACCAAGGTCGGCTCGCGCATCTCAGGCCGCGGGTTTCACGGCTTCCGCGAATTGGACGGCCTCGTAGGCCTCCCGGGCTGCCGTGACGTTGCGCTCGGCGTCTCCGGGCACCTCGTCGCGGATGGCCGCGACGACGTCGTCCAGCGGGGGCATCCCGAGGACCCGCGCCACTGCCCCCATCATGGAGGTGTTGACGATGGGGTGGGTGCGGCTTCCGATCCGGTTGGCCATGGCGATACGGCTGGCGTCGACCCAGGCGAGCCTGAATTTTGAGAAGGCCTCGGCATTGGCCGGGGGGGTGGGGCTGTTGATGAGAACCGACCCCCCGGGCTTGAGGCCCCGGGTGACGTCGATACCGGCCAGGAGCGTCTTGTCGAGGACGACAACGTGATCCGGGTTATAAACGTTTGTTCGTAAAAGAATTTTCTGCCGGTCGAGCCTCAGGTACGCCTCCACGGGGGCCCCGCGCCTCTCGACGCCGAAGAAGGGGAAGCTCTGGACCTGGAAGCCGGCCCGAAAGAACGCCTTGGACATCAGGATGGTCGCGACGACGGTGCCCTGGCCGCCACGGCCGTGAAAGCGGATCTCCAGCATGGCTGCCTCACGAGAAAAGAGAAGCTGAGAAGCTATGAAGTTTAGAAGATTTGAGAATCATTGGGAGTTCGGCTGTGTGCGGCTTCTCCAAGTTTCTCAACTTCTCAACTTCACAACTTCGTGATGGGAGCGGGATGCCCCCTCACAACGTCAACCCGGCCGGTTCCACACCACGACGAGGACCCGGGCCGGTTTCGTGTCCAGCGACCGGAAGCTGTGGTTCATCTCCGACTCGAAGTAAAGGGAGTCCCCGGGGTAGAGGACCTCCACCCGGTCGTCGGTGCGGAACTCGAGCCGGCCCTCCAGGACGAAGTGGAACTCCTCGCCCTCGTGGCTCATGAACACCATTTCGCCCGTTTCCATGGGCTGGAACTCGACGAGGAAAGGCTCCATGTGCTTGTGGGGGTTCTTGGGCTCGAGGGACTCGTAGACGTAGTCCACTTCCCCCTCGCGGTGATGGGGCCTGCGTTTGACCTTCACGCGCTCCCCGCTCCGGGTCACGGAGAGCCTCTCCATCTCGACGGCATCCTCGAAGAAAAAGGCCATGCTCACGTCCAGTGCCTTGGACATCCTCAGAAGCGTCCCGAGGGGCGGGACGGTCTCGTCGTTTTCGATGCCGGCAAGGACCGCCTTGTCGAGTCCCGTCTTGGTGCACAGGTCCTCGAGGGTGAGCTGCTTTTTCTGTCGGCAGTCGCGGATGCGCGCCCCGACCTTGATGCGCTCGTCGTGGTGGGGTGAATCGGATTTCTTCCGGGCCATGGTATACCTCCGTTCAATTCCGGGAGGGTTTTGGGGATGGGGAACTTCGATCAATTTAGTCCAATTGAGGGGAGCTGTAAAGGGCAAAATTGTATGCAATTTCTGTTTGACATCGGGCGTGCAAAGGAATAGAAAATACCATGGTTCGTGGAGGATCGAGAGATCCGTGCCCGTTCCATCCCGGGTGTCACGGGGACGTTATTGAAGTTATGCATGATGAAATCCTATCTTCTGAAGGAGGGGGATTATGGCGACGACGACTGTAATCATCATCATCGGTTTTATGCTTTACCTGGTGCTGTACTTCACGTACGGCAAGAAGCTGGAGCGGGACGTCGTGAAAGCGGACGACGCAATCGAGACTCCCTCGAAGCGACTCTACGATGGGGTCGATTACATCCCGGCGAGAAAAGAGGTCCTCTTCGGGCACCATTTCTCGTCCATCGCCGGGGCGGCCCCGATCATCGGCCCCGCGCTGGCCATCTGCTGGGGATGGCTCCCGGGGCTCCTCTGGGTCTGGTTCGGTAACATCTTCATCGGCGCCGTCCATGACTACCTGGCCCTGGTGGCATCGATCCGTTACGACGGTCGATCGATCCAGTTCGTGGCGCAGGACCTCATGGGCAAGAAGACGGGGCGTTCGTTTTACTGGATCGTCTTCTTCCTGCTGGTCCTCGTCGTGGCCGCCTTCGCCGCCGTCGTGGGGCGCATGTTCGTCGCCACCCCGGCGATCGCCTCGGCCTACATCTGGTCCATCGTGGCCGCCCTGATCCTGGGCGTGCTCCTCTACCGGGTCAAGATGAACTTCAACCTCGCCACCGTCATCGGGATCGTGATGCTGGGCATCGCCATCTGGCTGGGCATCGAGTTCCCCGTCACGGCCAGCTACGAAACGTGGATGATCGTCTTCTTCTTTTACATCGTCCTGGCGGCCGCCCTGCCGGTCAACGTCCTGCTGCAGCCGCGGGATTACCAGAACTCCTTCCTGCTTTACGCAGGACTGATCCTGGGGCTTGTGGCGGCCGTCTTCGCCTTCCGCGGCTTTGAGATCCCGGCCTACTCGGCCTTCGCCCCGGTGCTGCTGGGAGGAAAGGCCACGCCCTTCTGGCCGGCCATCCCGCTGATCATCGCCTGCGGGTCCCTCTCGGGCTTCCACTCCCTGGTGGCTTCTGGAACCTCCTCGAAACAGCTCGAAAAGGAAAGTGACGCGCTCTTCGTGGGCTATGGCGCCATGTTTACCGAGGGGTTCCTCTCCACGATCGTCATCGTGGCCATCGCCGGGTTCGGTTTCACGGCGATCAAGACAGCCGGCGCGGCGGCGAACATCCCGATCACGCTGGATCATGCAAACTGGGCCGAGATGTTCACGAAGACCTCGGGGGCCGTGAAACTGGCCGCGGCCAACCTCTTTACCCAGTCCTACGCCGACATGGTGGCCGCGACGTGGCTGAACTTCATCCCGACGAAGATGGTGAAGGTCCTGGCGGGCATGTGGGTTGCCGCCTTCGCGCTCACGACACTCGACACGACCAACCGCCTGGCGCGCTACTGCATCTCGGAGATGGCCCTGCCGCTGAAGGACACGGCCGAAGGAGTCTACAGGGCCATGACGAACCGCTGGATTGCCTCCGTCATCCCTGCGGCCATCGGCTGCTGGCTTGCCGCATCGGGATACTGGCTCATCATCTGGGCGTCCTTCGGGGCCGCCAACCAGCTGATTGCCTCCATCGCCCTGATGACCGGTGCGGCCTTCGTGGCCAAGCGGCTCAAGTCGGGCTTTGCCGTTGTTGCCGTGGTCCCGGCCTTCCTGCTCTGGATCACGGTTACCCTGGCCATTATCTGGTTCATGTGGGTCGTGCAGCCCGGCGCCATCGCTTCAAAGCCGGGGCCGGGGTGGACGGTCATGGTGATCCTGGGCATCATGCTCCTCATGAACTTCATCTTCATCTATGACTTCACGAAGGGCAAGGCGTACAAGGTGTGATCGAAACCGATCGCGGATAGAAGAAACATCCGGTGCACGGCCCGGCCGTGCACCGGTTTTTTCACTACCCGGCAGGATGTCGAGGCATGGACGACAAGCTCTTCGGGCCCCTGGTCCACTTTCTGGAACGGCTCCAGAACGGACACCGGGAACAGGCCTGCGCGCTGACGATCGTCGAGATGATGGAGCTGGAGAACATCTTCGCGCTCCTGCTGCTCGGATCCTTCGTGGGCATGCCCTCGCCGCCCACATTCCTGGCCGTGGAACTCCTGCCGCTCATGGAGAGGGAGTTCCGGGTCCTGCACCGCAGAGCGGAGGATGCAGGGGACATGCTCGCCGAGATGTGCGGCATCCTGGGGATCGACTGATGAAGATCATCTTCTACAGCGGGAAGGGCGGAGTGGGCAAGTCGACCATGGCGGCAGCCACGGCGTGGCAGCTGTCCAGGAACCACCGCGTGCTCATCACCTCACTGGACCCGGCCCACAACCTCGGGGACATCTTCTGCACGGAGCTCAAGGACAGGAAGACGAAATTCACGGACACACTATACCTTTCGGAGGTGGACCTGCAGAAGCGGGCCCGGGATTACCTGCAGAGGGAAGTGAGCGTCCTGTCGGAGACCTACCGCTACCTCCAGGCCCTGAACCTGGACGACTATTTCTCCGTGCTCAAGTACTCGCCGGGGATCGAGGAGTACGCCCTTCTGACGGCGATCGAGGAGACGATCCGCAAGGGGAAGGGTTTCGACTACATCGTCTTCGACACGCCCCCGACCGGCCTGACGCTTCGCTTCCTGGCACTGCCGAAGGTCACCATCACCTGGGTCGAGCGGCTGATGCAGATCCGTCGCAAGATCCTCGAGAAGCGGTACACGATCCAGAAGATCCGGGGAGAAATCAAGGAGGGTCAGAAGAACCCCGAGATCCGGCTGAAGTTCGACGAGGGGGACGACGACATCCTCAACCGGCTCAAGACATTGCATCGGAACTACTCGGACCTCAACGCGGTCCTGCAGGGCCCGGACTGCAGCATCATCCTCGTGTTCAATCCCGACATGCTCGCCCTGAAGGAGTCGGAGAGGCTGATCGAGGGACTGCGGGAGTTGAACCTGCCGCTTCGGCTTCTCATCGATAACAAGGTCACCGGGGAAAACCGCGAAATGGCCGGCCTGGTGGAGGGTATTCTCAGGAAGAAGCACGGGAGCGATATCCCCGTCAGGCAGGTGGCGCTTTCCACGGCGGTGGCCTGCGCCCAGGGCAAGGGGCTCTACGAGATCCCGGAAGATCTCGCATCGCTCGTCTGAGGTATTTCGATGTTCGAAAACGAACAGATCATAACGCAGCCCGTCTTCTACGGCTTCATCGTGGCCACCCTTCTGCTGACCTACGGGTACTTCTGGGGGAGACGGATGAACAGTCGGATCTTCCTCGATGCCTTCAACGACCTCGTCCGCGTCGTGAAGCCGAAGGACCAGACGTTCACCAACATCGGGGGCGCCATCGGGTACCACGCCAACCTATTTCTGGGCAAGAAAAGCCCGATCGAGCAGGTGGACGCCACCATCACGCTGCTTCCCCGTCACGCCTGGCTCTACATGCCGATCTCGAAGCTCATCATGCGCTACGACAGGCTGTTCATCACCTTCTACCTCGTCGACAGGCCACCCGGCGAAGGCCACCTGATCGAGAAGGGCTATGCCGCGTTCCGGGCCCCCAAGATCACCAACGCAGAGAGGCTGCACAAGGAGCCCGTGCGCTGGGGGAAGCTGGATTTTCATCTCTATTACGACAACCAGAAGATGTACAACCACCTGAAGCGGTTTCTGGATGCGAACCCCGACCCGGGCATATTGAGACACATTGCTGTCGTGCCCGACCAGAGGAAGGGGTTCGTGTTTGCCATCCCGCGAAAACAGCAGGTCGGCCGGTTCGTGGAGCCCGTCTATCGCTGGCTGCCCACGCTGAACGGGCATTGATCCCTTCTTCCCCCCGTCCGGTTCGACTGCGTTCAACCCCCCCCAAAGGGATTCTCTTGCCTGCGTCTCCCGTAAGGAGTTGTCCATGAAAAGCAAGATCCTCGTGAGCGGGCATATCGAGGAGACGGTGCTTCGCCGTCTCGACGACGCCTGCAGCATGCTGTGCAACCGGGAAAACCGTCCCATGGAACGTGAGAGGGTCCTCGAGGCAGTGGCCGACCGGGAGGGCTTCCTGTCGATGATCACCGATCGGGTCGATGCCGAACTGATGGATCGTGCCCCGCGGCTGCGCGTGATCGCCAATATGGCCGTGGGGTACAACAACGTCGACGTGGAAGCCGCCTCCGCCAGGGGCATCCTCGTCACCAACACGCCGGGCGTCGTGACCGAACCGACGGCCGATCTCACCTTTGCCCTCCTTCTGGCGGTCGGAAGGCGGGTCGTTGACCTGGACCGCAGGACGAGGGCGGGGGAGTTCCGCTGGTGGGCGCCCCGGCTCTTCCTGAGCACGGACGTATCGGGAAAGACGCTCGGGATCGTCGGCCTCGGGCGGATCGGGAAGGCGGTGGCCGAGAGGGCGCGAGGGTTCCGGATGCGCATTCTATACTTCAACCGCAGACGTCTCGATCCGGAAGAGGAGCGGAGGCTTGGCGTCGAGTTCAGGGATTTCGGGGATCTGCTCGGCGAATCCGATTTTGTCTCCCTGCATGTTCCCCTCACGGACGAGACGCGTCACTTGATCAATCGGGAAACCCTGTCGCGGATGAAGCCCACGGCCTATCTGCTGAATGTGTCCAGGGGACCCGTGGTGGACGAGAGAGCGCTGGTGGACGCTCTTCGGCAAAGGAAAATCGCCGGGGCGGGGCTCGATGTCTACGAAAACGAACCGGCGTTGGAGCCGGGGCTTGCCGAGTTCGACCATGTCGTTCTCCTGCCCCACGTGGGGAGTGCGACGATCGACGTCCGGGCCAGGATGGCGGAGATGGCCGCCGCGAATCTTTTTGCTGCGCTGAGGGGAGACGTCCCGCCGAACCTCGTCAACCCGGATGCGCTTAAGCGAAGGCGGTCCTGATCGGGAGGGGGTGTGTTTTGTCCTTGCTGGCCGCCGGGCAAGAAGAACGTTGTTTTCATATCGAAGGCATAATACAATAAACAAAATATGAATCTGAATTCGCTGAACCCGTAAAAAAAGGAGGTTGAGCCATGGCAAAAACGGAAATGAACATCTTTGATTACTCGATGAAGGCGGAAAAGGACGGCATCGGTTTCTACACGAAGGCAGCCAGGAAATTCGAGGACAGGGACCTGAAGGACCTGTTCATGAAACTCGCCAAGGAAGAGGCAAAGCACCTACAGACCTTCATCGGCCTCAAGGCGAAGACCGAGAAGAAAGGCGCGGACCAGTGCTTCCGCTCGGAGGCCGTCAGCGATTATCTCGACACGATCCTCCGTGAGGGTTTCTTCCCGAGAGGCGACAGCATGGTGAAGCGACTCGAGAAGGTGAGCACGGTCGGCGAGGCATGCGTCATTGCCATGGATGCCGAGAAGAACGCGATTCTTCTCTACTCGGAACTGGCGAAGCTCTCGAAGGACAAAGAGCAGAAGAAGATCTTCGAGGACATCGCGAAGGAGGAGCGTTCCCACATCGCCATGGTGGCCGCCGTGAGGGCCGACTACGACCCGGCTTACGCGGCGATGAAGTTCGGGAGATTCTTCTGAGACGGGATGACGGATCTTTCGAAAAATCCCCTTCCGCTGCCCTTACCTCCGCATGCGGGAGGGGATTTTTCAGGTTCCTACGCGAACGATGCGGAAAGACAGCCGATCATCGAAGCTGTGCGGCACGTCCCGGCTGAAAGAAAGGAGGTTTCAGCATGTCTCCGGCGCAAATCAGCATCATGGACTTCGCCATCCGGAAGGAAGAGGAGGGAGTCACGTTTTACACCGAGGCGGCCAAGCGTTTGCAGGATCCCGAACTGCGGGACCTCTTCCTCAAACTGGCCAAGGAAGAGGCCAGGCATCTCGAATGGCTGGTCGGCATCCAGCGCACGGTCCTGAAGAAAGGGGTCGACGAGTGCTTCCGTACGGTCGAGGTGAGCGAATATCTCGAATCCATT
This sequence comes from uncultured Syntrophaceae bacterium, assembly GCA_964478885.1. Classification (GTDB taxonomy): domain Bacteria; phylum Desulfobacterota; class Syntrophia; order Syntrophales; family UBA2192; genus UBA2192. The sequence continues at coordinate 2,686 of CAYZKT010000025.1, read as the reverse complement.
GCAAGGGATGGGGTCTTTCCGAAGGGCGAAGACGCGGCCCGGCAGATCGATTCCGTGAAAAACGTCGAGGATGCCTGCAAAATTGCGCTGCATGCCGAAAAGAACGCCATTCTCCTCTACTCGGAACTGGCAAAACTCACCAGGGACCGCGAACAGAAGAAGATCATCGAAAGGCTGATCAAGGAAGAAAAAGCCCACCTCGCCAAGGTCGTCGGTCTCAGGGCCGATCACGACCCCCTTTATGCCATGGAGAGGTTTGGAAAGCTCTGCTAGGTCGAGACGTCCGGGAGGGGGGCGTCCGGAATCGGGACCCGTCGAGGCCGCATCGAGACGTCCGTGATCTCTAGCGGACAAACTCCACGTCCAGGTCGGGAAACTCGGCGTGAAACTCCACTGCGAGATCGCGGGCAATGCGGTCCACGATCAGTCCGGCAATGGCCGAGCATGCGCTGCAACGGGGCATGTGTCTTTCGAAGTCACCGAATATGTAGAGTTTTTTTGAGGATTCGTTGTACCTGACCCGTTCGACCACACCGAGGCGGGAAACGGACAGCCCGCTTTCGGGGTCCTTTACACGGTCAAGAACGGCATCGATTTTCTTGATCATTTCAGGATTCACGGGATGTTGCCTCCTGTCAGAAAGTGATTATACTATAGCAAAGAAGGGGCGAAATGTGCTATGTCAAAAAATCCATTGGCATATTTCATGAATAATCGAGGGTGCCAGGGTTACGACCCAAAGAGACAGGGCAAGGGGAAAGCAACTTGGCAAAGGTGCAGGCAGCAACAGCCAAAGACCTGAAACTGATCAGGAAAATGCTGCAGTCCAAGATCAACGAGTTGATGGCGGA
>CAYZKT010000025.1:0-1735 GCA_964478885.1 uncultured Syntrophaceae bacterium | reverse complement strand
ACCTGAAACTGATCAGGAAAATGCTGCAGTCCAAGATCAACGAGTTGATGGCGGAAGTGGGAAAGACCGTCGTCGACATGGCGGGAAACGAAGAGAAGCTTCCCGATATGAACGACAGGGCCTCCCAGGAGTCCGAGCTCAACCTCGAGATCCGCATGAGGGAGCGCGAGCGGAAACTGATCGTGAAGATGAAGGATGCCATCGAGCGCATCGATGACGGGACCTACGGGATTTGCGAGGAGTGCGGCGAGCCGATAGGCGTGAAGAGGCTCATGGCCAGGCCCGTGACCACCCTGTGCATCGAGTGCAAGACCATCGAGGAGAAGCGTCAGAAAATGCAGGGGAAGATCCCCGAACTGCTTCCGGCGTTCTTTGCGGACTGAGAAACAGGGTCCGGGGTTCAGGGTACCGGGTACAGGAAAGATAAACAAAAAAGGATCGGGGATTGTTTCCTCGATCCTTTTCTTTTTTTCTCTTGCTTTCCCTGGACCCTGAACCCTGTCCCCTGGACTCTTTCTTTACACAGTACCCTGTTCCGGTATTTTCCCCTCCAGGAGCATTTCGACCTGCCCGTCGAGTTTCGCCGCCAGGGACTTGACTTCCGCGGCGTCGGAAGAAAGGAAACGAAGCAGATCGGTGCGGTCCATACGGCCGGCGATCTGGATGAATACGGGGCAAATGCCGAGGATCAGGGCCGAAGCGGTACGTTGTGCCCAGGTGCTTCCCGTCGACAGGGGTGTGATGCCGCCACCCAGAATGCGGTAGTCCCGCGCGTCGATCCCCGGAACCGATGGGTAGTCTTCCTCGACGATCGACGCCTCATCCGCGGCGAGCTTCTCGACGGCAGTCAATGCTTCCTTCAGCGGGCGATCCTCCCTCAGGGACAGTCCGGCCGCGAGGGGATCGAAACCCAGCTCCAGGCACCGCATGAGCAGGGGCAGGGCGCTTTCCGATTTACGGGCAAGAGCGGCCCAGCCGGCGTGATCCAGGAGGAGGAGCCCCTCCCGTTCCTGTCCCGTTTTCCCTGCGGACGCGTAGGTCATGCAGGGGCACGGGCAATGATAGCAGGCACGGTCCCTGCCGAGTTTTCCACGCAGAGCGCCGGCCGCCTCCGGGCCGTCGGCGAGGCCCTTCAGGACGGGGACAAATCCCCCCGCCTTCATCGCCCCCGCATCCCGCAGCATTTTCTCCGTTGCCTTGGACAGTGCCGGGTGGTCCTCATGGAAGGGAAGGCCCCCGATGCCGTTGAAGAGAACGGCCTTGAGGTTCTTCGCGCCCATCCGCAGGGCCAGCCCGACCTTGTCGAGGCTCCCGTGGCTGCCGATGGAGGCCGACGCATGGGGGGAATGGCTGTCCGCTGCGGGGCCCGTCACGATGGATGCACGGAAGCCCGGCGCCTTCATCCGAAGCGCCTGCAGCAACTCGGGGACGGTCTTTCCCGCCGAATCGGGCGCGGGAAGAAGGCGGACCTGCCCCCGGCTGACGAACAGGGCGCAGGGCTCCGAGGCAACGCCGCGGACCACGAGGCAGTCCAAGCCCGAGAACTTCAACTCCGGGCCGCTGCGCAGCATGAAGGGAACGTGACAGAGATGCTCCCATCGGAGCGAGCGGAACGTTGCCACGAGCAAGGACGAGGCCGGGGCGAAGCTGCCCGTCAGCGGTCCCGTCCCGAACACGAGACTGTCGCTTTCGTACTCCGAGAGGATCCGGGCGTTCAACGACGCGCCGCCGATGC
>CAYZKT010000024.1:20202-21278 GCA_964478885.1 uncultured Syntrophaceae bacterium | reverse complement strand
GATGGAGGGTTTATGAACGAGCTTTCCAAAGACGAACTGAGGCTTCTCATCGAGAAGGGGACGGCGCCGAGCCTGAGCATTTACATGCCCACGCACAGGGCCGGCGCAGAGGTGCAGCAGAATGCCATCCGGCTGAAGAACCTCCTCAAGGAAACGGAAGAGCGGCTCGTGAGCGGCGGCCGACGCACTGCCGAGGTGGAGAAATTTCTCGAGCCCGTCCATGCACTCGTGAAGAACAATCCCTTCTGGCGGCAGCAGTCGAGCGGCCTGGCCCTTTTCCTGTGCCCGGATTTTTTCCGGATCTACCGGCTCCCCGTGGAATTTCTCCCTTCGGTCGTCCTGGCCGAACGGTTCAACGTAAAGCCCCTGCTTCCCCTGTTCAACACCGAAGGCCGCTTCTACGTGCTGGCCCTGAGCCAGAAGGACGTGCGGCTGCTGGCGTGCTCCCGGTACGGGGTGAAGGAGACCCGGCCCGAGGGCCTGCCCCGAAACATCGATGAAGTGCTCAAGGTCGACGCCGCCGGCAAGCGCCTGCGGTCCCGATCCTCTTCGTCGGGGGGTACCGGTCCCCGCGGATCGACGGCGTGGACCGACGAGGTGTACACCAAGGAGAACGTTCTCCGTTACCTCCAGCAGATCGACAAGAGCCTCCGGACGATCCTGAAGGACGAGCGCGATCCGCTGATCGTCGCCGGGGTCGAATACGTCTTTTCCCTGTACCGGGACGTCACCACCTATTCCGGCCTGGTGGAGACGGCGATCATCGGCAACCCGGATCAGTTGAGCACGGAGGAGCTTCACGCCCTGGCCCTGCCCGTCGTGGAGCCCTGGTTCCGCAGGGAGCAGGAGGAGGCCCGTGTCCGCTACCGGCAATCGCTCGGGACGGGCCTCGCGTCGAACAATCTCGAGGAGATCGTGCCGGCCGCCCATCACGGCCGGGTCGGGTACCTCTTCGTGGAGGTGGGGCAGGAAAAGTGGGGGACCTTCAACCCTCAGACGGGCAAGGCCGTCCTGCACAATGGCGGCAAGGAGGGCGACGAGGACCTGATCGATCTTGCGGCGATCCAGACCCTGGG
>CAYZKT010000024.1:10887-20102 GCA_964478885.1 uncultured Syntrophaceae bacterium | reverse complement strand
GTCCCCCGGAGCTGACGCAGGGCAGCCTCTGGAAAAACATCTGGCACCTCTCGTGGCCGACCTTCTTCATCATGGTCTTCAACTTCCTCGTGGGCCTGGCCGATCTCTACGTGGCGGGCTTCATCGGGCCCGACATCCAGGCGGCCATCGGGTTTGTCACCCAGCTCTTCTTCATCGTCATCGTTGTCGCCAACGCCATCGGCGTCGGGACGATCGCCATGGTGTCGCGGGCCGTCGGGGCGTCGAACCCGGGCCGGGCCGTCGGGATCGCGAGGCAGTCGCTGCTGTTCGGCGCGGTCGTGGCCGTCGTCATCACCGCCGCCACGGTCGTGTACTGCCGCGAGATCGTGGCCCTGGCCGGCATGCCCGGCGAGATCCGCGCCGTCGCGGAGGACTTCCTGCGCATCTTCGCCTTCGCCCTGGGGCCCAATTACCTGCTCATCATCGCCAACGCCATCTTCCGCGCCGCGGGCGACGTGAGGAAACCCCTGCTCACGATGTTCTTTGTCAGCCTCGTCAACATCGCGGGCGACTTCGCCCTGGTCTTCGGGATTCCGCCTTTTCCGGAAATGGGGTACCGAGGCATCGCGCTGGCCACGGCCTCGTCGTTTGCCGCAGGCATGCTCATCAGCCTGGCGCTCCTGGCGACGAAGCGGTGGCGGGGTGTCTTCACCGAACCCTGGCGCGTGGATTTCCCCACCATCGGCCGGATCGTCGACATCGGCTGGCCGTCGGTTTTCCTGCAGGTCGCCTGGCAGGCGGGGAGCATCGTGCTCTACAACATCTTGTCGCGGATCGGCGAGGGAACGGTCACGGCCCTCGCCGCGCTGACCAACGGGCTACGGATCGAGGCCATCATCTTCCTGCCGGCCTTCGCCCTCAACATGGCCGCCTCGGTCCTCGCCGGTCAGAACCTGGGGGCGGGCAACCCGCAAAGGGCCGAGACCCTCGGGTGGAAGACGGCGGGGGCGGGAATGGTCCTGCTGGGCTCGCTTGCCCTGCCCATCTTCGTCTGGGCCGAAGCGTTCGCATCAATTCTGGCGCGGACGCCGGAGGTCCTGGCCGAGACGGCCCATTACCTGCGGATCAACATGGTTTCCGAGCCCTTTCTGGCCCTGGGGACCATCCTTTCCGGGGCGATCACGGGGGCCGGCGACACGAAGTCGACGATGTGGATCATCGTGGCCTCCATGTGGGGGGTCCGGCTGCCGCTGGCCTACGGGCTGGCGATCACGCTGGACTGGGGTCCCACCGGGGTCTGGGTCGCCATGGTCGTCTCCATGATGTGCTACTCCCTGCTCATGGCCCTGCGCTTCCGGGGGGGGCGTTGGAAGCACGTGCGGGTGGACTGACGGAATGGAATAGGGGGGTCATAAAATGATGGAAACCGGGTTGCAAGAGGGCCGTGTCCGGGAAGATGCCCCCGAGTTCTGCCATGCCGGATGCGCCGCACCGCCGGGTTGTGCTAATATGAAGAACCAATCCTGAAAGGAGTTCTCGCATGGTCACCGCCGACGGGATACGGAACATCCTGGAGAAAACCCGAAGCATCGCCGTTTTCGGGATGTCGAAGGACCCCGGCAAAACGGCCCACTGGGTGCCGGAGTTCCTGGGCAAGAAGGGCTACGACATCATTCCCGTCAACCCTACCGGGGAAGTCATCCTCAAACGCAAGAGCTACCCCGATCTCAAATCCGTTCCGAAGCGGATCGACGTCGTCCTTGTGTTCCGCCGCTCCGAGGAGGCGCTCGAGCCGGTCATCCAGGCCGTCGACAGGAAAAAGGAGCGGGGGGACATCGTTGCCGTGTGGCTCCAGCAGGGGATCCGGAACGAAGAGGCCCGCAGACTCGCCGAGGAAAACAGGATTCTCTTCGTGCAGGATCGGTGCATGATGCACGAGTACCAGATGATCAATCTGATGGATGGGTGAGAGACTGGTGAAAAAGGTTCATCTGCTGCGTTGCGCTTCGGCCTGCGTCGCTCGACGTACGCCTCAAAGTACGCCTCGCTCCTCGCCCTCGCGCGCCTTGCATCTAAACCTTATTGACCAGTCTCGACGGGATAAGATAAGCAGGCTGTTGACCCGGGGCGCATCCTTTTCATCTCGCGAAGTTGAGAAGTCGGGAAGTTGAGAAGCTGAGACAGACCGAGATGATGCTCATGTCCTGAGCTTTTCCGAACTTCTCAACTTCATAGCTTCCTAACTTCATGCACGTACCGCTGGGCCTGCCATGAGAGGGATGCCTCGCGGGTCCCTGATTACGCGGGGGAGGGCACCCATGTGCGGGAGGTTCACGCTCGTCAGTCCCTTTGTTGCCGTCACCGAGCGGTTCCACGCATTGGCGCCGGAGGGACTCCGACCCCGGTACAACATCGCGCCGGGACAGGACATCCTCTGCGTCATTGCGCACGGGTCGAGGCGCATCGAGCCCATGCGGTGGGGCCTGATCCCCTCCTGGGCGAAGGATCCCGCCATCGGCAACCGCCTCATCAACGCCCGCGCCGAAACCCTGGGGGAGAAGCCCAGCTTTCGTCGCGCCTTCGCGAAGCGGCGCTGCCTCATCGCGGCCGACGGGTTTTACGAGTGGCGCCCTGCGGGGAAGCGGAAGGTGCCCGTCTACATTTTTCTCAAGACGCGAAAGCCCTTCGGCTTTGCGGGTCTCTACGAAACGTGGAGGGCGGCCGATGGGCGCGAGATCCGCACGTGCACGATCGTCACGACCGTGGCGAACGATCTGGTGCGCCCCACCCATGACCGCATGCCGGTCATTGTGGCCGAGGGCGCCGAAAACCGATGGCTCGATCCCGAAGAGGGAAATCTCGGGCGGCTCCAGGCGATCCTGACACCCTATCCCGCGGAGGAGATGGATGCCTACGACGTGACGCCCGTCGTCAACAACGCCTCCCACGACGCCCCGGACTGCATTCTGCCTGCCTGAAACGTCGTCCCAATGGCTATTTTTACCGGAAGCATCTTTTCTCTTATCCTGATGCCCGTGGCCTGAAGCCTTTATCCTGGCGAGGGTCGCATTAGAAGACAAATGCGACCTTCGCGAGCGACATTCATGTCGCAGTGTCGTGACGAAAGGGTCGCTCCCCCCAAAGGGTCGTCTTCAGGGCGCCTCGAGGGGGCAGGCCCCGGCGTCGCGGGGGCCTGCCCGTCGAAGGGGGGAGATTGTGTCGTCTGCACCCGGGGGCGATCCGGAGATGATTCTCGGAAATGAGTTGTGATGTCGAATAGTTGAAAAAAGAAACCCGCTGTCCCCGAGGTGGCAGCATGTTTGCTTTACCTGCATATGAATCTTTTTTTTCCGACGGCCGGATGAGGATAGCGGAATAGCGGGCAGGGATTCGTCGGGAGGCGAATCTGAGACAGGCCTTAAAAGGATCGAATTCATATAGGGGAATGTCGTTTTTTTCTCGATTGACATGAGACTGCAAACCCTGGGCTGATTCTATCATGGCGAAGTGGACACCGACTCTCATCTCGGCAAACGGCGGAGGAAACGAACATCACCGCACCGCAGGCTTCCTCCCTCCCGAAGAGATGATTCCGTCCATTCTGCTTGGGGTGGGCAAGGTTCATTTCGATGCGGAACGAATCGAGAAGGCCCTGGAGTTCTTCGATCAGATCGTGGAGAAGTACCCGCGGAGCGATTCAACCGCGGAGGCGATATACCTGAAAGGGGTCTGCCAGTACAAGAGCACGCACAACGCGAAGCCGCTCAAAATGGCCTATGAACGGCTGCAGGCAGATTACCCGACGAGCATCTGGACGAAACGCGCTTATCCTTACAGGCTGTTGTGAGGATATCCACATAAGTTCCCTCCCCTTCCTCCTCGCCCTGTGCAGTCCCCGCCTTAACTGCACAGGGCGAGAACATTTCTACCCCCTTTGAAAAGATGGAAGTCAGGAAGCTCGGAAGTCAGGAAGTTCGGAGTATGGGAAGCCCCGCGCACGGCTGCCGGCTCGTCCCGGCTTCTCAACTTCACAGCTTCCCGGCACTTGCCTGCGGCGCGAGCCGCTAGGACCATCGCAGCCGCAGCGAATTGGTCACCACCGACACGGAGCTGAGCGCCATGGCGGCGGCGGCATAGACGGGGTTGAGGAGGACCCCGAAAAACGGGTAGAGAACGCCGGCGGCAACGGGAATCCCGATGACGTTGTAGATGAACGCCCAGAAAAGGTTTTGCCGGATGGCCTTCATCGTCCGGAAGGAGAGCCGGATCGCCTCGGGCACGGCCCGCAGGTCGTCGCGGATGAGGGTGATGTCGGAGGCCTCGATGGCCACGTCGGTCCCGGCGCCGATGGCGATCCCGATGTCGGCGGCCGAGAGGGCCGGCGCGTCGTTGATCCCATCGCCCACCATGGCGACCACCTCGCCCTGCGCTTTCAAGCGCTCGATCTCTTTTGCCTTTCCGCCGGGGAGGACCTCGGCGAGCACCCTGTCGATGCCGAGAGCCCGGCCCATGGACCGGGCGGTGCCCTCGTTGTCGCCGGTGATCAGGCCCACCTTGAGGCCCATGCCCTTCAGCGTTGCCACCGTTTCGGCGGCCGTGTCCTTCGGAACGTCGGCAAGGGCGATCACCCCGGCCACCTTTCCCCCGAGAGCCACGAAAACGCAGGTCTTTGCCTCGCCGGAGAGCCTGTCTGCCGTCCCGCCCATGCCGTCGAGGCGCACGCCTTCCTGCTCGATCAGCTTTCGATTGCCCAGCAGGACGTTCGCGCCGTCGATGCGGGCCCTGGCGCCGAGGCCCGAGAGGGCCTCGAACCCCTCGACGGGGCCCGGCCCGATCCCCTCGCTCCCGGCCTTCTCGACGATCGCGGCGGCCAGGGGATGCTCGGAGAGGGCTTCCACCGAGGCGGCGGCCCGCAGGACGTCCTCACGGCCTGCGCCGGGCGCCGTTTCGATGTCGGTGACCCGGGGCTCGCCCACAGTGAGGGTCCCCGTTTTGTCGAAGACGACCATGGTCAGCCTGTGGGCTTTCTCGAGGCTCTCGCCCCCCTTGATGAGGATCCCCTTCTCGGCCCCGATCCCCGTGCCCACCATGACGGCCGTCGGCGTCGCCAGTCCCATGGCGCAGGGGCAGGCGATGATCAGCACGGAGACGAAATTGAGCAGCGCCCGCGTCAGGACGGGGTCCGGGACGATAAAAGCCCAGACGACGAACGTGACGGCGGCAATCGCCATGACGGTCGGCACGAATACGGCGGCAACGCGGTCGGCGATCCGCTGAATGGGCGCCTTCGAGCCCTGGGCCTCCTCGACGAGGCGGATGATCTGCGCGAGCGCCGTCTCGGCCCCGATCTTCGTAGCCCGGAAGGTAAAGCTCCCACTGCGGTTGATCGTGGCCCCGTAGACGTCGCTGCCCGGCTCTTTCGCGACGGGCATGCTCTCGCCCGTGAGCATGGACTCGTCCACGGCCGAGGCGCCCGTGAGGACAATGCCGTCCGTCGGGATCTTATCGCCTGGCCGCACGAGGATCTCGTCGCCCCTCAGGACCTCCTCGACGGGGATGTCCGCGGGCTGACCGTCGCGGATCACCCGCGCCGTCCGGGGTTTGAGCCCCACGAGGCGCTTGATGGCCTGCGAGGTCTTTCCCTTCGTTCTGGCCTCGAGCAGCCTCCCCAGGACGATGAAGCTCACGATGAACGCCGCCCCGTCGTAGTAGACGTGAAGCTCCACTCCCGCACGGGTGAAGAATGCCGGGAAGAACGTGGCCAGCGCCGAGTACAGGTAGGCCGAGAGCGCCCCGATGGACACGAGCGTGTTCATGTCCGGCGTCTTCTGCCTGAGCGCCTTCAGGGCGCCCGAATGGAAGCGGCTTCCCACCCAGAAGACAACGGGCGTCGTGAGGGCAAACAGCAGGGTGAGCATGGCCTGCCGGGGGATTCCGTCCAGGAAGGGAAACCACTCCTGCATGGTCCCCATGAAGATGACGACGCTCAAGACGATGCCGGCGATGAACTTGACGGTAAGCTCCCGGATCTCCCTCTCGCGGGCCTTCTCGATGGGGTCCTCGCGCGTCTCGTCGACGAGGCCCAGGTACTCGTAGCCCGCCTCCGTGACAGCCCTGCGGAGCGCGCCCGGCCCGGCCCATTCCGGGCCGTGGGTCACCGTCCCGCGCCCCGTGGCCAGGTTCACGGAGGCGTCCTCGACTCCGGCGACCTCCTTCAGGGCAAGCTCGACCCTCCGCACGCAGGCCGAGCAGGTCATCCCGCCGATGGATACCGTCGTCCTCTCCCGGGCGGCGGGGCCCGCCGGTTCCCGGGAGACGACCTCGTAGCCCAGCTCGCGCACCGCGCCGGCCATCCCGTCCATGCTGATCGCGCCGGGGTCATAGTCCACGAGGGCCTTGCCCGTGGCGAAATTCACCGCGGCGTCTCGCACGCCCGGCAGGGCCTTCAGGCCCTCCTCGACGCGCCGCACGCAGGCGGCGCAGGACATGCCCGAAATTCCGAGGGTGACCTTCTCAGGCAACGTCGAACCCCGCTTTCCGGATCCGCTCCGCGACGACGGCCCGGTCGACGGGCCTGGTCTCCTCGAAGGTCGCCTCGCCTTTTGCCAGGTCCACTTTCACGTTTCCCACGCCTTCGATGCCGCTCAAGGCCTTCGTAACGGCCATGACGCAGTGGCTGCAGGACATGCCCTTGATCTTGACGGTGCCCATGTGACACTCCTGTGGTCGCTCGTTTTGCTTATTATAATCACGGAGTCCGCCGATTCCAAACACAAATCCTTTGCTCTTGCGGCCGGTTATGATAGAAATACCCGAAAAGGCACATCTATTTCCCTGGAGTTTGGCCATGCTCAAGTACCTGGAAAAGCTCGAAAGCATCGTGATCAGGTCTCTCGTCGTCATGATGGCCCTGGTGGTCCTCTTTGCTTCGCTCGATCTGGCCTGGATCATCATCCGGGATCTGAGCACGCCCCCGTACCTGCTCTTCGATGTCAACCGCCTCCTCGAGATCTTCGGCATGTTCCTGCTCGTCCTCATCGGCATCGAGCTCCTGGAGTCGATCCGGATGTACCTGGACCACAGGCTCGTCCACGTTGAGGTCGTCATGACGGTGGCGATGATCGCGATTGCCCGCAAGGTCATCATTCTCGACGTGAAGGACCTCGACGGGATCAAGCTCATCGGGATCGGCGTGATCATCATTGCCCTGGCCGGCGGGTACGTCTACATCAAGCGGTGCTACCGCGACGGGACCATCTGCACGATGGATCGCCCAGACGGGTAAATCCGCTTTGAAATGCAGGGGATTTCAGCTATCATGCGGCCTGTTTTCCGGCCCTGACTACACCATGAGGAGGCAAGAGGGGATTATGATTTACAACGAAGAATTCGAGACGCTGCCGCGCGAGGCGCTGGAGGCGTTGCAGGTCAAGAGGCTTCAGCAGGCGGTCCAGCGCGTCTACCACACCGTGGGGTTCTACAAGCGGGCCTTCGACAACGCCGGCGTCAGGCCCGACGACATCCGATCCCTCGACGACCTCAAGCGGCTTCCCTTCACGACCAAGCAGGACCTGCGGGACAACTACCCCTACGGCCTCTTCGCCGTCCCCATGTCGAGCGTGGTCCGGGTCCACGCCTCCTCGGGCACCACGGGACGCTCCACCGTCGTGGGCTACACGAGGCGCGACATCGAGACCTGGTCCGAGCTCATGGCCCGGTGCTTCGTCATGGCGGGCCTCACGAAGAACGACATCATCCACAACGCCTACGGCTACGGCCTGTTCACCGGCGGCCTCGGGGCCCACTACGGGGCCGAGAAACTCGGCGCGAGCGTCATCCCCATCTCCGGCGGCAACACGAAGCGCCAGATCATGATCCTCCAGGACTTCGGCCCCACGGCCGTCTGCGCCACCCCCTCCTACACGCTCTACCTGGCCGAGCAGGGCGAGGAGATGGGCGTCGACATGCGCGCCCTGAAGCTGCGCGTGGGCGTCCTCGGCGCCGAGCCCTGGAGCGAGAAGATGCGCCAGGAGATCGAGAGCAAACTCGACATCACGGCCCTCGACATCTACGGGCTCTCGGAGGTCATGGGGCCCGGCGTCGCCATGGAGTGCCTCGAGGCCAAGCAGGGCCTGCACATCTTCGAGGACCACTTCATCGCCGAGATCATCGACCCCGAGACGGGCGAGGCGCTGCCCGAAGGGGAGATCGGCGAACTGGTCTTCACGACGGTGACCAAGGAGGCATTCCCGCTGATCCGCTACCGCACGCGGGACGTCTCCCGCCTGGTGAAGGCGCCCTGCCGGTGCGGCCGGACGCTCGTTCGCATGGACCGCGTCACGGGCCGCAGCGACGACATGCTGATCATCCGCGGCGTCAACGTCTTTCCCTCCCAGATCGAGGGCGTGCTGCTCAACATCCCGGGCATCGAGCCCCACTACATGCTCGTCGTGGACCGCGAGGGCAATCTCGACACCCTGGAGGTGCAGGTCGAGGTGGGGGAGAAGGTCTTCGCCGAGACGGGCGAGGTGAAGGTGCTGCAGCAACTCAGCCGCCGCATCACGAAGGACATCAAGGACTACCTGGGCGTCTCGACCAAGGTGAAGCTCGTGGAGCCCAAGACGATCCAGCGCTTCGAGGGCAAGGCGAAGCGCGTCATCGACAAGCGAACCATCTGAGACCGCACGAAGGGGGTGCACCCATGAACAAGGTCGAGCAGATATCCATCTTTCTGGAGAACAAGCCGGGCGGGCTGGAGTTCGTCACGCGCGTGCTGAGGGACGCCGGCATCAACATCCGGGCCCTTTCGCTCGCCGACACCTCCGATTTCGGGGTGCTGCGCCTGATCGTCAACGACGCGGAAAAGGCCAAGCAGGTCCTCAAGGAGAACGGCTTCACCGTGGGGCGCACGAGCGTGGTGGCCGTGCTGGTCCCCGACCGGCCGGGCGGGCTCCACAGCATCCTCGAGGCGCTCTCGAAGGAAAGCATCAACGTGGAGTACATGTACGCCTACGTGGAGAGAAGCGGCGAGCATGCGATCATCATCTTCCGGTTCAACGCGACGGACCGGGCCATTGAGATCCTGACGAAGAGCGGGTTTACGGTGCTGCCGGGGGACAAGGTTTACAGCCTCTGAAAGGCTGGTGAAAAAGGAACATCTGCGGCGTTGCCCTCCGCCCTCGTCGCTCAACGTACGCCTAAAGTACGCCTCGCTCCTCGGGATGTCGGGCGCCTTGCATCTGCACCTTTTTGAC
>CAYZKT010000024.1:0-10877 GCA_964478885.1 uncultured Syntrophaceae bacterium | reverse complement strand
TTCGGGGGAAAACTTTTCCATTATTTTTCCCCGGTTACTTGGGTTTTGGGGGGCCTTCCTATTGACCTTTTTTTACATCCTTGAGGTCTCCGATGCGATAGCGCGAGGGTAAAGGCAAGAACGATATCCCCCTTGGCACTCCCCTCGACGCGGGGGGATGAAGGGGGATTTGATTTTAGGGGGGGAGGCATGAGCGAGAAGGTCTTCGAGGCCCTGCGCGGGCGCGCGAAGGACGAACCCTATGCGAAGCTGCTGGGCCTCGAGCTGCTGAAGGTCGAAGACGGCTACGCGCTCGTCCGGATGACCTTCACGGAGAGTCACCGCAACATCTACGGGCGCTGCCACGGCGGCGCGCTCTTCTCGCTCATCGACGAAGCGTTCCAGTTTGCCTCGAATTCCAGCGGCCGCATCGAGATCGCCCTCAACGTGAGCATTGCCTACGTGAAGGCCCCGAACGAAGGGGACGTCCTCCAGGCCGAGGCGAAGCTCGTCAACCGTTCCCGCCGGGTCAGCCACTTCCTCATCGAGGTCCGCAACCCTTCCGGCGATCTCTTGGCGTCCTGCCAGGCCACGGCCTACCGCCGGGACGACCCCCTGCCGTTTCTCTAGCCCGCCGTCGCCTTCAAACCCCCTTGCCGATCGCGGTGCGATGCCGAAAGGCGCTTCCCCGGTCCGGGATCGCGAAGGTCCGTGGCGCTAGGTGGGGGACATCGACGAGAGCTCCTTCTTGAAGGAGTAGAAGTAGACGGCGCCTATGAAGATGAACCCGCCCACGATATTTCCCAGCGTCACCGGGACCAGGTTCCACTGGACGAATTGCGCCCAGGAGACATTGGCCCCCAGCAGGATGCCCGTGGGGATGAAGTACATGTTCGCCACGGAGTGCTCGAACCCCGAGGCGACGAAGGCCATGATGGGGAACCAGATGCCGAAGAATTTCCCGATCATGTTCTTCGACGCGAAGGCGAGCAGGATGGCGACGTTGACCAGCAGGTTGCAGGCGATGCCCTTCATGAACGCGGACCAGAGCCCGAGGGTGCCCGTCGCGATGTAGGGGAGGGTCTTGGCTTCCGCGATCGCGACGGCGTTCTGCCCGAACACCGTCAGCTCGGGGCCTCCCCCCTTCGTCAGGGGGCCGACGACCATCAGGTAGGCCCAGAAGATGGAGCCGACGAAGTTCCCGATGTAGACCCAGAACCAGGCATTGAACACCTTGTCCCAGGTGGTCTTTTTCTGAAACACCGCCATGGGGATGAGCATCGTGTCGCCCGTGAAAAGCGACATGCCCGTCAGCACGATGGCGATGAGTCCCACGGGGAAGACCGCGCCGCCCACCAGGGCCTTGAAGCCCGGGCCCAGGGTCTTTTCCACCCCCGTGCCGCAGACGGTGCACAGTGCGGCTCCCACCGCGATGAACAGTCCTGCCATGAAACTCCGTACCAGGAAATTGGGGGCGCCGAGATTCGCCTTGTACACCCCGGCATTTCCTGCCAGTTCGACAATTTCGACCGGTTTGTTGGCCATGGGTTTCTCCTGTTGCCCGGGAGGATGACTCGATCCCCCCGTCTCGTGGTTGTGCCGGGTCTATCGGTCGGTCTTCGTGACGATCACCGGGAAGCGCATCGGGCCCTGCCCGACGCCGCCTCGCCGGAACGCACAGGTCCCGTTTCCGACTTGCCCCGTTTTCTTCCTGTCGACGTTTCCTCCGGACATCCCCCGGGGTCAGCGATAGATGTGCCGGGGATTCAGGAGGGGGTCCTCCCAGACCCACTCGACCCTCTCGCCCGGCACGGCGACCCGGAGGGCGTTGTGAAGCCTGCCGCGCTTCGTTTTCCCGTTTCGTTTCATCAGGGCCTGTCCTGCCTTCTGTCGGCCTCTTTCTACGGAGTTTGCCGCTGCGGGAAAATCGGCGGCCGTCTGAAAAGGGGGTAGGAATGCCCGGATACGGTCCGGCAGACGGGGTCTGAGCGGGGCATAGGATTTGCGCTGATGGGGCGGGATCGCAGGCGGGGCGGGGGCTTCCCCGCAACGGGCCGCAGGCGGTTCTCCTGCCTTTAGGCCCGTTCGGAAAGGAGTGGTTTTTTCAGCCTGTCATCGATATGGACGCCCCGGATCATGACGTCGATGGGTTTTGTTCCCTGCCGTATTTCCACCTCAGGAACTGTTCCCCCGAGGTGGGGTAGAGGACGTAGGTCAGGACGTCCTCCTCGGTCCGGGCCAGGTCGCCCAGCTTCCGCCGGGCCGCTTCCATCTCCGGCTTGAGATGGTTGGCCGGCCGGTCGGTGATCCAGACGCCCTTGTCGTAGCCGCGCAGGGCCGTCTCGCGGACCTGAGGGTCCACCGCCGCGGGCGTTTTCCCGTAGAGGCCGAAGAGCAGGTCGCGGAACTGGTTGCTGATCGTCCGGTAGCGGCCCGCCAGCACGTTCATCACGGCCTGGGAGCCGACGATCTGGGAGGTCGGGGTCACCAGCGGCGGCATCCCCGCCTCCCGGCGGACCGCCTGGATCTCCCGCTGCACCGCCGGCAGCCGGTCCAGGGCGTTCATCTCCCTGAGCTGGCTGACGAGGTTGGAGGTCATCCCGCCGGGGATCTGGTGGGCGATGACGCTCTCGTCGATCAGGGACAGGCTGTTGGAGGCGATGTGCTTTTCGTACCGGGGCGCCAGGGACTCCAGGTAATGCCCGATCTCCAGGAGCCGGGACATCTCGATTCCCGGGTCCCGCTCGGTGCCCTCCAGGGCGAGCAACAGGGGCTCCACCGCGGGCATCGACGTCCGCATGGCGTAGGGGGCCACGCAGGTGTCCACGATGTCCACGCCGGCCTCGATGGCCTTCAGGCAGGTCATCGACGCCATTCCGCTCGTGTAGTGGGTGTGCAGGTGCAGGGGGACCCCGACGGATTTCTTCAACTCCGCGAACAGCCGGAACGCGTCATAGGGCGCCAGGATGCCCGCCATGTCCTTGATGCAGATCGAGTCGGCGCCCATCTCCTCAAGGGCCCGGGCCTTCGAGACGTAGTAGGGAAGGTTGAAGACCTCGCCGCCGAGGCGCCGCTCCGTCAGCGAGTAGACGACGGCGCCCTCGAAGTGCTTGCCGTTGGCCCGGATGCGGGCGGCGCCGGTCTCGATGTTCCGCAGGTCGTTGAGCGCGTCGAAGACGCGGAAGACGTCGATCCCGATCTCGCAGGCCCGGTCGACGAAGGCCCGCACGACGTCGTCGGCGTAGTGCCGGTAGCCGACGAGGTTCTGGCCCCGCAGCAGCATGGCGAAGGGGGTCTTTTTCATGTACCGCTTCAGGATGCGCGGCCGCTCCCAGGGGTCCTCGTTCAGGAAGCGGTGCATCGTGTCGAACGTCGCTCCCCCCCAGACCTCCACGGCCCAGAACCCGACCTCGTCCAACCTCTCGGCGACGGGGATCATGTCCTCCGTGGTCATCCGCGTCGCGAAGACGGACTGGTGGCCGTCGCGGAACGTGTTGTCCTGGAATTTCACCGGTCCCATGGTCTTCTCCGTTTCCTGCGGGTCAGAAATCGTTGATCGCGTCGATCAGGCTCCGGAGCCGCCCGAAGTCCCTCCGGTTGAAATCGATCACGAGCCGGGGACGGTCCACCTCGTCGGCGTCCTCTCGCTCCTCGTCAAGCGCCCCCGAGGGCGCGATGCGACCCCCGGGCAGGAGGAGGTCCCGGAACCGGCCCTCCAGCGCCGAGACGTCGGCGTCGCCGAGCGGGGAGGAGAGACGGATCACCAGCTGCCCGCGCACGTAGCGCAGGCTGTGATAGCGGCGGTAGAATCGCTGGATCCGTTCCACGGCATCGTCCACGGAAAGGACCCGCTCGAAGAGCGCAAAGTCCGACGGGCAGATGTAGCGGTGCGACAGCAGTTCCTCCTCGAGGAACCGGATCACGTGGGCCCAGTAGGAGGAGCCCGGGGTTTCCACGAGCACGAGAGGCATGGGGTTGCGCTTCCCCGTCTGCACCAGGGTGAGGGTCTCCATCGCCTCGTCGAGGGTGCCGAAGCCGCCCGGGAAGAGCGCTACGGCGTCCGACTCTTTCAGGAAGGCGACCTTGCGGTTGAAGAAATACTTGTAGTTGATGGACCGCGGGTTGCCCTCGATCACGGGGTTCGGCTTTTCCTCGAAGGGCAGGCGGATGTTCACCCCGAAGGAGTGTTCGGTGCCCGCCCCTGCGTTGACGGCCTCCATGATGCCGCCCCCGCCGCCGGTGATCACCATGTACCCCGCCTCGGCGAGCCGCCTGCCGAAGAGTTTCGCCATCCCGTACACGGCGTCGTCGGGCCGGGTGCGCGCCGAGCCGAACACCGTGACCTTGCGCACGCCGCGGTAGGGCGCGAAGACCTTTGAAGTGAACCGCATCTCCTTGAGCGTCGAGTTCATGAGCTTCAGATCGGCGCTCTCGTCGCTCTCCTGGCCGGCCTTGAGCGCTGCGATGATCATCTCGCGCACGGTTTCGGGTTTCCGGATGCCCCCGGCGGTTTCCATCAGGCCGTCGATCGTCCCGTCCAGGGGGCCGTTGGTCCGGGTGAAGTTGATTTTCATGGGTTACCCTGTCCTTCCAATGCCCGCATGCCGGTTCTCGCGCGGGTCTCTCCATTCAGGCGATCGCGGCGGCCTCGAGGGCCTCGTCGAGGATCGAGAGGGCCACCTCGGCCTCGCCGGGCGTGATGTTGAGGGCCGGGCAGAGGCGGATCACCTTCGCCTGGATCAGGTTGAGGATCATCCCCCTCTTCAGGGCCTCGCCGAAAACGCGCTCCGCCGTCGGCGCTCCGGCCATCTCCATGGCGAGCAGCAGGCCCCGCCCCCGCACGTCGGAGATCATCGCGGGGAACCGTTCCCGCCACAGGAGCATCTGCTCGTGGATCATGGCCCCGACGCTCTTCACGTTCTGCTCGATGTTCTCGTCGATGAGATGCCGGATCACCGCGTACGCAACGGCGCAGCCCAGGGGGTTTCCGCAGTAGGTGCCGCCGTGGTCGCCCTTCTCGAGTTTTGCCGACACCTCTTCCGTCAGGGCGAAGGCCCCGAAGGGGAACCCTCCGGCGATCCCCTTGGCCAGGGTCATGAAGTCGGGCCGCACGCCCAGCTCCGTGACGGCGAAGAGCGGTCCCGTCCGGCAGAAGCCGGTCTGCACCTCGTCGACGATCAGGTAGGCGCCCGCCTTGCGGCAGAGCGCCTCGACCTCCCGGAGGTACCCTTCCGGCGGCACGTTGACCCCGCCTTCGCCCTGGACGGGCTCGAGGATGACGGCGGCCGTGCTCTCGCCGAGCGCCTCCGCGACGGCCCCCGCGTCGCCGTAGGGGACGAAGAGGTAGTTCGGCATGAGCGGGTTGAACCGCTCCCGGTGCTTGGCCTGCCCCGTGGCCGAGGCCGTGCTGATCGTCCGGCCGTGGAAGCTCTGCTCCGTCGAGACGACGTCCATCCGGCCCGTGGCCTTTCTCGCGAGCTTGATGACGGCGTCGTTGGCCTCGGCGCCGCTGCTGGAAAAGAAGACCCGTGTCAGGTTCGGCGGCAGGATCCCCGCGAGCAGCTCGATGAGCCTTGCGCGGGCGGGGGAGTAGGTGAGCCCCGAGTTGGGGTTCTGCCATATTTTCCGCCCCTGCTCGGCCAGGGCCCCGGCGATGGCGGGGTGGGCGTGCCCCAGGCAGGTGACCCCCCAGCCGGCGGTGAAGTCGATGTAGCGCCTCCCCGACTCGTCCCAGACGTACATCCCCTCGCCGCGCTCGATGGAAAGGGGGATCTTGGTGAAGAAGGGCGGCATGTGGCGGTCTTCGATGGCGACGGTGTCGACGGGTTTCTTCATGGAGGGTTCCTTTCCTTTTCCCGCAGCGGGCGGGTTTCTACCGGTCCGGGGTTCCCGGGACTTCGAAGGCGAATCGCTTTTCCTCGATGAGGGTCAGGCAGATATCGACGACGTCGGGGTCGTAGAGGATGCCCCGGTTCTTCCGGATCTCGTCAAGGGCTCGATCCATGCCCAGCGTGGGCCGGTAGGGTCGGTGGGAGCCCATGGATTCCACCACGTCGGCCAGGCCGATGATCCTTGCCTCGATCCGGATCTCGCCGTCCCGCAGGCCCCGGGGGTAGCCCGAGCCGTCGAGCCTTTCGTGGTGCTGCAGGACGATCTCCGCGATCGGCCAGGGGAAGTCGATGGTCTTCAGGATGTCGTAGCCCACCTGCGGGTGCGTACGGATGATCCCCCGCTCGATGTCGCTGATGTGACCCGGTTTGCTGAGGATCTCGGCCGGAACGGAGATCTTCCCGAGGTCGTGGATCGAGGCGGCCACGTAGATCGCCTCGATCACCTCCACGGGCAGTCCCATCTCCATCGCGATGGCCTCGGCCAGGCGCGCCACCTGGTGCTGGTGTCCCGCCGTGTAGGGATCGCGCGTCTCGACGATCCGGTCGATGGCCCGGATGATGCCGGCCGTCGCCTTCCGGAGTTTTTCGACGGTGAGCTTCAGCTCTTCCTCGGCGCGCTTCAGGGGCGAGACGTCGGTCATCGTCTCCACGGCGCCGACCATGTCCCCCCTTCTGTCGCGCACGGCCGCCGAGGTGAAGTGGATCCACTTTTCCTCACTGCCGGGGAAGGCCAGGGGCCCGGTGGCCTCGTAGGCCTCGTCGAGCAGCTCCGAGCGCCTCAGGCTCGGTCCGTACCACTTCCGGATCGTCCCGGCCAGGTCGGCCACCCCGTCGACGAGCAGGTCGGCGACGGTGGGCCGGTCTTCGCCGTAGAGCGCTTTCGAGTGAGACCCCGTGCCGATCACGTCGTCGCTCCGAACGTCCGTCATCTCCTCCAGCGCCCGGTTCCACCCGATCACCCGGTGGTCGCGGTCGATGACGAACGTGGGCGTGGGCGACCCCTCCAGGATGGCCCGGAGCCTCTCCTCGCTTTCCTTCAGGGCCTCCTCTGCGTTCTTTCGCTCCGTCACGTCCTCCAGGGTCTCCACCGCGCCGACCAGGGTTCCCGAGGAATCGCGGATTGCGGCGGCCGTGAATCGCAGCCATTTCCCCCCGTTGCCCAGGTAAGGGAAGTAATCCGTCGCCTCGTAGGCCTCCTCGATGAGCTTCGAGGGGCTGTAGCAGTTCGAGTACCAGGCGGGGATGGATTCGAAGGCCTGGTCTACGAGCAGATCCGACAGGCAGGGGCGCTTTTCGGGGTAGAAGGCCCGCCAGTGCCCGCCCGTTCCGATCACGTCGGATCCCCGGATCCCGCTCAGCTCCTCCAGGGCCCGGTTCCAGTAGAGTACGCGGTGGTCCCATCCGATGACGAAGGCGGCGATGGGCGACCCGTCGATGATGCGGCGCAGACGCTGCTCGCTTTCCTTCAGGTCCGCCTCGGCGCGCTTTCGCTCGGTGATGTCCTCGTAGGTGGCGACGATGCCCTTTTCCTGAAGGGTCTCGCCGATGCGCGACGTGCTGACGTAGCACAGGATATCGCGGCCGTCCCGGTGCCGGCAGGGGAACTCCTCGCTGTACGTTCTCTGTTTCTCCAGAACCGGGTAGAAGCGCCGCCCGATCTCCTCGTACTCGGCGTCGCTGCGGTAAAGAACCCGCGTACCCCGTCCCGTAAGCTCGTCGGGCTTCCAGCCGAAGACCGCTTCCGTGGCCCGGTTGGCAAAAAGGATTTTCCTCTCGCGGAGCACGATCACCGCCACGGGCAGGGCGTCGAGGATGGAGGACCCGACGGTTTCCATCTCCTCCAGCCTCTGCCGGGTCTCCCTCTGGTCCGTGATGTCCATGTAGCTGCCGTGGACGGCCCTCTCGCCGCGGAACAAGACGGGCGCCACGGTGCCCAGGATCCATCGGACCCTGCCGTCCTTTGTCACCGCGCGGAACTCGTACGGGGTGCTCCTGAGGCCCCGGAGCATCTCGATGGCGTCCCTTCGCACCTGTTTCCGGTCCTCGGGGTGCACGATGACGAGCGAGTCCTGTCCCATCAGCTCGCCGGCACGGTAGCCCGTGCTCTGCTCGAACCGGGCATTGAGGAAGCGGAACTTCCCGTCCACGAGGAAGAAGACCCCCACGGGGCTGCTGTCCGCCAGGCTTCGGTACAGGGCGCCGGTGTCGCGAAGCGCCGCTTCGGCCTCCTGCAGCCGGGCAATCTCGACCCGCAGGGACTCGAGCTCCCCGATGAGATCCGCCTTGGTCCTGCGCTCGTCTTTCTTCATCCGGCCGTTCCCCTCGTCAAAACCTCGCTGGCTTTCATGCGACGGGCGGGCAGGGCGTCGGGGCCCCGTAGCTTTTTCGCCTGTTTTTCTCCGCCCCGTTGAGGTACACTACAATCGCCGTGCGTTCCTGCGGCCCGGGGGTAGCGCACCCGTCGGGCCTTTTCGCGAGAATCGTTCGTGCTTCCAGCCGGGAGACGGTATCGGGAGTTCCTTCCCGGGAAAGGACGGAATCGAGCCATGGAAAAGCCGCACTTCTACTCTTTACCAAAACTGCCCTACGGTTACAAGGAATTGGCGCCGCACATCTCCGAGGAGCAGCTGCAGCTCCACCACGAGAAGCATCACCAGGCTTACGTGACGGGGGCCAACGCGGTGTTCGAGAAACTCGAGCAGGCCCGGAAGGCCGGGGGCGATCTCGACATGAAGGCCGCCCTCAAGGAACTGTCCTTCCACATCGGCGGACACCTCCTGCACTGCCTCTTCTGGGAAAACCTCGCGCCGGCGGGCAGGGGCGGCGGCGGGAAGCCGACGGGCATCCTGGGGGCGGCCATCGACAAGGAGTTCGGGAGCTTCGAGCGCTTCCTGACGGAGTTCTCCCAGGCAGCCGTTACCGATGAGGGCTCCGGATGGGCCGCGCTGAGCTGGTGCCGGATGTCGAACCGGCCGCTCGTCATGCAGATCGAGAAGCACAACGTGGACGTCTACCCCGCGTTCCCGATCCTCCTGGTCCTCGACGTCTGGGAGCACGCCTACTACCTGGATTACCGGAACCTGAGGGCGAAGTTCGTCGAGGCATTCTGGAGCATCGCGAACTGGGAGGAGGCGAACCGCCGGTTCACGGCCCTGCTCAAGGGCGTGACGGCGTAGCGGTCCTGCCGGCGCCGTCCGGCGTGAACCCTTTCGAATCCGACGAGGAGAGATCATGGTAAAAATCGACAACTGGCGCATCGCAATCGGGGTGACGCTCGTGGTTCTTTCGGCAGTGGTGTACGTCATCCACTTCCTGATCTTCCGCGATGCCCACCACATTTTCATCTTCCTCGTCGAGGACATTGCCTTTGTGTTCATCGAGGTCCTCCTCGTGACGATGATCATCGATCAACTCCTCCACGCGAGGGAGAAGCAGACCCTGCTGTTCAAGCTCAACATGATCATCGGGCTCTTCTTCACCGAGGCGGGCCGGGAACTGATCGCGCGGCTCTCGACATTCTACCCCGACGTGGAGAAGATCCGTGGCGACCTCCTCATGACGGAGCGATGGAGCAGGGAGGATTTCGCAGCCCTGGAAAGACGGCTGGAGACCATCGACTACAAGATGGACAGCCAGCGCGGGGACCTGGAGGGGCTGCGGTCATTCCTCGGCGAGAAGCGGGATTTTCTCCTGAGGCTTCTGGAGAACCCGAACCTGCTCGAGCATGAAGAGTTCACCGACCTGCTCTGGGGGATCGTACACCTTTCCGAGGAACTCATGTTCCGGAAGGACCTGGCCGCGCTTCCGAAGACGGACCATGCTCACCTGTCCGTCGACATGCGTCGGGCGTTCACCCGGCTCGTGCGGGGCTGGATCCGCTACATGGCTCACCTGAAGAAGAATTATCCCTATCTGTTCCACCTGGCTGTCCGGACAAACCCCTTCGACCCGAAGGCCGCCCCGGAGGTGAAGGAGTGACGGAATCCCCCCGCGGCCGTCCGGCGCGGGACGGCGCGGGCGATCGCCTGTCGGAGATGCCCTGATGGATGTCATGGATGAGGCATTGGATCTCCTGGAGAATTCCGGGCCCGAGTACGGCGCCGGCTTCTCGAGTCACGGGCCCATGGCCGCCGAGGCGCTGCTGGCGCTCGGGCGAAGCGAGGCCGTCGTTCCCTGGGTGGCGGGATACCGCAAGCGGCTGCCGGCCGGCCCGCAGCCGGGTATTCCCGTCGACAGCGGGACCTGGTTCGACGCCCTGGGGTCGTTCGGCCGTTACGCCGACTGGGTGGCATGCTTCGAGGAGGAACTGAGGGAGGAGGACTGGCGCACCGTCCTCAACGTCTGGGTGCCCCGCCTGCTTCCCGGCATGGTGGGGGCGGCCTGGCACGGCGCCATCCGCGCGGGGCACTCGGTGCGAAGCCTCGAGCGGGGGGAATCCCCCGCAAAGACCCGCGAGCTGGCCCGGGCCCTGGCGTACTGGGCCTGCCGCTATCAGTCGCTGCCGGGCTTCCCGGTTCCCCGTGTCGGCGTGCGCAACCCGCTCATGGCCATCGACGACGTCGAGACGCTCCCCGACGAGGAGCGGCTGATGAAGGGCCTGATCTACGAGAAGGTCCGACGGCTCGACAGGTTTGCGCCCTTTGCGCAGGTCATCAACCTCACGGAGCCGCCCGACGACGTCGCGCCGTTTTCCGTAGACCTGCTGGAGGCCTTCGCCCGCGTCTACCTGGGAAACGCGAAAACCCGGGGCAGCGTCATCACCTTCATCCACGGGGTCACCGGCCCCGGGGCCGTCTGCCTCATGGCGGCATCCCTGCTGCCCGACATCGGTCGCGTCGCCCTGCGCTATGCCTGGCAGGCCTCGGCGGCCCTCTATGCCGCCATCGGCCGCGAAATTGACAGGGCCCCCTGCGATGCTTATGATGGATCGAAAGAGGACCTCGTCGAGCGGGCCGTCGAGACGGGCGACGAGCACGCCGTCAAGTTCACCGAGGTGTGCCTCCGGGC
>CAYZKT010000023.1:0-21408 GCA_964478885.1 uncultured Syntrophaceae bacterium | reverse complement strand
TACAACTACTGGATCTACGTCGTGCTGATGATGATCGGCTTCTACGCGATGATCGGCAAGAACAACCTCGTCAAGAAGCTCCTCGGGATGAACATCTTCCAGACCGCCATCATCCTCATGTTCATCTCCTCGGGCGTGAAGAAAGGCGGCCTCATCCCGGTCCTCGACAAGCAGGCGGCCCTGGAGCACGGCGTCAACTCGGCGCTCATCAACAACCCGGTGCCCCACGTCCTGATGCTGACGGCCATCGTGGTCGCCGTGAGCGTCACGGGGGTTGCCCTGGCGCTCATACAGCGGATCTACCGGCGCTACGGAACGCTGGAAGAGAACGAGATCCTGGAGAAGGTGGACCGGTGAACCCCACGAACCTCCACATGTACGCCCTTGCCGCCCCGCTGATCGGGGCCTTCGCGGTCCTGGTCGCGGGACAAATTTCCAGGCGGGTCGTCGCGCCCCTGGTCCTGGGCGTGCTTTCCTGTTCGCTCGCCGCGGCTCTGGCCGTCTTCCTGAAGGTGCTCGGCGGGGGCGGGTTCCGCTACGTGGTGGGCAACTGGGTCGCCCCCTACGGGATCGAGCTGGCCGTCGACCACCTGGGATCCCTCATGCAGGTGCTGGTCTCGGGGGTGGCCCTGACCGCAAGCGTCTCGGCGCTGAAGAGCGTGGCCGCCGATCTGGAGGATCGGCAGCATCTCTTCTTCACCCTGTACCTGATCCTCGTCGCCGGCCTGCATGGGCTGGTGCTGACGGCAGACGCCTTCAACGTCTACGTGCTCCTGGAGATCACCTCGATCACGGCCTACGGGCTCATCGCCCTGGGGCGGGGGCGCGCCATCGTCTCGAGCTTCAACTACGTCATCATGGGCTCCACGGGGGCCTGCTTCTACCTGCTGGGCATCGGCTACCTCTACATCCTCACGGGCACGCTGAACATGGCCGACCTGGCGCGGATCATCCCGACCCTCGAGAGCGGGCCGGCCCTGGCCACGGCCTTTTCCTTCTGCATCGTCGGCCTGTGGATCAAGATGGCCTTCTTCCCGCTGCACGTCTGGCTGCCCAACGCCTACTCCGACATGCCCGACGGCGCGGCGGTGCTGGTCGCGCCGCTCATGACGAAGGTCACGATCTACCTGATGATCCGGTTCATGTTCTCGATCTTCTCCCCCGCCTACGAGTTCATCCAGCACGCGGGGGTCCAGCACATCATCGTGAACGTGGCGGCCGTGGGCATCGTCTGCGCCTCGGCCATGGCACTCGGCCAGAAGAACCTGCGGCGGATGCTGACGTACCTGATCGTCGCCGAGGTCGGCTACATGGTCGGCGGCGTGTGGCTCGCCAATGCGCAGGGTTTGACCGGGGCGATCCTCCACATCGTCAACGACGCACTGATGACGCTGTGCCTGTTCCTGGCCGTATCGGCAATCGCTTCCCGGTTGGGGGCGCTCGATTTCGAAAATCTCCGGGGGCTTTTCCGGCGCATGCCGGTGACCATGGCGGCCCTGGTCGTTGCGGCCCTGTCGATGATCGGAGTGCCGCCCACGTGCGGGTTCTTCAGCAAGTGGTACCTGCTCCTCGGCGGCATCGAGGCGGGGCAGTGGCTCTACGTGGGCGCGCTGATCTTCAGCAGCCTTGTGAACGCCGTTCTGTTCTTCCGGGTGATCGAGATCGCCCACTTCCGGACGCCCGATGAGGTCGCGCACGGGGCGGGCCACGGGGCCGTGCCGATCGGGGAGGCGCCGGCGACGATGCTGCAGCCGCTCGTGGTGACCGCTGCGGCCCTGATCGCCGTCGGCCTGGTTACGGGGCCGCTCGTGCAGCACGTGATCCGCTTTGCCCTGCCCGGCGGGTTCTGAAAACGGGAGTTTAGAAAGATTCATCCGACATGAACCTCGAACTATCCTACTGGCCGCTTGCGGCCGTGATGATCTCCCTGCTGGGAACGGTGCCGATCCTGCTGTCGGACGGCCGTCCCAACCTGCGGGAAGCCTGGACCGTGCTGATCTCGATCGGCAAGTTCGCCATCGTCGCCTCCATGCTGCCCGCCGTGATCGAGGGCGGCGGCTACCGGTTCACCCTGGCGGAGGTCCTGCCGGGGGTGGCGATCGCCCTGCGGGTGGATGCCATGGGGATGTACTTCGCCCTGGTGGCGTCCTTTCTCTGGATCCTGACCTCGATCTACTCGATCGGGTACATGCGCGCACTCGACGAGCACGACCAGACGAGGTACTACGCCTCGTTCGCGGTCGCCATGTCGGCGACCATCGGGGTTGCGTTTTCGGCCAACCTGCTCACGCTGTACCTGTTCTACGAGATGCTTTCCCTGTCGACCTACCCGCTGGTGACGCACAAGCAGGACGCCGAGGCGCGCACCGCGGGCCGGAAGTACCTGACGTACCTGCTCGGCACGTCCGTCGCCCTCACGCTGCCGGCGATGATCCTGATCTACACGCTGACGGGCACGCTCGACTTCACCGCGGGCGGGATCCTGGCGGGGAAGGCCGACGCCTCGACGGTGGCGCTGCTGCTCGTGCTGCTCGTGTTCGGGTTCGCCAAGGCGGCCGTCATGCCCCTGCACGGGTGGCTGCCCGCCGCGATGGTGGCCCCCACACCCGTGAGCAGCTTCCTGCACGGTGTCGCCGTTGTAAAGGTCGGCGTTTTCTCCATCATGAGAATGGTGTTCTTCGTCTTCGGCACGGGCCTTCTTGCCGATCTCAACCTGGGGACGGTCCTCACGACCCTGGCTTCCGTCACGATCATTGCGGCCTCGCTGGTGGCCCTCACGCAGGACAACCTCAAGCGCCGGCTGGCCTATTCCACCATCGGGCAGCTCTCCTACATGATCCTCGGCGTGGGGATGTTGACGGCGGCGGGGATGGGGGGAGGGCTTCTGCACCTGTCCATGCACGCCTTCGGCAAGATCACCCTGTTCCTCTGCGCCGGTGCAATCTACATCGCCGCCCACAAGAGCAACATCAGCGAGATGGACGGCCTCGGACGCCGGATGCCGGTGACCTACGCGGCCTTTTTCCTGGCTTCCCTGTCGATCATCGGCATGCCGCCCCTGGGGGGATTCCTGAGCAAGTGGAGCCTCGTCATCGGGGCCATCGACGGCGGCCAGCTACTGCTGGTTGCGGTGATCCTGGTCAGTTCCCTGCTCAATGCGGCCTATTTCTTCCCCATCGTCTACCGGGGGTTCTTCGCCCGCGCTGCGGACGGGAGCGGCCGGGAAGAGGTCCGGGAAGCGCCGGTTCTGTGCCTGATCCCGCTGAGCGTCACGGCGTTGTTCTGCCTGGGGTTGTTTCTCTGGCCGTCGCTGGTCCTGCAGTTGATTCAAATGGTCGTGTCGCCCTGAGGGACGGAACCGATGGAACGTGATGAAAAGAATCCACAGGAAGAGTTGAGGATCGTAACCCACGAACCGGTCGAGGGGTATCGCCCCGTGTTTTTCGCGCTGGTGGCCGTGGGCGTCCTCTACCTTGCCGTCGTCCTGGCCAAGACCCTGTGAAGGAGTGCATGGTGAACAACAACGCTGTCAACCCGGGGCCGAAAACAAAGCCCCTGATCCGCCCTCGGACCCTCAAGGCGATGCTGGCGGTCTTCGTCGCCGTCCTGGGCGTCCTGCTGCTTGCAGAAGGATGGGCCCACCGGCATGTGATCTTCCCCTGGGAGGAGTGGTACGGGTTCTATGCCGCATTCGGTTTTGTCGCCTACGTGATCCTGGTGTTTGTCGCGCAGTACGTGCTGCGGCCGATCGTGATGCGCGACGAGGGGTATTATGATCGCTAGCGCCATTCCCCCCGGACTGATCCTGATCCTGGCCGCCGTGCCGGCGGTGCTGCTGCGCGGACGCCTGCGCCAGGCCTGGATGCTGCTCGTGCCGGTGCTGAGCCTGCTCAACATGCTGGCGCTGCCGGAAGGGAATCACTTCCTCATGCCGTTTTTCCGCCAGGAGCTGGTGCTGGCCCGCGTCGACCGGCTGAGCGTCGTCTTCGGGATCATCTTCCACCTCATCGCGTTCATCGCGAACCTCTACGCCCTGAAGGTGCAGGACCGGTTCCAGAACGCGGCCGGACTCGTCTACGCCGGGGCCGCCATCGGCGCGGTCTTCGCCGGCGACCTCTTCTCGCTGTTCGTCTTCTGGGAGATCATGACGCTGAGCGCCACGTTCCTGATCATGGCGAGGCGCACCGAGAAGTCCATGGCCGCGGGGTTCCGCTACTTCATGGTGCACATCGTGTCGGGCCTGTGCCTGCTGGGCGGCATCCTGCTGCAGGTGAAGAGCACGGGCACGGTTGCCTTCAGCTACATCGGGCTGGGGACCCTGTCGTCGTGGCTGATCTTCATCGGCTTCGGCGTCAACAGCGCCTGGCCGCTGCTGCACTTCTGGCTTCCCGACGCCTATCCCGAGGCCACCGTGACCGGCGCCGTGTTCCTTTCGGCCTTCACCACGAAGACGGCCGTCTACGTCCTGGCGCGGGCCTTCCCCGGAACCGAGGCCCTGATCTGGATCGGCGCCGCCATGACGGTCTTCCCGATCTTCTTTGCCGTGATCGAGAACGACCTGCGCCGGGTGCTCTCCTACAGCCTCATCAACCAGGTCGGCTTCATGATGGTAGGCATCGGGATCGGCACGCAGCTGTCCCTGAACGGCACCGTGTCCCACGCATTCAGCCACATCCTCTACAAGGCGCTGCTGTTCATGTCCATGGGCGCGGTCCTGCAGCAGACCGGGAAGATCAACGCCACCGACGTGGGCGGGCTCTACCGGTCGATGCCCTGGACCTGCACGTTCTGCATTGTCGGGGCGGCCTCCATCTCCGCCTTCCCGCTGTTCAGCGGCTTCGTCAGCAAGTCGATGGTCATGGAGGCGGCCGCGCTCGGCGACATGCGCCTGGTCTGGTTTTTCATGCTCTTCGCGTCGGCCGGGGTTCTGCACCACGCGGGGATCAAGATCCCCTTCAGTGCTTTCTTTTCCCACGATTCGGGGATCCGCTGCAAGGAGGCCCCGCTGCCGATGCTGCTGGCGATGGGCCTGGCGGCGGCGCTCTGCATTGGAATCGGCATTTATCCGCAGCCGCTATACGGGCTGCTTCCCTATGCGACCGATTTTCAGCCCTACACCGCCGGCCACGTGATCTCGCAGGCCCAGCTGCTGCTCTTCGCGGCGCTCGCGTTTGCCCTCATGCTGCTGTCGGGCACGCACCCGCCCGAGATCCGCGCCATCAATCTCGACGTCGACGTTCTGACCCGCAAGGGCGGACGCGTATTCTACCGCGTCATGGACCGCACCCTGAACGCCCTGAACGACTGGGCCGACGAGGCCGTCTCCCATCGCCTGACGCGGAGGCTTTCCCTGTTCTTCCGGATGCCGGCCTGCAACCTGCAGCGCCTCGGCTTCAGCGCCCTGGCCCGATTTGTCGGCAACCACGAGTGGATGAAGGAGAAGATGTCCATCTCGGAGGTCCGCTGCGAGAACGGCGCGCACCCCGTCGGCGAGGGCGTCCTGCGCGCGGTACTGCTGCTGACAATCCTGACGATCCTGGTGCTCGTCTGGTAGGGAGGGGATGTGCAAAAAAAAGAGAGGGCGTCACGGCATGCCCTCTCTTTTCGCGTCATGAGGCAGGACTTCGCTATGTGTCCGCCTGTTCTTCGACGGCGATGTCCACGATTTCGACTTCCCGGACGCCCCCGGGCGTCTTGACACGGACGACGTCGCCCACGTTCTTTCCGATCAGGGCCTTGCCGATAGGGGAGGTGACGGAGATGCGGTTGTTCGAAACGTCCGACTCGTAAGGGCCGACGAGCTGGTAACGGGTCGTGTCACCCGTGTCGATGTCGGCAAAAGAGACGGTAGCGCCGAAGACGACGCGTTCGCCGGTGACGCCGTTGAGCTCCACGATCTGCGAGGTGGCCAGGCAGTTCTCGACTTCCTGCTGGCGGCCGTGCAGAAACGATTGGCGCTCCTTTGCGTACTGGTACTCGGCGTTCTCCGATATGTCGCCGTGTCCGCGCGCCTCCTCGATGGCCTTGATGTTCTCGGGGATCAGCACCCTCTTGAGCTGGTCCAATTCTTTTTTCAGCTTCTCGAAACCCGCCTTCGTGATGGGCATCTTCTCCATCGAAACTCCTCCGGGGCGATTCGTCAGGCAAAAAAAATAAATATCCGCCAGTGCCTTGGGGCAATAACGGATATTTGAAATCTGATTTACACAGAAACGGCGGGGCTGTCAAG
Source organism: uncultured Syntrophaceae bacterium (assembly GCA_964478885.1). Classification (GTDB taxonomy): domain Bacteria; phylum Desulfobacterota; class Syntrophia; order Syntrophales; family UBA2192; genus UBA2192. The sequence continues at coordinate 15,179 of CAYZKT010000023.1, read as the reverse complement.
AGAATTCAGGGTTGCGCGGGGACGCTTTCGCGGCTTGCACGATCGGCTTTGTTATGCTAGATTTGGCAGAACCGGGGCCGCTTCAGGCGGCCCTGTTTGATTCGCCATGCTCGACAAATACAAAAGAGAAATCAACTACCTGCGGGTATCCGTCACAGACCGCTGCAACCTCCGGTGTGTCTACTGCATGCCGAAAGAGGGATTGTCGCTCATCGGCCATGACGACATTCTGAAGTACGAGGAAATGCTGCGGATCGTCCGCATCGCGCAGAAGCTCGGCATCGTGAAGGTCCGCGTCACCGGCGGAGAGCCGCTCGTTCGCAGGGGGGTCACCGACTTCCTGGCGGAACTCGGGAAGATGGGCCTCGAGGATATCAGCCTCACCACGAACGGCATCCTCCTGGAAACGTTCGCCGAGCCGATCCGCAGGGCCGGCGTGTGCCGCATCAACGTGAGCCTCGACTCGCTCGACCCGGAGCGATACGCCCGGATCACCCGGGGCGGTGATCTGGCTGCCGTTCTGCGGGGGCTCGAGCGGGCCGAGCGGGTCGGATTTTCCCCCATCAAGATCAACGTCGTCTCCGTGAGGGACTTCAACGACGACGAGGCACTGTCCTTTGCCCGTCTGACTCTTGAGAAACCTTACGAGATCCGCTTCATCGAACTCATGCCGATCGGCGGCGAGAAGGGAAGCGACGACAAGTACGTCTCCAACGACGAGCTGATGGAACGGATCGGTCGCGTGGGCTCTCTCCATCTCGTCGAACGTGAAGGGGGCGAACGGAACTTCGGCGGCCCGGCCCGCCGTTTCCGGCTCGACGGGGCCCGGGGCGTGATCGGCTTCATCAGCCCCATCAGCCACAACTTCTGCCACGCCTGCAACCGCCTGCGCCTCACCGCCGACGGCGGATTGCGGGCCTGCCTGATGATCGACGGGGAGATCGATCTCAAAGGGCCCATGCGGGGCGGATGCAGCGACGAGGAACTGGAGCAGCTCATCTGCCGGGCCGTAATGAGCAAGCCCCGGGGGCAGTGCACCGATGCAGCGGGTGAGGATCGCAGCCGCAGGAAATGCGCCCGCGAGATGTCCACGATCGGAGGCTGATGCTCAGCCTCCGGGCATAAGGCCTAAGGCGAAAGGCTTAAGGCAAAGAAAATCCCCCTGTGTCCCCCTTTTGCAAAGGGGGATTGAGGGGGATTTTAGCACAAGCGGTTACTGAGATGGTCAAAGAAGCCATGCTGTACGAGAAGCTTGAAGGGGGCAACGTCCGGTGCGCCCTCTGCAGCCACCGCTGCAGGATCGCCCCGACGGAGCGGGGCATCTGCGGGGTGAGGGAGAACCGGGAAGGAAGACTGTACACGCTCGTCTACGGACCCGTCGTCGCCGCGAGCGTTGATCCCGTGGAGAAGAAGCCTCTATACCACTTGTTTCCCGGATCCGACTCCTACTCCATCGCCTCCGTGGGCTGCAACTTCCGGTGTACGTTCTGCCAGAACCACGAGATCTCCCAGATGCCGCGCGACGAGGGACGCATCGCCGGCCGGGAGATGACCCCCCGTGAGGTCGTCGACAGGGCCGTCGACAGCGCGTCGAAATCGATCTCCTATACCTATACGGAACCCACGGTCTTCTTCGAGTTTGCCCGCGACACGGGCCTGCTGGCACGTAAGGAGGGTCTGAAGAACATCTTTGTGACGAACGGCTTCATGACGCAGGAGGCTCTCGATGCCGCCTCGGGCTGGCTCGATGCCGCCAATGTCGATCTAAAGTCCTTCCGCGACGAGTTCTACCGGCGGCACTGCGGGGCGCGGCTGGATCCGGTCCTCGAGACCCTCAGGGGGATGATAAAGCGGGGAGTCTGGGTCGAGGTGACGACGCTCGTCATCCCGACGCTCAATGACGACGAGGCGGAGTTAAGAGATATCGCCGCCTTCATCCACTCGCTCGGAGAGGAGGTGCCATGGCACGTGAGCCGCTTCTTCCCGCGGTACAAGTCGCAGGACCTGTCCCCTACGCCGGTGACGACCATCGACCGGGCCCTGGAAATCGGGCGTGAGGCGGGTCTCAAGAATGTCTACAGCGGGAACGTGCCGGGAAGCGACAGCGACCACACGTACTGTTCCGCGTGCGGGAACCTGCTGATCGAGCGGCAGGGGTACGAGATCCGGGCGAACAAACTGGAGGGGCCGAGGTGCCGCCGATGCGGTACTGTGTTAGCCGGCATTTTTTAAGCAACAAGGTAAAAAAACAAACGTTCTTTCCATGAAAATCCTTGCTGCTTTCTCCTTTATCGTCTGTTCGCGTAAGCTTTCTTGACCATCTCCAGGACTTCGGGCGGGGCTTTCTCCGGGCACCCCGCGTCGAAGGGTGGCTCGGGGTCGTACTCGATGCCGAGCTGGATCGCCTGGGAGGCCCTGTCGCCCGCGATCCACTGGACCAGGCGAAGCGCCATGTCGATGCCCGCAGAGACACCTGCCGCCGTCACGATGTTCCCTTCACGAATCACCCGCCGGGCAACCACGTCCGCGCCATATGCGGCCAAACGGTCGCGGTAGTTCCAGTGAGTCGTTGCCCTCAGCCCGTTCAGGAGACCGGCGGCACCGAGGACGAGGGAACCCGTACACACCGCCGTGGTGAACAGCGACGTGCGGTGCGCGTTCCGGATCCATTCGAGAACGGCCGGTTCCTGCGTGACGCGGTCCACGCCCGATCCTCCGGGCACGAGCACGATTCGGGGACTCGGCACCTCCTCGAGACGGCGATCGGCCACGAGGGTAAGCCCCCCCCTGGCCTTTTTGGGACCCGGCGAGGACGCCACCCAGGAGACCGTCGCGCCCGGGATGCGCGAGAGAACCTCGTAGGGTCCTACCGCATCGAGGGCGGTGATGTCGTCAAACAACAGAATGGCAATCTCCATCTTTTCTTCCTTCCCTGAACCCTGGCCCCTGTACCCTGAACCCTGTACCCCCTCGAACCGACGGCGGCTTCAGGCATTTCAGACGATGACCTTGCCGTCGGCCAGGAGGCATTTCTCCGTCACGGATCCCTCGGTTGTCTCGATTTCATAGCGATCGTCACAGACCTTGCCGCCCGTCATCGATCACCGGCCGCTCTCATTCCAGTCCATGTCCTCTTCCGAGTACTCTCTCGCCAGGACGCGCCGGGCATGCTCCACCCACATCTCCGGCACGAGGACCTGCACCTCGCCGAGGCCGTCGATGGTGATGGCGTAGATCGCGCCGATCGGCTCGTACTGCAGGCGCACGGGAATTCCCTCCGCCTCGAGCCTCCCCTCGAGGATTCTTGCCTTGATGACCCCCTGGGCGGTGCCGACGACCTGCCAGCTTTCCTCGTCCATGACTTATCCTTCGACCCGAATTTCCAGGTAGATGTCCCCCGCGCGGCCGCTTTCGGCCCGGCCGAGGCCCGCAAGCCGGATTCTCGTCCTGTTTTCCGTGTCCGGCGGGATCGTGACCATGAAGGCCCGCTTCGCCGCATCGCCGGGCACGCTGATCATCTTGCGCGTTCCGTCCCGGGCCTCCCTTGCCGTGATCGTCACGGCGCCGTAGAGATTCAGGTCATCCGTCTCGGTGACGGGATGGATTCGCTGAATCCGCGGGGTGGAGCGGCGGGCGAATGTTTCGTGGAGCTTCTCGTCCAGACGGCTCTCCGGAAGGCGGGAGAAGAGCTTCACGGCGATCATTCCGAACACGAACCCCCCGATGTGGGCCCACCAGGCAATGCCGCCCCCGCCCTCCGGCCCAGGGAGCGAGGCATAGAAGAACTGGAAGAGCAGCCAGATCCCCAGGAACACGACCGCCGGGATCTCGACGAAGTAGGGAATGAAGAAGATGGGGATCAGCGTGATGATCCGCGCCCCCGGGAAGAGAATGAAGTAGGCCCCCATCACCCCCGCGATGGCCCCGCTTGCGCCGATCGTGGGCACCGTCGATCCCCAATTGGACCAGAGATGCGCAAAGCCGGACGCCCAGCCGCACAGGAGGTAGAAGGCGAGGAACCGGGTCGCTCCCATGCGGTCCTCCACGTTGTCGCCGAAGATGTAGAGCGACCACATGTTTCCGAGCAGATGGAGAACCCCGCCGTGGAGAAACATGAAGGACAGCAGGGCGAAGGCCTGTTCGACGAAGGTAAAGTGAGCGGAGATTTCGGGAACGGCGTAGCGCGCGGGGACAAGACCGTAGGTATAGATGAACCGCTCGATGTTCTCGCCCTGCATCGTCTGGTAGAGGAAGACGAGGACGTTGAGGCCGATGATGCCGTGGGTGACGGCGGGGTAGCTCTTCGACAGGATCTGGTCGCGTATGGGGATCATAGAAGTCCCGAAGGCTAAAGGCTATATCATTACCCAAAGCTGCATTTGCCAGTCCTTTTATCGCATAAAAGCCGATTTGCGACAAACGATAATCCGGAGCGCCGCACGTGCAAAAAAAGGGGCGGGCCTTGCGGCCCGCCCCGTAACCGTCTTGACGGTCAGATGCCCATCGCTTACTTCACGAAGGGAGCGGGAATCGGGTAGATCGCGCGCCCGAACACGGTGTTGCAGACAACCGCGCCGGCCACGTACACGCCGATCCAGCCGGAAACCACGAGCAGCCAGCCCACGATGGGCTTGCCGACTGCGGGGTCCATCTTGCCCAGGTCCAGACCGACGATGCACCACAGGACGATGTCGATCAGGACGACGAGCAGGAAGATGAGCTTATTGGCCTTCAGGTAAGCAGGGGTCACGGCGGTGAGGAAGCCGGCCCCGGCCATCCAGGTCCATCCCTCGACGTAGACATGGGGCGCCATGCCGAACTTGATCATGAGGAACTTGGAGAGAACGCTCAGCGAAGCGCCGAACATGAAGAAAGCAGAAAAGAACAAAAAGACGTTACCGCCGGTGATGTTATGATCTTTCAATTCCATGACGGCCACCGTGTACTGAACCACGCCGCCGCCGACAAGCCATGCAAACAGGATGGGAAGACCTTCCAGTTTCACCCAGCCAAGAAATACCGCACCAAAACCAAAGCAGGCAACAGCAAGGGCGCCCAGACCAGCGGGTGCCGGAGTTGCAAAGGTGTGTTCCTGTGCCATAGAAAAATCCTCCTTTTTTCTAGTAAGAAAATGAAATGGGTCAAACAGAATGAATGAAGAAAAAATCACACCTTACCAAAAAATCCCTCTGTCACCTCCCTTCCTTGTGGATTTTTTAGACCCGGCCTCTCATTCCGGGCCGTTGCTTGAGCGTTGCTTCAGGCGCCTGCGCGACGGTCCGACCTCTCATTCCGGACCGTTACTCGAGCGTTGCTTCAGTCGCTCCTGCGAATCAAATGACCCCCTGTTGGTAAGATGATCTGCATTCCTGGCACACGATATCAAAGAACTTCCCCCAACAATACGCCTAGTACCTACCAAAGATAAAATCATCCTGTCAAGAAGAAAAACGCCGCAAAAGGGTTTCCTGCTCCGCGCGCTGGGGAGGCATGCCGCGACACGCGGAAGGGGAGGGGCGCTTCAGCCCTTTGCGACGAGAGACGGCATGCGGGTTGTCGGGGGACGAACGGGCGGGTCGAGCCTCTTAGAAGGCGCGGTAGGCGAAGAGGATGATGAAAATGCCCATGAGCCAGAAGAGGTAGGCGAGGATCCGGTGCTTCTCCCGGGAGTCCAGTTTCCAAAACAGATGGATGAAATTCGACTTCACTTCCTGCACGGGCGGCCGTGCGGGCGGGGTCGGGGCCTGCGGTTGTTTCTTGTCCTTCTTCGACATAACCTGCGCTCCTCTTCACGCCGGACTTTACTGCCTTCTCCATAATGGAAACGGCAGCGCCTGTCAAGACAAAGACCGGTCCGCCGGGGGGGATGAAAAGAGCCCGGGCCGAAACCCGGGCTCCGTGGCAACGGGATGCGGGAGCGGGTCACTTCCCGCTCTGGTAGGGATCCCAGTCGAACCCCCAGAGATCGCTGTGCATGGGGACCTTGTAGTTTCTCCTCTCCTCGCAGGCAGGGTAGCGCCTCGTCTTGCCCTCGACGGGCAGCATGCCGACGGGAAATTTCGGGGCGAGCAGGCCGTGCTCCCGGGCTTCCTTCTCCAGCCACGCACGGTCGTCGGGGTGTGCGATCGAGATGAGCGCCGCCGCCCTCTCGTATCCGTTGAGGCCGCGGAGGTTGACGATGCCGTGCTCGGTGCAGACGTAGTTCGCGAGCTGGGCCGGGACGTCAACCGACGAGCCTTCGGGCAGGAAGGGGACGATGCGGGAGGTTCCGTGCTTGCTGCGGGACGTCATGGAGGCGACCCCGCGGCCGCCCCTGCTCTGGGCGCAGAAGGACACGAAGTTGAAGTAGCCGCCGGTGCTCGAGATCGGCCGTTTTTCGTAGAATCCCGAGCACTGCTGGCCCAGGAGGTCCACGGCAACGCAGTTGTCGATGGCGATCATGTTGTCGATCCGGGTCAGGTTGTGCAGGTTGTTGGTGTAGCTGATGTCGTAGACGGCCAGGTTCGGGTTGCGGTGGATCGTGTCGTAGTACCACTTCACGTCCACGGGGAAGGCGAAGGTCCAGACGCTCTTTCCGCGGTCGGCGGGAAGGCTCTTGTAGCGGTTCGTGACCTGCCCGGACTCGATCAGCCGGATCAGGCCGGCGTTGAGCATCTCCGTGTGGATGCCGAGGTCCTTGAAGCCGGCGTTGGCCATGGCGCCGACGCAGGCGGAGGGCAGCGAGCCGATGCCTAGCTGGACGACGTCGCGGTCCCGCATGATCGTCATGATGTGGCCGGCGATGGCCTCCTCCTCGGGCTTCGCCTTGATGGCCTTCTCGTTGATCTGGGGCCACCGGTACCGCTCCACGTCCACCTCGACCCAGTAGTCGATCTCATCGATGTGGATCGTGTTGAAGCGCCCGCCCTCGGCCCATGGGTAGTCGGCGCGCACCTCGATGACGGACTTCTTGGCGCACTGCGAGAAGATGCCCGCGTTGTTCGTGCCGTAGGAGAAATTCGCGAATCCGTGGTGATCCCAGGGGGTTGCCGCGTTCCACCACCAGTCGAGGCCCCGTTTCTCCTTCACGGCGTTGACGAAGCGGTAGTGGCAGAACCACATGCCCATGGCCCACCCCCACTGCGCCCAGCTCGTGACGTTGTTGGTGTCGCGGGCCTTTCGGCTCCAGGGGAAGAAGAAGTACTCGTGGAAGCAGTGGTATTCCTGCTTGGGGTCGACCTGCTGGAACTCGAGGTGGGGATAGAACATGGCGTAGTTCCAGATCTCGATATCCTTCACCTGGCCCGGGCCGGGGCCGAGGCGTTTGGCGAGCTCCTTCATGCACTCCGTCGAATCTCCGCCCACGGAGCCGGGCTGGATCCAGTCGCCCGACTTGACCATGTCGAGGATCTGCTGCGGGGTTCTCTTTTTGTCGCGGATTTTCTGTTGAACGGGCGTCGTCATTCTGCTCCCTCCTTGCGGATGCTGGCTCTTTCCCCGGTGTGCGAGTCCTGTCGGCTGGGCATGGAAATCGGGCGGATAAAGAGATGTGACCCTGTCCGGTTTGTCCCTCCCTTCCGAATGGCACTGGATTGTTGTGGATGGAACGGCTGAGAACGATTTTTGATTAAACGTTTGCCTCCTGTTTTGTCAAGACAAATACACTCCCCGGGCCGCCGGGAGACCCTCTCCGGAGGGGTAATTTTCAGCGGAAACCGCGCCTCCCCGGGCCGCAATTCCCGGTTTTTGGAACGGAAATTGAATACAACATGTAGTGGTCAACGGGCGAAAGGACACATTCCGTAGTAGTTTTTAGCCCTTTACATCGTTATGGCGCTTTGGTAGAGTGTTGACAATTTGGACAAACCGTCAGCGAACTGACAGAAGCATGGGGATGGAATGAAACTCAAGCGGCTCGAAATCATCGGGTTCAAGTCCTTCCGGGACCGGACCGTCATCGATTTTTCATCCGGAATCAGCGGCATCGTGGGGCCCAACGGCTGCGGCAAGAGCAACATCGTCGACGCCATCCGCTGGGTCATGGGGGAGCAGCGGGTGTCTCTGCTGCGCGGCAAGAAGATGGACGATGTCATCTTCAACGGCAGCGAGGAAGCCCAGCCCGTGAGCCTGGCCGAGGTGACCCTCGTCATGGAATCCGGCGGGTACCCCTTCCCCGCACCCTATGCGGACTGCTCGGAGGTGATGATCACAAGACGGGTCTTCCGCGACGAGGAGGGCGAGTACTTCATCAACAAGGTGCGATGCCGGCTTCTCGACGTGAAGGAGTTCTTCATGGACACGGGCGTGGGCGCCCGGACCTACTCGCTCGTGGAGCAGGGCAGCATCGCCAACCTCATGGAGGCCAAGCCCGAGGACCGGCGACAGTACATCGAGGAGGCCGCGGGGATCACGAAGTACAAGAGCCGCAAGGAGGCCGCCGTCCGGAAGATGGAGTCGACGAAGCAGAACCTGCTCCGCCTCAACGACATCATGCGCGAGGTCAAGAGCCAGCTCAACGCCGTCTCCAGGCAGGCCAAGCGGGCCGAGCGATACAAGCAGCTCAAGAAGGACCTCCGGGAGATCGAACTGGCCCTGGCCGCGCAGGCCTTTACGGAGATGCTGGGGAAAAAATCCGATCTGCAGCGGCGCTACGACGACGCCTCGGCCGCTACCGACGACGTCCGCTCGCAGCTCGCGGTGCTCGAGGCCCGCATCGAGGAGTTCCGGGCCGAGATCGCCGAGAACGACCAGGGCGTCAAGCAGCTCCAGGAGAAGCTCTACACCTCGAAAAACGAGATCAGCATTCAGGAGCAGGGCATCGAGCACGCCCGGACGCGGCTCGACGACCTGGCCGTCCTGAAGGAGCGGGGTGCGATCGAGCTGGATTCGTTGCGGGCCCGCCGCGGGGAGATGGAGCGCGAGCTGGAGCAGCTCGAGGCGCAGTCGACGGAGTCGGACGGGCGGATCGCAGCGGGCCGGGATGAGGTCGGCCTGCGGCAGGCCGACGTCGAAGAGCTCCGAAAGAGCGAGCAGGGCCTCCGGGACGGGCTGGAACAGGAAAAGACCGCCTACTTCAACGCGCTCACCGAGCAGTCGCGCCTGCAGAACGCGCTGGCGGCAACCCGGAAGAGCCTGGAGGATCTACAGCGCCGCTCCGAGCGGGAGGTCAGGGAGCTCGAGGAGCACGAGGGCCGCCTGACCGTCGCCCAGGAGAACCTTGAAGGCACCCGCACGGGCCTCGAAGGGGGCCGGGAACGCCTGGAGAGCCTTCGGAAGGAGGCCGCGGAGCTCCAGCAGCTCATCCAGCGCTCCCGCACCGAGCTGGAGGAGGCCGACGAGAGGGTGTTCCGGCTCAAGGAGGAACTGGGGAAGAAGACCTCGCGGCTCGCCTCGCTCCGGGAGTTCCAGAACCGCTACGAGTGGTGCGATGCGGGGACGCGGTCCATCATCCGGGCGGGGGCCGAGGCCGGTCTCTCCCTGGACAGCGTCCACGGGCTCGTGGCCGACCACATCGAGGTCCCCCGCGAGTACGAGGTCGCCGTCGAGGCGGCCCTGGGCGAGCGGCTTCAGTACGTCGTCGTCAAGAGCCAGGAGGAGGGCATCCGGGCCATCGACTACCTGAAGACCCGCACCGCGGGCCGCAGCAGTTTTGTCCCGCTGCGGGTCCGTGCGAGTGCCCTCGACGTGGAATCGAACGAGACCCTCCGGGGGACGACGCGGCTTCTCGACGTCGTGCGCGTCAAAGAGGAGTTCCGCAGCATCGCCGAATACCTCCTGGGCGACACCCTCCTGGTGACCGATTTGCAGTCCGGGATCGCCCTGTGGGAGCGGAACGGTTTCCGGGGGACCCTGGTGACCCCGGACGGCGACATGATCAGCCCCCACGGCGTCCTGACAGGGGGAAGCCGGGCGTCCACCGAAGAGAGCAGCCTGCTGAGCCGCAAGAGGGAGATCGCCGAGCTGGAGAAGGACGCGAGCCGCCTCGAGGGCCGGCTTCGCGAGGAGACGCAGAACCGCAGCGTCCTGGCCGACCGGATCGCCTCGATGGAGGACAACTGGGAGGCGGGCCGCGATGCCGTACGGGAAGCGGAGCTGGAGCTCCAGGGCCGCAAGAAGGACGTGGAGCGGTTCGAGAACGAGCTGAAGTGGATCCAGCAACGCGTGGGCGTGATCCGGTTCAACCGCGAGACGCTGCTGGCCGAGGAGCAGGAAGCGGCGGCGAAGCTGGCCGCCACGGAGCGCGAAATCGAGACGGCCGACGTGCGCTGCCTCGAGATCAACAACCGGCTCGGGGAGACCCAGCAGCGCTGGCAGGCCGCGAAGGCGGATCTGGAGGGCAAGGACGCCCTGCTCACGGAGGCGCGCGTCGCCCTGGTGTCCCTGGAGGAGAAGCGAAACGCCGATATCAAGGCGCTCGAACGGCTTCGCGAGTCCCTCCGCACCCTCGCGGTCGAGGTGGAAACGCGGCTGCAGAACCTGGGCGAGGCGGACCGCAACCGAGAGGAGCTGACGGCGAAGATCGAGCAGGACCGACTGTCCCTGGACGCGCTCTACACCGGCTACGGGGAGATCGAACGGGACCTGGCCGCCGCTCGCGAGGGGCAGACCTGGCGCGAGGGGAAAATGAGCGGGCTTGAGGGCGAGGCCCGGGAGGCCCGAAGGAAGATCGAACAGATGCTCCGCGAAACGGGTGAGTTCGACATCGAGATCCGGGAGCTGGCCTTCCAGATCGACGCGCTGAAGAATGGGATGCAGGAGAAGTACCAGGCCGCCCTCGACGAACTCGTGCAAGGGTTCGCACCGATCGAAGAGACGCGGATCGGGGAACTCCGGGAGGACCTCGAAAAGAAGAAGAAAGCCGTCGAGGACTTCGGCGAGGTGAACCTGCTGGCCATCAGCGAGCACGAGGAGCTCCAGACGCGGCACGACTTCCTCTCCGGCCAGATCAGCGACCTCAACGCCTCGCTCGACTCGCTGCAGAAGACCATCGCCCGGATCAACCAGGTGTCGAGGAACCGATTTTCCGAGACCTTCGAAGCCGTCAACGCCTGCTTCCAGTCCGTCTTCCCGAAGCTCTTCCGCGGCGGCAAGGCGACGCTTCTGCTCACCGACGGCGAGGATTTGCTGGAGACGGGCGTCGACATCGAGATCCAGCTGCCGGGCAAGCGCACGCAGAGCATCAACCTGCTCTCCGGCGGCGAGAAGTCGCTTTCCGCCGTGGCGCTCATCTTCTCCATCCTGCTGCACAAGCCCACGCCCTTCCTGATCCTCGACGAGGTCGACGCGGCGCTGGACGACGCCAACATCGCCCTGTTCAACCAGTTCGTCAAGGACATCTCCGAGCGTTCCCAGATCATTCTGGTGACGCACAACAAGAGGACCATGGAGGTTTCCGACAACCTCTTCGGCGTCTCGATGGAGAAGAAGGGGATTTCGACGCTGGTATCCGTCAACCTGAACCAGATCGCCGCCTAGGGCAGGGTACAGGTTACAGGGGGAAACCCCATATCGAACGTTGTGCAGGCTTCACTTCCACGTCTCGCACGAAGCGATTTCGGGCTGGACAAGGCTTGCAGGCTATTCTATAAAAAAACCGCCGACAGGGTTTCCTGATCGGCGGATTTTTCTTTGACGGAAGGGACTATGTTCGGAAATTCGGAAAAGAAGGGCTCCTTCTTCGAGCGGCTCAAGGAAGGGCTCAGCAAGACCAAGCAGAGCCTCGTGCGCAACGTCGACCAGGTGCTCTTCGGCGAGAAAAAGATCGACGCCGACCTTTTCGAGGACCTCGAGGAGATGCTTGTCACCGCCGACGTGGGCCCGGCATTCGCCGCGGAGCTCATCGACGAGATGAAGGAGATCGCCAAGCGCTCCGAGCTCAGCAGCCCCGACGTGCTGCGGACCATCATGCGCGACAACATCCACTTCATTCTCAAGCAGCGCGAAGCGCCCCTGGAGGTCCCGAAGGACGGCCTGTACACCGTCATGGTCGTCGGCGTCAACGGAACGGGAAAGACGACGACGATCGGAAAGGTCGCCAACGAGTTGAAAGCCCGCGGGCACAGCGTGATGCTCGCCGCCGCGGACACCTTCCGGGCCGCCGCCATCGAACAGCTCGAGGTCTGGGGCGAGCGGGTGGGTATTCCCGTCATCAAGCAGAAGATGGGGTCCGACCCCTCGGCCGTCGTCTTCGACGCGCTGCAGGCCGCCAGGGCCCGGGGGGTGAACGCCCTCATCATCGACACGGCGGGGCGGCTGCACACGAAGGTCAACCTCATGGAGGAGCTCAAGAAGGTCAAGCGCATCATGGGGAGGGAGTTTCCCGGGTCGCCCCACGAGGTGCTCCTCGTGCTCGATGCCACGACGGGCCAGAACGCGGTCAGCCAGGCAAAGATGTTCAACGAGGCGATCGGGGTGACGGGCCTCGTCCTCACGAAGCTCGACGGCACGGCCAAGGGCGGCATCATCATCCGCCTGGCCCGGGAGTTCGACATCCCCATCCGCTACATCGGCATCGGCGAGAAGATGGACGACCTGCGGCCCTTCAACAGCGCGGAGTTCGTCGACGCCCTGATGGGGTAGAAGGCCGCAAGGGGACGCATGGGACGTATTTTCGCCATCGGCGACATCCACGGCTGCCTCGACAAGCTCCGGAATCTCCTGGCGGTCATCGACGTCGACTGGGCCGTGGACACCGTCGTCTTCATGGGCGACTACATCGACCGCGGACAGGCGTCGAAGGAGGTGGTCGATGCCGTTCTGGATCTGCGCGGGAAACACGAGCGCGTCTTCTGCCTGATGGGCAACCACGAGCGGATGTTTTTGAACTGGCTCGACGGCCGGGAGGAGGGGCTCTTCCTGGCAAACGGGGGCCGCAGCACCCTGCGCTCCTATGGCATTGCGCCCGATGACGCCGACCGGGAGGCGAAGGTGCCCCCCGATCATCTGGAATTCTTCCGTTCCCTGCTGCCGTTCTACGAGACGGAGACGCACCTGTTCGTCCACGCCGGCGTGCGGCCCGGCATCCCCATGGAGATCCAGGACCCCCATGACATGATCTGGATCCGCCACGAGTTCTTCCTGGCCGACCACGGGCTGAAAAAAACCGTCGTCTTCGGGCACACGCCCTTCACCGGCGAGCCCTTCGTGGGCGAAAAGAGGATCGGCATCGACACGGGCGCGGTCTACGGCGGGACGCTGACGTGCCTGGAGCTGCCGGCGATGAAGTTCCACCAGGTCTGACGGTAGGGGAATGGAATTATGGAATGCTGGAATAATGGAATAATGGGCCGGGGGAATTTTCTTCCATAATCCCATCATTCCAGTATTCCAATACTCCATCATTCCGGGTTCGTCATGAAGATTCTCGAGTGCGTCCCGAACTTCAGCGAGGGGCAAAACAGGCAGACGATCGACGCCATCGCCGAAGCCCTGCAGCGGGTCGGCGGGGTGCGGCTGCTGGACATCTGCACCGATGCCGACCACAACCGGACGGTCTTCACCTTCATCGGCCCCCCCGGCGACATCGAGAAGGGAGCGGCGGCGGCCTGCGACAGGGCGCTGGCGCTCATCGACATGCGCGCCCAGAGGGGCGTGCATCCGCGGATCGGGGCCGTCGACGTCGTCCCCTTCATCCCGCTCAAGAACGCCGTCATGGCCGACGCCGTCGAGGCGGCTCGCCGTTTCGGCCGGGCCTTCGCGCAGCGCAACGGCCTGCCCGTCTATTTCTACGGCGAGGCCGCCCTCGTCGAGGAGCGACGCGAACTTCCCCACATCCGCAGGGGGGGCTACGAGGCGCTGGAAAAGCGGATGAAAGACCCGGCGTGGGCGCCCGATGCGGGCCCCGCCGTCCTCAACGCGCGGTGCGGGGCGACGGCCGTGGGAGCCCGGGACTTTCTCGTCGCCTACAACGTCAATCTCGCCACGGCAGACCTGGAGGCGGCCCGGAAAATCGCCGAGACGATCCGGTTTTCCAGCGGCGGGATGAAACACGTGAAGGCCATCGGCGTGCCCCTGAGGAGCCGGGGCATCGTGCAGGTCTCCATGAACCTCACAAACTTCCGGGAGACCCCCGTGAAGGCGGTTTTCGACCGCGTGAAAGCCGAGGCCGAACGCCTCGGCGTGCGGGTCCTCGAGTCGGAGCTCGTCGGCCTCATCCCCGAGGAGGCGCTGAAGGGGGTCACGCCGCAGTCCCTCATGTTGAAGGACTTCAGCGAGGACCGGATCGTCGAGAGGCACCTCCCGGCGACCGGCGCCGGACGAGACGCTTGACTCGCCGTTGCGATCGTGCTAACTTCCTCAGTCCCTCGGACCACCCTCGTCCTTGAACTCCCTCTCCCCATCGAGGGAGAGGGGCGGGGTGAGGGGGAATGATCCGTTTCATTTCGATCCGAAAAGCGCCCCCTTAGCTCAGAAGGATAGAGCAACGGATTCCTAATCCGTGTGCCCCGTGTTCGAATCACGGAGGGGGCACCATTTTTCTCTTCTCCCCACTTCCCCCTTGACATGCGGAAGGGTTCTCCGTAATCTCACGCCGAGAGGGACATTTCGATTTTCTAATCCATCCACAACCATCCTGCGGGTGCGCACGCGTGAACTGGAAAGAACTGCTGCGCCTTTCCCCCGTGAGACTGCTGGCCGTCGGTTTCCTTGCCGGCGCGGTTCTCGTGGCCTTCAAGGTGGCCGTGTTTCATGTCTCCGGTCACCCGAGGGTCTGCGGCGCCTGCCACAGCATGGACCACGTCTACAGCCGCTGGCAGGTCTCCACCCACAAGCAGTTTGCCTGCGTCGACTGCCATCTGCCCGACACGCACCTCGTGGGGCAGGTTGCCTACAAGATCAAGGCCGGCCTCAACGACCTGTACCACGAAACCCTGAAGATCTACCCCGCCGCCATCGCCATCTCGGCGGAGGGCAGGGAGATCGCCAACGGGAACTGCCTGCGGTGCCATTTCTCGACGGTGCAGAACACCCCCATGGGGGCAGGCGGCGCCGATTGCCTCAAATGCCATCGTTTCTCCGTCCATCAGCGGGGTCTCGAGAAGGGAGGAGGGATCATCCTTGGACAGCAATAGGAAGATATGGCTGACGCTCGGGGTCGTCGTTCTGGTGATGCTCTTCATCATCGTGATTCAGGTCTTCCTGCGCACGCCCTACCAGACGATGAAGATCGCCGTGATCCCGGAAGGGGAATACGACCCCGC
>CAYZKT010000022.1:3305-21417 GCA_964478885.1 uncultured Syntrophaceae bacterium | reverse complement strand
ATGGCCCGCGCCATCGAGACGGGCATGCCGAAGCTGCGCATCGAGGAGTCGGCGGCCAGGCGTCAGGCCCGCATCGACCAGGGCAAGGACGTCATCGTCGGCGTCAACAAGTACCGCGTGAAGGACGAGGCGCCCATCGAGATCCTCGAGGTGCCCAACACGGTCCGCGACGAGCAGATCGCCCGGATCAAGGAAACCAAGGCCAAACGCGACGGCGCCGCCGTGAGGAAGGCTCTCGAGAACATCACGGCCGTCGCCGAGAAGGGCGGCAACCTCCTGGAGGCCTCCATCCAGGCCATCCGGCTGCGCGCCACCGTGGGTGAGGTCAGCGACGCCATGGAAAAGGTCTTCGGCCGCTACGTGGCCACCACGCGGATGATCTCCGGCGTGTACTCCTCCGAATACGGCGAGAGCGACGTGATCAAGGGACTGCAGAAGCGCACCGAGAACTTCCTGAAGAAGACGGGCCGGCGCCCGAGGATGCTCGTGACGAAGATGGGCCAGGACGGCCACGACCGAGGTATCAAGGTCGTCGCCACGGCCTTTGCCGACCTGGGCTTCGACATCGACATCAGCCCCATGTTCCAGACGCCGGACGAGGCGGCCAAGATGGCCCTCGAGAACGATGTCCACGTCGTGGGCGCCTCGAGCCTCACGGCGGGACACAAGACGCTCGTCCCGCAGCTCATCGAAAAGCTCAAGGGCTCCGGCGCAGGCGACATCCTGGTCATCGCCGGCGGCGTCATCCCCCCGACGGACTACGACTTCCTGTACAAGGCGGGCGTCGTCGGGATCTTCGGGCCGGGAACCTCGATTCCCGACTCCGCGGACAAGGTGCTCACCCTGCTGGAGCAGAAATATCTGACCTAGACGCTGTGAAGAACCGTTGCCGCGGGGACCTCTCCCCGGCAACGCCGCATGGAACGATCGGACCGGATCCGGGACGGGGTGATGCAAAACAAGGGAATCGACTACTACGCCCAGGGTGTGATAGGCCGTAATCGGCTGGTCATGGCAAAGACCATCACGCTGATCGAGAGCATCCTGCCGGAGCACCAGGAGCTGTCCCGCCAGATCATGGACGCGCTCCTTCCCTACACGGGGAAGACCGTGCGCATGGGAATCACGGGCGTGCCCGGCGCCGGCAAGAGCACCTTCATCGAGAGCTTCGGCACGATGCTCACGGAGAAGGGCTACCGGGTGGCCGTGCTCGCCGTGGACCCCAGCAGCCCCCGCACTGGCGGGAGCATCCTGGCCGACAAGACGCGAATGGAGAAGCTCTCGGTGGACGAGAAGGCTTTCATCCGTCCCTCCCCCTCGGGGGGCACCCTCGGCGGGGTGGCCCGCAAGACCCGGGAGACCATGATGATCTGCGAGGCCGCCGGCTACGACGTCATCCTGGTGGAGACGGTGGGCGTGGGGCAGTCCGAAGTCGCCGTGGCCTCCATGGTGGACTTCTTCCTCGTGCTGATGATCGCCGGAGCCGGCGACGAGCTGCAGGGGATCAAGAAGGGCGTGCTGGAACTGGCCGATGCCATCACGGTCAACAAGGCCGACGGCGACAACATCGAACGGGCGAAACTGGCCCGCCAGCAATACGAGACGGCCATGCACCTGCTCTCGCCGCCTTCGCCCGACTGGAGCACCCCGGTGCTGATGTGCAGCTCCCTGACGGGCAGCGGCCTCGGGGAGATTTGGGAGATGGTCCTGAAACACCGGAAGATCATGAACGACAAGGGGGAGTTGGAGCGCAAGCGCAGCGAGCAGTCGCGCCTGTGGATGTGGGCGCTGGTCAAGGAAGGCCTCGAAGAGTGGTTTTCCAAGAACGCCCAGGTCGTCAACCTGCTGCCCCTCATGGAGAAGGAAGTGGTCAGCGGAAAGATCACGGCCACGTCGGGGGCGGCCCGCATCCTTTCGTTTCTTCAAAACTACAATCTTACCGGCACATGAGGAAATCAGACGATTCAGGAGGGTCAGTGCACATGAAAGTTACACGGTTGGATCACATCGGAATCGCGGTGAAAAGCATCGCCGAGGCCCTGAAGGTCTACGAGGCGATGGGCCTCAAATCCGTGGGCGTCGAGGAGGTGGCCGAACAGAAAGTGCGCGTGGCCTTTCTCCCCATCGGGGAAACGGAGATCGAACTGCTCGAATCCACCGCGCCGGACGGTCCCGTGGCCAAGTACATCGAGAAAAACGGCGAGGGCATCCAGCACCTGGCGCTGCGCGTGGACAACCTCGAGGCGGCCCTGGCGGAGATGAAGGCCAAGGGCGTGCGTCTCATCGACGAGAAGCCCCGCTACGGCGCGGGCGGCGCGAAGATCGCCTTCGTGCACCCCCGCTCCACGGGCGGCGTGCTGCTCGAACTCAGCGAGAGGGAGTAGGCACTGCAACAACCCATTCGAGACCCCAGGAGGAGAACGACCGTGACAAATAAGGAAAAGATCGAACTCATGAGGGCCCGCGAGCAGAAGATCGAGCTCGGCGGCGGCGCCAAGGCCCTCGAGAAGGTGAAGTCCACGGGGCGGCTGACGGCCCGCGAGAGGCTCGCGCGCCTCTTCGACACAGGCAGCTTCGTGGAACTGGACAAGTTCGTGGAGCACCGCTGCGTAAACTTCGGCATGGACCGGACGGAAGTCCCCGGCGAGGGCGTCGTGACGGGCTACGGCCTGGTGAACGGCCGCACCGTGTTCGCCTTCGCGCAGGACTTCAGCACCATGGGCGGCTCGCTGGGCGAGATGCACGCCGCCAAGATCGTCAAGTGCCAGGAGCGCGCCCTGTCTGCCGGCGCTCCCATCGTGGGCCTCAACGACTCCGGCGGCGCGCGGATCCAGGAAGCCGTCGACTCGCTGGCGGGTTACGGCCGGATCTTCTACCGCAACACCATGGCTTCGGGCATCATCCCGCAGGTGAGCGCGATCATGGGCCCCTCGGCGGGCGGCGCGGTCTACTCGCCCGCGCTCATGGACTTCATTTACATGGTCAACAAGGAATACGCCCAGATGTTCATCACGGGGCCCCAGGTTGTCAAGGCCGTCATGGGCGAGGAAGTGACCGCCATGGAACTCGGCGGCGCCATGACGCACAACACGAAAAGCGGCGTGGCCCACTTCGTGGCCGAGAGCGACGAGGATTGCATCGATCAGATCAAGAAGCTCCTCGGCTACCTCCCCCTGAACAACCGCGAGAAGCCGCCCGTTGCGGCCTGCACGGACCCGGTGGACCGCATGGAGGAAAAGCTCAACACGCTCGTCCCCGAGGCCAGTAACCGCCCCTATGACATCAAGCGGGTCATCAAGCTCGTTGTCGACAACGGCGAGATCTACGAGAGCCAGGCCCTCTACGCCATGAACATGGTCACCTGCTTCGCCCGGATGAACGGCCAGCCCGTGGGGATCATCGCCAACCAGCCGGCTGTGCTCGCGGGATGCCTCGACATCAACTCCTCCGACAAGGCCTCGCGCTTCATTCGCTTCTGCGACTGCTTCAACCTCCCGATCCTCACCTTCGTGGACGTCCCGGGTTACCTCCCGGGGACGGGGCAGGAGTACGGCGGCATCATCCGCCACGGCGCGAAGATGCTCTACGTCTACCCCGAGGCGACGGTGCCGAAGATCACGATCGTGCTGCGCAAGGCCTACGGCGGCTCCTACCTCGGCATGTGCTCCGGCCAGACGGGCGCCGACGTGGTCATGGCGTGGCCCTCGGCGGAGATCGCCGTCATGGGCGCCGAAGGGGCGGCCAAGATCATCTTCCGCAAGGAAGAACCCGAGAGCCTCAAGAAGAAGACGCAGGAGTACATCGACAACTTCGCGACCCCCTACCAGGCGGCGCGGCATGGCCTGATCGAACACGTCATCGAACCCAGGGAGACGCGGCCCATGATCATCAAGGCCCTCAAGATGCTCGAGAACAAGAAGGAAGACCGCCCCTGGAAGAAACACGGCAACATTCCTCTCTAGAACCGGCGCCGGCTGCGGCCCGGCACGGCCCCTGAAGAGGGTGGGCATTCATTCATCGAAACGTACGAAGGAGGTTTTTGTACCATGGAAATGGACAACGTCACATTCGGCATTACGATGCTGGTGGCCGGGATGGGGGGCACGCTGGTGACCCTGGGTCTGCTGAGCCTGATGATGCTGGGCCTGGGCAAGCTCTTCCCCTACAAGGAAGAAGGCGGGAAGGAGGGCTGAGACCATGCTGGAGGCAATCATTGCGGGACTGGGCGGCCTGGTGGTCGGATTCAAGCTGCTGTTTGTCAACTGGCAGAACCTGATCATGCTCTGCGTGGGCGGGGGGCTGTTGTGGCTGGGCATCAAGAAGGACTGCGAGCCCTTGCTGCTGGTTCCGATCGGGTTCGGCTGCATTCTGGTCAACATTCCCATGTCGGATGTCATGCTCAAGGACGGCTTCATCCGGACGATCTACGACGCGGGGGTGGACACGGAGCTGTTTCCGCTTCTGATCTTCATCGGGATCGGGGCGATGACGGACTTCGGCCCGGTGCTGGCTCAGCCCTACACGTTTTTGCTGGGGGCGGCGGGCCAGTTCGGGATCTTCTTGACGCTGCTGGTGGCGCTGTGGCTGGGTTTTCCGAAGCTCGATGCCGTTTCGATCGGCATCATCGGGGCCTGTGACGGCCCGACGGCGATCTACGTGACCTCGAAGTACGCCCCGCACCTGTTGGGGGCGGTGGCGGTGGCGGCCTACTCGTACATGTCGCTGGTGCCCGTGCTGCAGCCGCCGATCATGCGGGCGCTGACGACGGAGAAGGAGAAGAAGACGGTGATGAAGTTCACCGCCAAGCCGGTTTCGAAGACCACGAAGCTGCTCTTCCCCATTGTGATCACGGTGGTGGGGGGCTGCATCGCTCCGAAGGGTCTGCCGCTGCTGGCGACGATCATGCTGGGCAACCTCATGAAGGAGTCCGGGGTGGTGGCGCGTCTGACGGGGGCGGCGGAGAACGAGATCGCCAACGTGGTGACGCTGTTCCTGGGGCTGTGCATCGGGGCGACGATGGCGGGGCCGGCCTTCATCCGGGCCGAGACGCTGATCATCCTGGCGCTGGGGTTCATGGCAATCTGCCTGGACACGGTCTGCGGGGTTCTGTTCGGAAAGGTGCTCTACGCGGTGACGGGCGGTAAGATCAACCCGCTGATCGGTGCCGCGGGGATCTCGGCCTTCCCGATGGCGGCCCGGGTGGTGCAGAAGGTGGGCGCGCAGTACAACAAAAAGAGCTACCTCTTGATGCACGCCATGGGGGCCAACGCCGGCGGGCAGATCGGATCGGTCATCGCCGCGGCCGTCATGCTCTCCGTCCTGGCCGGCATGGGCGTGATCCGGTAGGGCGGAAGTTGAGAAGTTGGGAAGTTAAGAAGTTGAGAAAAGACGAAGATGAGGAATTCGTAAACTCGGTATTATCAAAAAAACACAGAGAAAGGAGGCGATACCCCAATGGCAATCGACGTAGTAGCCCCGATGCCCGGCACGATCAAGGAGATCATCGTGAAGGCGGGCGATGCCGTGAAGGAGGACGAGGAGTTGATCATCCTCGAGGCCATGAAGATGGAGAACCCCATCGTGGCCCCCGGCAACGGCACGGTGAAGGAGGTCAAGGTCAAGGAAGGGGACAAGGTCAACACCAGCCAGGTCCTCGTGGTGCTCGGATAACGGAACAACCCCTGCCCGCCCGCGGGCGGGCAGGGGGCGGCCCCAGCGCCTCGAACGCGCGCATCCTCGATCATTCAAGATGACGAGGCGCGGACCGGCCCGGGAAAAATCACGCAACGCGGCAGACATTTTGAATAGAATGAAATAACAGGATAAACTGCTGAACACCCTATAAAAAAATCCAATAGGGAGGGAATCAACATGGAATTTTTAGGCGTATCTCTGGCGGCCTGGATGTCCATCCTGGCCCTGGCCATCGTCATCATCATCAGCTGCGTGAACGAGAATCTTCACGTCGGCCTGCTGGGCATCGCCTTCGGGATCATCGTGGGGGCGATCTTCATGGGCATGAAAGGCTCCGACGTCGTGAAGGGCTTCCCGCTGAGCCTCTTCATGATCCTCGTGGGCGTCACCTTCATGTTCTCCATGGCGCAGGTCAACGGGACCCTCGCCAAGATCACGACCCACTCGATCCGCCTGTGCGGCGGCAACATGATGCTGCTGCCTTTCATCATCTACCTGCTGACACTCTTCATCACTACCATCGGCCCGGGAAACATCGCCGGCGTCGCCCTGCTGGCACCCATCACCATGGCCATCGCAGGCCAGGTAGGCATGTCGGCCTTCTGCATGACCCTCATCGTCGTGGGGGCCTCCAACTCGGCGGCCTTCTCGCCCTTCGCGCCCACGGGGATCATCTCGCACGGCCTTGTGGAAAAGATGGCCCCCCAGATTCCCGATCTCTTCGCGAAGTATTCGCTCGACGCCATCGACTGGAAGGTCTACTTCAACTCCGTCATCGCCCAGGGCATCGCCGTCATCCCCGGCTTCCTGATCTTCGGGGGCTGGAAGTGGATGATGGCTCATAAGGGCAAGACGGTCGACATCAACACCGTCGCCCCGAAGCCCGAACCCTTCGACGGCAAGCAGTGGTTCACCGTGGGCTGCATCGCCGTCCTGATTTTCCTCGTCGTCGTCCCGGCCCTTCCCGGCATGAAGCAATTCTTCCCGAAGTGGATGCTGCTCATGTCCTCCAACGTGGGAACCGTGGGCTTCGTGCTCGCGGGCTTCATGATGCTCTTCAACGTGGCCGACAGCAAGGCCGCCGTCAAGACCATGCCCTGGTTCGTCATCATGATGGTCTGCGGCGTGACCGTGCTCGTCTTCATCATGGAGAAGTCGGGCGGGCTCAAGGCCATGACGCAGGCCATCGCCGCCTTCTCGGGCCCCACGACGGTCCACTTCTGGCTGGGCCTCATCACGGGCGTGCTTTCGGCCTACTCGAGCTCCTCGGGCGTCATCATGCCGTCCTTCCTGCCCCTCGTACCCGGGCTTCTGAAGCTGGTCCCCGGGGCCGATGCCGTCGGCATGATCTCCTCGATCAACGTGGGCGCCCACCTCGTCGACGCCTCGCCGCTCTCCACGCTGGGCGCGCTCTGCATCGCCTGCGCCGCCGAGCACGAGGACAAGTCGAAGCTTTTCCGCGATCTGCTGATCTGGGGACTTTCCATGTCCGTCGTCGGCGCCATCATCTGCTGGCTGTTCTTCGGGATCCTGGGCATCTAGGATTCGAGGTTCACTGACAACGCAAAAGGCCGGGAGGGTTATCTTCCCGGCCTTTTCTTTGCGCTATGCTTTGGAACAGAGGGTAAGCGGGTCTGAAGGTGAGAAGGTCGGAAAAGCCCGTCGCTCATCGTAGAGCCACTCCAAGCCTCTTACCCTCTTACCTTCTCAACCTCTCACCTTCTATATTTTTTAGCCCCCTGGACATATAGGTCGTTGCCCTTCGTGTCGTTGATGACCACGACGGGGAAATCCTCCACCTCCATGCGCTGGATGGCCTCGGGCCCGAGGTCCTCGTAGGCGACGGTCTCGGCCTTCTTGATGCTCCGGGCCAGCAGGGCCCCCGCCCCGCCCGTGGCGCCGAAGTAGACAGCCTTGAATTTCTTCATGGCCTCCACCACGCCGGCCCCGCGGTTTCCCTTGCCGATCATGCCCTTGAGGCCCAGTTCCATGAGTTTCGGGGCATAGGCGTCCATCCGGTAGCTCGTCGTGGGGCCCGCCGATCCGATGGGTCTTCCCGGCTTGGCCGGCGCCGGGCCCACGTAGTAGATCACCTGGCCGCGGATCTCGACGGGCAGTTCCTGCCCCGCCTGGATCAAATCGAAAAGCCGCTTGTGGGCCGCATCGCGGGCCGAGTAGATGACCCCCGTCAGGAGCACCTTGTCGCCGATCTCGAGTTTCTCCACATCCTGATCGGTCAAGGGCGTCTTGAGTTTTATTTCCGCCATGGTTTCAGTCTGTCCAGTCTTGTATGTTTACTTCAGTCTTTCCTCTTCTTTCCGCTCTTCTGCTCTTCCTCGCTTCCGCTCTTCCGGCCTTACAGGATAGCTTCCTTGTGCCGCGTCGCGTGGCACTGCACGTTCACCGCCACGGGAAGACTCGCGATGTGGCAGGGTTCCACTTCGAAAAAGACATCGAGCGCGGTCGTGCTGCCGCCGTATCCCATGGGCCCGATGCCCAGCCGGTTGATCCGTTCCAGAACCTCGACCTCGACGTTCGCCAGTTCCGGGTCGGCGTTGCGCTGACCGATCCTGCGCGTGAGGGCCTTCTTCGCGAGCAGGGCGGAACGCTCGAAGGTGCCGCCGATCCCGACGCCCACCACCGTGGGCGGGCAGGGATTGGAACCCGAGGCCTCGATGCGCTTCACGATGAAATCCTTGATCCCCTCGAGACCCGCCGAAGGGGAGAGCATGTCCACGCGGCTCATGTTCTCCGCGCCGCCGCCTTTCGGGACGGCGACGATCCGTATGCGGTCGCCGGGGACGATATCGAAGTGGATCACGGCGGGCGTGTTGTCCTTCGTGTTGGCCCGCGTGAAGGGGTGGCAGGCGGACTTGCGGAGGTAGCCCTCGCCGTAGCCCTTCCGGACGCCCTCGTTGAGGGCCGCCTTCAGATCGCCTCCCGCCACGTGCACCTCCTGGCCGACCTCGACGAAGAGGACGGCAAGGCCCGTGTCCTGGCAGATGGGGGACTGCTCGTCACGGGCGATGCGGGCGTTTTCCTTGAGCTCCCGGATGACCTCTTTGGCCACGGGCGATTCGTCCTTCTCGATGGCTCGGTCGAAGGCCGCCAGGACGTCCCCGCCCAGGTTGCAGTTGGCGTCGATGAAGAGATCGCGGACGGTTTTCGTGATCTCTGCTGCCTGGATTTCTCTCATTTGTTTCCCTCTGTACGCGCTTGCACGGATTCCATCTTCCTATTTCGCCGCCATTTTCAGGATTTCGGCGACGAGTTTCTCGATGCCCTGGGCCACCCTCGAGATCGTGGGCCCCAGCATGTAGGCCGGGGTAGTGACGATTTTATTGACCTCGTCGACGACGATCCCCTCGACGGGGGCCTGGACGTGCTTGCCGCCCATGACCTCGATGGCCCCGGAGGCGCCGGGATCGTTGCCGATGGTGAGCTTCGGGTTTGCCTCGCCGAGGACCTTGGCCGCGATCACCGGGGCGATACAGATGAAGCCGACGGGCTTCTTCGCCGCATGGATCTCCCTGACGAGCCGGGCCACCTCGGGGCTCACGACGCAGTCGGGGCCCTTTACGGCGAAGTCGCAGAGGTTCTTCGCGGCGCCGAACCCGCCCGGGAAGATCAGGGCGTCGATGTCGGCGGCCTTCACGTCTCTCATGTTCCGGATGTCGCCGCGGGCGATGCGGGAGGACTCGCACAGGACGTTTCTCGACTCCCCGCTGGGCTCTCCTGACCTGTGGTCGATCACGTGCATCTGGTTGACGTCCGGCGCCATGCAGAGGATCTCGGCACCCGCCTTGTCCAGAAAGTAAAGGGTCAGGGTGGCCTCGTGGATCTCGGCCCCATCGTAGACACCGCAGCCTGACAGAACGACACCGACCTTCGCCATGGGATTCACCTCCTGGATTTCGTGGATGGACGGGAAAGACGGGGGCCGGGCGACGGGCCCGGTCAGGATGGGCAATGTTCCCGCAGGCCCCGGGCAAAACTATAGATGAACCGGTCCCGGGGTGTCAACGAAAAACGCCCCGGCCGGAGCCGGGGCGCCTTCCTCCCGAGGTCGCCGTTCGCTCACTCGACGGAGGTCTTCCTCGGGAACCGGTAGATTTCGTATTCCGTGGGCGTTTCGATCAGCTTGTCGATCTTCGCCTGGAGCGCCTTTCGCTCATCGGAGGCGATCCACTTCTTCCAGAACAGATCGTCGTCCCAGATGCTGATGACGAGAAACTCCTCCGGCCTGTCGCTGCTGTGCAGCGTCTCGCCGGAAATATAGCCGGCCTGCTTCGAGGCCTCGCTTCGGAGCTTCGTGATCAGGTCCAGCAGCTCCTTCTGCTTGTCCGCCGGAGCCCTTCTCTTGATCATGACCTTGATCATGTTCCTGCCCTCCTTTCGCAACATCGGTTGGACGGGGAATCGCCATGGACGCCCCGCGTCTGTCACTGGACTTCGGGTCTGTGGCGGTCGGGTGATCGCGGAGACGGACGAGCCGGTCCTTGTGCAGGGACCGGTCGGCGCTGCCCCAGGAACGTGAACGGGAAGCCGAACGGGCGAAGGAACGATCACCGCCGGAGGCGAGCACGAGCCGCCGCTGAGAAAGCCCGGGGATAGCGGGTCGATGGTTACGATTTGGACGGGGACCGCTCCAGGTAGTCGCTCGGCTCCGCCTTGAAGAACCGCTTTTCGGGGTAGTGGTAGATGTCGTAGGTCGTTTTCTTGCCCAGGAGCTTGTCGATCCGATCCTGCAGCGCCTTCCGGGGGGGGCTGGCGACCCACCGTTCCCAGTCCTCCAGGGAATCCCAGGTGCTGATGACAAGGTACTCTTCGGCGTTGCTTACATGACGCATGGTCTCGCCGGAGATGTAGCCCGGCTGTTTCGATGCAAGGCTCCGCAGCTCCGTGATCAGGGTGACGAGGTCTTTCTCTTTCTCGGCGGGGACCCACCGCTTCAACATGACTCGAATGGCCATCGCGTTCACCTCCTTTCGCGGAACGAACCGCTCCCGGTCCTAGTTTATGATTACATTTGTCCCCCGGCGAGTTCAAGTGTAAAGATGGCGGGGCGATGGGGCTGACTCAGGCGCGGGCGAGTTCCGTGACCTTGCGGATCCCCTCCTCGGCGCCGAGGGGGATGGAGAGGTGACCGGGCGGGACGTCGGTGTCGCGGGGGTTGATCCTGATCAGCGCGCCCCGTCCCCCCCGGACGGCGGCTTCCGACGTCATCCGGACGGTTGCCACGGCCTTGCCGGCGCCCAGTTCCACCACGGCAAGAGAGGCCTTCCCGGCCGAGAGATTCTCCAGCCAGCGATGGAAACGTTCGCTCTGCATCCGGGTGCGGTGCGGGATCCAGTCCCAGTCGTTGAACATGAGGACATTGGGCCGGGCCAGGGCCCCGCATCGGGGGCACCGCGGCAGGGGATCGCGGGCCCGGAACTGCGACTCGTCGACGTCGGGGTTCACTCCCCGTGCCTCCCAGATGTCCTGCGAGCAGGTGCGTGCGCACTGCAGATGGTGGATGGACCCGTGGCACTCCTCGATGCGGTCCTCGTCGTAGCCGGCGATCTGGAACTGGCCGTCCACGTTGGAGGTGAAGACGAAATAGCCTTCTTTCTTTTTTTTGCCGATCTCGAGGAGACGGCCGAATCCCGAGTGGGGGACCGTGCGCCGGTACAGGTTCAGCCGATGGCCGTAGAAACCCCAGGCAAGCGCGGGGTCCCGTTCGAACCACCAGGGGTTGGCCATCTCCACGAAGGAAACCCCCAGCTTTGCCATGGGAGGGTAGGCCTTCCAGAACCCCTCGTTGCCGCGGAAGTCCGGCAGCCCCGAGTCGACGCCCATGCCCGCCCCCGCCGTCACGAGCAGCGCATCGGCCTCGCGAAGGGCCTTGGCGGCCCGATGCAGAGGGTCCTTCACGTCCATGGGTGCGGTGTCCCGCCGGTTCGGGTGATGCGCCCTAGACCAGGCGCCGGTGCAGCTCGTTTCGCAGGGCTCGCCCCTCCAGGGAGTTCAGGACGATCTCCTCGACCATCTGCTGCTCCTTCTGGTTGTGGACGACGCCTTCCAGCACGATCTTGCTGCCGTCGTAGGAAACCTTCAGGGTCGGCACGTGGATGCGGGGGTTCGTGAGGATGCGGGCCCGGATGCGTGCGGCAACGGCCCTCCCCACGAGGACGTCCCACGTGTCCGGGGTGATCATCTGGTCCTTCGCCCGAAGAGCGTCGACGATGATCTTCGCGATCTGGTCGTAGGGCTGCGTCGCGGCGTTGAAGACCATGTCGTAGTTCTTCAGGTCGAACCAGTCCTTGCCGTAGATGGCCTTGACGTAGCCGACCCGGGCCTTGTCCGTGCGCCGGACGATGTCCTCGGCCGCCTTCTCGCCGATCTCGCTCTTCTCCATGAGCCGCCGGACCCTGACCTCGAAGGGGGCCGTGAGCCGGACCTTCAGGACGAAGGGCAGATCGGTGAGGACAAAGCTCCCGCCCTGGCCGATGATGATGGCCTTGTCGCGTGCGGCATGTTCGTAGATGTACGCCTCGAGAAGAGCGACGAAGCCGCGGTATTCCCAGTCGTAGCGGTCCCAGAGGGAGGGCCTCTCCTGGTCGAGATCCCGGAAGAGCTGCTCCCAGCGTTCTCCCGAGGCCTTCATGTAGGCGAGGCTCTGGTCCTTGCCGGAGCACTTGTATCCCAGGGCCTCGCCGATCAACGTTGCGACTTCCTGCCCGCCGCTTCTGAAATCGAGTGACATTGCCAGTATGGCCATGCGTCATCTGTCCGGTCCGGTTCAGCCGACGCCAAGAGCAGTCCTCTGCTGCCGCCCGCGCCGGGTGTTCCGGACAAATATTGCTGTCTGGAAAGGAAAAAAGGTTCGATGCATCATAGCGATCTGTGCCGCCTTGTCAAGAAAAAAAGTGGGCATCATTCATTCTAACCTACCGGATATTCAGGAAAATCTCTTTCTACCGGGCCGGCGGGCCGAGGGTGTGCAGGCGGGCCCTGCCGCCGGCTTCACTCCCCGGCGGAGGGAAAGGTCCGGCTGCGGAAATATCTCCCCGGCGTCACTCCCAGCGCCTTTCGGAACGCGGAAACGAAGGCGCTGAGACTGCTGTAGCCGACGTCCAGCGCGACGTTGGTGATCGGCTCGCCCCGGCCGAGAAGCCTGAGCGCCTCGAGCAGCCTCAGCTGCTGGCGCCACTGGTGGAAACTCATCCCCGTCTCGGCCCGGAAGAGCCGCGAAAGCGTTCTCCCCGTCGCCCCCACCCGCAGTCCCCACTGCTCGAGGGTCCCGTTCTCGGAGGGATGGCCGGACAGCCGGTCGAAGATCTTCCGCAGCCGCGGGTCCCGGGGGATCGGCAGATCGAGGGGCACGGGGTCGCTGAACCGGATGAGATCCAGGATGAGTCGCATGACGCGCTCGGCATGGCTGCCGGGGTCGTAGAAGCGCGGCAGGGTGGTGCTGTAGACGAGGAGTTCGCGAAGCAGCGGAGAAACCGACACGATGCGGCAGGCCGGCGGGAAATGCAGCGCGGCATCGGGCCGGATGTACAGCGTCCGCATCGAGAGGTGCCCCGAGGCGCGGATGTGGTGCTCCGTGAAGGCGGGGATCCACATGGCCCTCAGCGGCGGCAGGACCCAGACCCCGCTGTCCGTCGTCACGGTCATCACCCCCGCTGAGGCGTAGAGGAGCTGGGCGCGGGAGTGCCAGTGCAGCGGGATCCGGTGGCCGTCGGGCTCGTCCAGGGCCAGCGCGATCACGGCCTGGGCAGCGCTCATGAGATGCCTCTGGCGCTCCGAGGACCTCGGGTTTGTCCGCTTCTCGACATTTCTTGTCTTCATGGCGCAAGCAGGATAAACGGCCGGGCGGGTAGAGTCAAGCCATCCTGCAAGACCGGAGCGCACCCATGAAAAACCGATTCGTCTGGCTGGCCGCACTGGGGCACCTGCTCACGGACCTCAACCAGGGGGCCGTGCCGGCGCTGCTGCCCTTCTTCATCTCCGACTACCAGCTGAGCTACGCGGCGGCCGCCGGGCTCGTTGCCGCCCTGAGCATCGCATCCACGGTCATTCAGCCGCTGTTCGGCTTCTACGCCGACAGGCTGTCGAAGCCCTGGCTCATCCCCGCCGGGGTGGCCATGGCCGGCTGCGGCGTCGCATTCAGCACCCTGCTGCCCGATTACTGGTTTGCCGTCACGATGATCGTCCTGAGCGGCATCGGCATTGCGGCCTTCCACCCCGAGGGGGCGCGGCTCGTTCACAACCACGCCGGCGACAGGAAAGCCACGGCCATGAGCGTCTTTGCCGTGGGGGGCCAGATGGGGATCGCGCTGGGGCCGATCATGGCGGCCGTCGTCGTCTCGGCGTGGGGCCTCCGGGGTACCGCGTTTTTGGCCATCCCCTTCGCCTTCATGGCGGCGTTCCTGGCCGTTCAGCTCGCGGGCACGGGCGGCGGGCACGCGTCGGCGAGAGCCGCCACCGGCGCCCGGACGGGCGAGAAACCGGGGGATCAGTGGGGCCCCTTCGCCATCGTCACGGGAGTCGTGATCATCCGCTCCATCATCTTTTACGGGCTGAACACCTTCATCCCGCTTTACTGGATCCACGTCTACCAGCAGTCCACCACGGCGGCCGGCACGGCCCTGTCCGTCATGTTCGGCGCCGGGGTCGCCGGGACGCTCTGGGGCGGCCGCCTGGCCGACCGGTACGGCCATCGAAAGGCCGTCCTCATCGGGTATGCAGCCCTGATCCCCCTGCTTGTCCTGTTCGTCCAGGTTCGCGACGTCGTCCTCGCCACGGCGCTGCTCGTGCCGATCGGCATCGTGCTGCTTTCCACGTACAGTCCGCTGGTTGTCATGGGCCAGCGTTTCCTGCCGAACCAGGTGGGCCTTGCCTCGGGCATCACGCTGGGAGTGGCCATTTCCATCGGCGGGATCGTGGCGCCGCTGCTCGGCCACGTCGCCGACGGCTACGGCCTGCCTTCGGCGTTGACGGTGCTGTCTTTCCTCACCGTACCGGCCGTCCTGCTCACCCTGATGCTCCCGGGACCGCTCAAACAAGGCGGGAAGTTAGGAAGTTAAGAGGCTCGGAAAAGACAGGATCACACTCTGCGCGTGGGCGTTGCCGCGTTTCCCAACTTCTCAACTTCACAACTTCCTCCCCACCAAGGACCCGGCTCGACAAATCTGCAACAGGAATGTGACGAAACGACGCACGTTCCCGCCCGAAGGTCCAGTTTCCCGAACGACCGGCTACGATAAAAAGCCAACAAATTAAACTGCTTGACAAATATCTACTCTCCACTCAGCGGGAGGTACGATCCTTGCTATAATATGTTGACAAATGGAAGGCGACGTGACACATTAACGCGTCGAAAACAATCCGGAAGAGTTCCCTGCGGCGCGGGCCTCATGACTTTCAAAAAGGGCCATATCCCTTCCGGGCCATGCCCGCCACCGACAACCTTCGCAGGAGAGCAACCCCTTCCGGTCATGCGAGGTGTTCCATGGTGAATCGAAACGCTCTTTTCGTCCTTCGGGACCACTCATAAGGGAGTCATGACGGGCCGGGCCGTTCGACCCGGCCGATCGAACCATTCAG
Organism: uncultured Syntrophaceae bacterium; assembly: GCA_964478885.1. Lineage (GTDB taxonomy): Bacteria > Desulfobacterota > Syntrophia > Syntrophales > UBA2192 > UBA2192. The sequence continues at coordinate 6,129 of CAYZKT010000022.1, read as the reverse complement.
CACGCATCCCCGGATGCCTTGCCTGAAGGAGCGATTGACCGACTCCAGGACCTACGCCGCCCTGCCGATCACCCCGGTGATTGTCGGCCGAAATCCGCTCCTTCCCGCTGAATCCGTCAGCCCCTTCCAAGAGATCCCTCTCGAGTGAAGTGACCAAGGCGTTCGTGGTCAGAAGCCGTGCGGCTTGTGCGTGCTGTTGAGCTGCATACGGAGGCTTCGACAATGAAAAACAAGGAAACGCTGAAACGACTGTTCAACCGGCTGATGCACCCCGCCCTGCGGGAAAGAGAGCTCATCAAGACCCTCTCGGGTCTCCCGGGCGTGCGCCCCTTCCTCTACGAGTTCAAGCTGGGCCCGCTGTTCCTGATCTCGGCGTGGCTGTTCCTTTTTCACGCCAACTACACGGGTGCGGCGGAAGAGTGGCTCCTGTATTTCTTCGGGGGCTGTGCCGTGGTGGGGGTCCTGTCTGTGCACAAGGCCGTCATGCGGTTTCTCTACCGGATCGCCCAGTTCGAGAAACCCGTGGAGGGCCAGGATCGCACCATCATGGTTACCGCCGAGGCGGTGACGCTGCTGGGCTTTCTCATGGCGGCCATGCTGTTCCTCAACGAATTCCAGTCGACGGGATTCGGGATGTAGTTCCCGCTCCCGCAGCACCCTGACGCGCACGGACAGGACCGGGCAAAGGGCCCTCTTTTGTCCCTTTGCCCGGCCTTTTCGCGTTTTCCGCACAATCCTGTGCCGTTTCGGCGGTTCCGCGCATTCCACGAAGGGCAGGCCTCCTTCCGGCATCCCGTATGCAGCATGTCATGACCGGTTGCCGTTCCGGAGACCCTGGAAGACCAGGAGCGCAAGCGCCGCCAGGATGAGCACGCCGCCCCAGCCCTCCCAGAAGGAAAACCTCTCCCCCAGCAGGGCATAGGCAAAGAAGAGCCCGAGGACCGGCGTGGCCAGGGACCCGAGGCCGGCGATGCCGGCAGGGAGGACCTTGAGGACGTAAAACCACATCAGGATGGCCACGGCGCTCGTGAGCACGACATTGTAGGTCATGGCACCGGCCATCCAGGGGGTCCACCGGATCGGCGCCGAAGGGACGGCGAGGGCGACAACCGCGAGAAAGAGCCCGCCGAAGAGGACCTGCCAGGCCGACAGGGAGATCACGTCCACTTCACCGAGGCGGTCCATGCGCTTCGTCACGACGGCGCTTGCGGCCCAGGCCAGCCCGCTCGCGACGGCGAGCGCGCTCGGGAACCAGTCGCCCCGGTAGTCCCAGGGCTCGAGCAGCAGGACGAGCCCCGCCAGGGCCAGGGCGACGGCCGTCCATTGCAGGCCGCGCGGCCGCTCTCCAAGCAGCGGCCAGGCCATCAGGATCAGCCAGAAAGGCATGGCATAGACGAGGATTGCCATCTTCCCCGCCCCTCCCTCGACGAGGGCCCACGTGGCGGCCCCCACGGAAACCGTCGTGCACAGAAGGCCGACCAGAAGGGTCATGAGCACGTTGCGGGGGCGCAGCGGCCTGCCCTTCCAGGACAGGACCCCCAGCAGGAGAATGCCGCCGCCGAGGGTCCGCATGGCCGAAAAGTCAAAGGGGGAGACGAGGCGCATGGCCTCCTTGACGAGGACCCAGTTGTAGCCCCAGATGAGGGACATCACGATCAAAGCCAGGATGGCGCGGGGCGCGGCACTCATCTTCCTCGACCTTTCCGGAGCCCCGACGGGGGCCCCGCCCATGCCCCGCTGACGCGAAGCACACGGGGGGGAGCGGCAAAAAAAAGGAGCCTGACCGTGACGGCAGGCTCCGTTGAGTTTCTGGTGGTCCCACAGGGAATCGAACCCTGGTTTCCGGCGTGAGAGGCCAGCGTCCTAACCGCTAGACGATGGGACCTTGGCTGGGGGACAAGGATTCGAACCTTGGTAGCAAGATCCAGAGTCTTGAGTCCTACCACTAGACGATCCCCCAGGATCTTCCCGATCTGGAAGCACGAAAAATTAGACGAAACCTTCCGAAATGTCAAGGCGAAAAATTCAGGCGGCGGGAAAGCCCCGGGTCCGCGCCGGCTGACCGGGACCCTGCGCCGGACCGCCAAAAGGCGGGTTTCACTCGCGATATGGCGGGGTTAACACCTCCGCGGCGCAGCAAAAAGTGCTTGACAAAATAGGGGTTTTGTAATTAACAAGTACTCTTTCGCAAAGGCTTCCTCCGGGAAGCGGGATTCCATTCGCAAGGGACTCTCTTTGAAGATTCAAGTATCGCTCATTCCCGAAGAGGGGCGCCGGCTCCAGTACACGCTCGAAGGGGACTGGTACCGGGAATATCTCCAGAAGGGCGGCGCGATCGAGTTCCGGATCCGCCCGGCGGAGGTTTCCGTCGCGCTCCATAAGGTTCTCGACGCGGTGACCCTCGACATCCGCGTGGAGACGGCCCTGGATCTGGACTGCGGGCGATGCCTCGAGCCGTTCCAGCTGCCCGTGCGAAGCGGATTCCGCTATACCCTGGTCCCCTCGCGCGACCCGGAGGAGCAGAAGGAGGAACTCTCCGACGAGGACATCTCGTTCGGGTACTACCAGGATGACCTGATCGACCTCAACGCTCTGGTCTACGAGCAGATCCTGCTCCAGGTCCCAATGAAACCGCTTTGCGCGGAAACCTGCCGTGGGCTCTGCACGCAGTGCGGCGCCAACCTCAACGCGGAATCCTGCGGGTGCAAGCCCGGTGCGGTCGACGGCCGCCTGGACGCGCTCAAGAGCTTCAAAGCAAAAAAACAACCCTGAGGGAGAAACCCAACCCATGCCGAACCCAGTAAAGAGACACTCGAAATCGAGA
>CAYZKT010000022.1:0-3205 GCA_964478885.1 uncultured Syntrophaceae bacterium | reverse complement strand
TGAGGGAGAAACCCAACCCATGCCGAACCCAGTAAAGAGACACTCGAAATCGAGACGGAACAGCCGAAGGGCCCACGACTTCATCAAGGCGCCGGCCGGCGCGGTATGCCCCCAGTGCAACGAGCCGAAACTGCCCCACCGCGCCTGCCAGAACTGCGGCACCTACAAGGGCAGAGAAGTGCTGAACGTCGACAAGAGCGAGTAACATCGCCGCCGGGGATCCTATGGCCAGGCTGGGCGTCCTTTTTCCCGGACAGGGCTCGCAGTACGTGGGCATGGGCCGGGACCTGTTCGAGCGGTACGGGCCCGCCAGGGATTGCTTCGAGGAGGCGCGGGCGGTGCTCGGCTCGGACATCGGGCGCCTGTGCTTCGAGGGGCCCCGGGAAGCCCTCGATCTCACCGAGAACACCCAGGCGGCGACCCTGACGTTGGAAATCGCCGCGTGGCGGGTGCTCGAGCGCGAGCTCGGGGTGCACCCGACGGCCATGGCCGGCCACAGCCTCGGGGAATTCGGGGCCCTCTGCGCAGCGGGGGCGCTCGGGTTTGCCGACACGCTGCGGCTCGTGCGAAAGCGGGCGACCCTGCAGCAGCAGGCCGTCCCCCCGGGTGTCGGGGCCAACGCGGCGATCCAGGGGCTGGGCCGCGAGACGGTCGAGACCCTGTGCCGGGAGGCGACTGCCGAGGCAGGGCTCGTGAGCCCCTCGTGCTACAACGCCCCGGACCAGACCGTCGTATCGGGGTACACGGCCCCGGTGGAGGCGGTCATGGCCGGGGCTCTCCAGGCGGGGGCGAAGCGGGCCCTGAAGCTCCCGCTGAGCGCCCCCTTTCACTGCGCGCTCCTGGAAGGGGCGGCCCGGCAGTTCGGCGCCGATCTCGAAGGGATCGACTTCCGGGGCTGCAGCGCCCCCGTGATCCCGAACTGCGATCCCGGGGCCCTCCATGCGGCCTCATCCAGCAGGGGGCTGCTGATCCGGCAGGTCCACCAGCCCGTTCGGTGGATCGAGACGATCGAGAGGATGGCCGCCATGGGAATCGACACGGTCATCGAGGTGGGCCCCAAGCGGGTGCTGTCGGTGCTGGCCCTTCGGATCCGGCGGGACCTCAGGGTCCTGAACGTGGAAAACATCGAATCCCTGCAGAGGACCGTGGAGGTCCTCTCGGGAAAGAGTTGAGAACATGACGCTGAAGGGCAAAGTCGCTCTCGTGACGGGAGGGTCCCGCGGCATCGGACGAGCCATCTGCATGCGGCTGGCGGGAGCGGGCGCCTTCGTCGCCGTCAACTACGCCCGCAACGATGAGGCGGCCCTCGAGACGCTCCGCCTCATCGGCGAGGCGGGAGGCGAGGCGGAGGCCCTGCGCTTCGACGTGGCGGACCACAGGGCCGCAACCGGCGCGATCGCCGGCCTGATCCAGCGGAAAGGGCGCATCGACATCCTGGTGAACAACGCGGGGGAGTCCCGCGACGGGCTGCTGGTGCGCATGAAGGAACAGGACTGGGACCGGGTCATCGGCACGAACCTCAAGGGGGCTTTCAACTGCTCCCGCGCCGTGGCCTACACGATGATGAAGCAGCGCGGGGGCCGCATCGTCAACGTCTCGTCCGTCGTCGCCCTGTCGGGCAACGCCGGCCAGGCCAACTACAGCGCCTCGAAGGCCGGCCTCGTGGGGCTGACGAAATCCCTGGCCCGGGAACTGGCGCCGCGCGCAATCTGCGTGAACGCCGTGGCTCCCGGCCTCATTGACACGGATATGACCTCCGCCATGACGGAGGAGCAGCGGGAGAAGGTTCTCTCGGGAATCCCCCTCTCCCGGCTGGGCACACCGGACGATGTCGCCGGTGTCGTGCTGTTCCTGGCCTCCGATGAAGCCGGATACATCACGGGACAGGTGATCGGGGTCAACGGCGGGCTGTACATGTAACCGAATGCCGGGCGCCCGACCCCGAGACGCGCTATTCGAGCTCAAACGGATTCGACACTTCTCAAGGAGGCGGATTGATGTCCATCGAGGAAAAGGTAATCGAGATCATCGTGGAACAGCTGGATGTGACCCGGGAAGAGTGCGTGCCCGAGGCATCGTTCATAGAGGACCTGGGCGCGGATTCGCTCGACCTGGTCGAGCTGATCATGGCCATGGAGGAAAATTTCGGCATCGAGATCTCCGACGAGGAGCTGCAGAAGATCCGCACGATCCAGGACGCCATCAACTACATCAAGAAAAAGAAGGGCCTGGCCAGCTAGGCCGTCTTTGTGGAGACCCCCGTGGAGAGGCGTGTCGTCATCACCGGCATGGGCACCGTGAATCCCGTCGGCAACACCGTCGACGAGACCTGGGCGGCCCTCTGCGCGGGCAAGTCGGGCATCGGGCCCGTCACGAAGTTCGACACCGCCCCGCTCGCCACGAAGATCGCCGGAGAGGTGAAGGGCTTCGACCCCCTGCGCCACGTGGAAAAGAAGGACCTGCGCCGGCTCGACGATTTCATCGTCTACGCCCTCGCCTGCGCCGACATGGCCGTGCAGGACGCGGGCCTCGCGATCGGCGGGCACAACGCCGAGCGCGTGGGGACCGTCGTCGGCTCGGGCATCGGCGGGCTCAGGACGATCGAAAAGGAGCACTCCATCCTGGAGCGCAGCGGCCCCCGGAGGCTCTCCCCCTTCACGATCCCGGCCGTCCTGCCCAATCTTGCGGCGGGGCAGATCTCCATCCGCTATGGGGCCAGGGGGCCCATCAGCTGTCCCGTCACGGCCTGCGCCGCCGGGACGAGCGCCATCGGCATGTCGTTCCGGCTGATCAAGGACGGCTACGCCGACGCCATGATCACCGGCGGCGTCGAGGCGGCCGTGAGCGCCTTCGGGATCGCCGGGTTCAACGCCATGCGGGCGCTCTCCACCCGAAACGACGAGCCCGAGAAGGCCAGCCGCCCCTTCGACCGCAACCGCGACGGCTTCGTCATGGGGGACGGGGGCGGCATTCTCGTCCTGGAGGAGCTGGCCCACGCTCGCCGGCGCGGCGCGAGGATCTACGCCGAGATCTGCGGGTACGGGTGCACGGCCGACGCCTACCACATGGCCGCCCCTCCGCCGGGGCACGAGGGGGCCGCCCGCAGCATGGAGGTCGCCCTCAAGTCCTGCGGGATGGACCCGGCGGCCGTCGGCTACATCAACGCCCACGGGACGGCCACCCCGCTCAACGACGTCTACGAAAC
>CAYZKT010000021.1:0-21793 GCA_964478885.1 uncultured Syntrophaceae bacterium | reverse complement strand
TGGCGACCACGAGCCCGCCCGGCAGGCGCAGGTTCAGGACGGCCACCGTGCCGGGGGTAATCGGCGCCCCGCCGGAGGCAAAGAAGCGGTTGCCGCCGGGCCAGAAATCAGGGAATTCCGCCTTCCACAGCCTGATGATCTCGCAGGGCTCCGGGGCCGCGCCCTCGATGCGCAGGCGGTAGCGCTTGTCCCAGAGCCTTCCGAAGCCCCGGACGGGGCCGGCAAGCTCCCGGCCGCGGACGTTGATGTCCATCGCCTCGCCGGGGATGAGGCCCGTCGAGAGCCTCTCCACGGAGCGCGCCCAGCCGGGCTGGAGCGGTCCGTCATAGGGCGGCGAAAAGGCGGGCCCTCCCGCGGGGAAGTCCTTCGCCGCGAGCGCCTGCCCCTCGCTTTCGAAGACGGTCACGATCTCGTCGAGCCTCGTGAGGCGGAAGACGTCCCGCAGGGGCGCCGAGAGGCCGCAGGCCGCGACCCCTGCCCCCCTGGCCCTGGCGCTGACGGCGCCTGCAAAAAGGGCCCCCGCCCCTTCCGGGTCCATGTGCGCAAGGCCCGAGAAATTCAGAAGGATTCGCGCGGACGTTCCGAGGCCCTCTTCGAAGGCCTTCCGCACTGGCTCTTCGCCGGACGCATCGAGAAGGCCCCGGATGTCCAGCGCGACGGTGTCCGGCGCGGCTGCGCGGGGCTCGACGATGCATGCCCTCTGCCCGGCAGGCAGGGACTCGCTCGCAAACTCCGTGGGTGCCAGGGTGTGCGCCTCGGCGAGGCGCTCCCGCGCCAGGTGGATGCGGTGGGCGTAGCCCGGCAGCGCGTGAAGGGCGAGGCTCACGAAGGGGTTCTCCGCCATCTTGTCGAGGAAGGCAAGCTGGCTTGCCCGCCCCACGAGCGCCTGGGCGTAGGTGGGGTAGGCGTGGGTCAGGGTCTGGATCGCGTGCAGGGGCTTGCGCATGGCCCGGACGAGCGCCGCCTCGTGGATGACCTCGGCCGCGGCCTCGCCCAGGATGTGCGCTCCCGCGATGCGCCCCCGGCGGTCGCAGAGAAACTTGGCCATCCCCGCCCCCGTGCCGTCGATGAGCGCGCGGCGCATCGTCTCGTAGGGAAAGCGACAGACGCGCAGGCCGCGGCCGTGCTTCTGCCGCGCCTCCGTCTCCGTCAGGCCCACCCAGGCCAGCGGCGGCTCGGTGAAGACGACGTAGACGTTGTTGCGGTAATCGACGCTGCGCTTGACGGGCAGGCAGGCGTTGGTGGCTGCCACGATACCGTGGGCCTCGGCCGTCGAGGCGAGCAGGTAGGGCCCGGCGATGTCGCCGCAGGCGTAAATGTGGGCGGCCGAGGTCCGAAGCCTGTGGTCCGTGACGATGCCCCGGGCGTTGAATTCGACGCCCGCCTTCTTGAGGGAGAGCCCCTCGAGGTCGGGCTTTCGCCCCACGGCGACGAGCACCCGCTCGGCCTCGATCATCTCCCGCGCGCCCCCCTGCCTCTCGACCGTGAGGGCAACGCCGCTCTGCCTGTCGGCGATCCCCACAGCCTTCGTCCCGGTCAGCAGGCGGATCCCGTCTGCGCGCAGAATCGCGAGCAGGCGGTCGACAAGCTCGCCGTCGGCCGACGGCAGGAGGCGCGAGGCCATCTCAACGACGGTCGTCTCCACGCCCAGCCGGCCGAAGGCGGAGGCGTACTCCAGGCCGTCCACGCCGCCGCCCAAAATGATGAGCGACCGGGGAAGGGTCTCCTGCCGGTACAGGGTTTCATTGGTGAGATAGCCGATGCCGGCAAGCCCCGGGATGTCGGGGACGAGGGGGACCGTGCCCGCGGCAACGATGAACTTCTTCGACGAGAGGGTCTCTTCACCCGCGCGGATCCGGTGCGGGTCCAGAAAACTTGCCCTGGCCGGGACCATGCGGATCCCGATTTTCTCGAAGGTTTCCGGGAGGTCCTTCTCGTAGGCCGTCCGGACGATGTCCCGGATGCGGGGCATGATCCGGGCTCCCTCCAGGCCGATGCCGGGCAGCCGCAGCAGACCCAGGCGCTCGAGGTGCGCCATCTCGCGGCTTGCGTGGCCCAGCCGGATCAGGGCCTTGCTCGGGATGCAGGTCGTGTTCGTGCAGCTTCCGCCGACCCTCGATTTCTCGACGACGGCCACGCGCTTGCCCAGGCTCGCAGCCGTCACGGCGGAGACCATCCCGGCGATGCCGGCGCCGATGACGATCAGGTCGAAGTCGCGGTCCCTCTTCATGAATCCCCCGGTATGGGGGATTATTCACGATCGGGCCCGCGAATGCAAACGGAAAGGGGTCGGCCCGACGGGTCCGACCCTTTCTGTTGCGGTGCATGCCGGCTGCGGAAGCTTCTTTCACTTCACGTTCACAACGTAGCCGGCCTTTTTCCAGGCCTCGACGCCGCCGCCGAGGGCCTTGACGTTGGTATACCCCATTGCCGCGTATTTCGCTGCCTGACCGGCAGACGTGTTCTCGTTGGGTCAGGCGCAGTAGAAGATAATGGGCTGGTCCTTCTTCAGCCCCGCGAGGCGGCCCTCGAACTCCTTCAGGGTGATCGCCCTCTCGAGCATGATCGTGCTGCACGTCTTCTCGTTCTCATAGGCGCACACCAGGAGCGCCTTCCCCGCTGCGACCTGGGGGTAGGCCTCCTGGGGCGAGACCCGCACCACCTGATCCTTCGAGACCGCCTGGGCAGCCGGCTGCGGCGCAGCGGCGCAGGCCGTCAGGGCGAGAAGCCCCAGGAGCAGCACCGCCGCAACCCCGCAGATCCCACATTCCCGGATTCGAGTCATCCCGTGCCCTCCTTTCCTTATCGGTGACCCACTATACCGCAGATCGGTTCGGAAGGCCACGGGTTTGCGCTCCCGGGAAAGGTCCCGGGATCCCCTGCAACGGAACGTACTCTTAAAGGTATCCCCGAAGTTGTCGATCTATCCTGCGGGGGCATCCATCCCCGTTGACGGTCATGAACATCGGTCCCGGCTCAAATGTAGAGATCATCCTCGAGCTGGATGAGCTCAAAGAGAAGATCGACGTCCGCAGGGCGATCGTCCACGACGTCGAGGGGGACCGCTACATCCTCTCCCAGACGACCCCTCCCGTACGGTTCTCCGACGTCGGGAAAGAAGCCCGGGTCACCCGCCTGAACCGGAAAGGCGATCAGCTCCACCGATGGGGGTTCACGGGGACGCTCGAGGAAATCCTCCGCGACTACCCGCTGAACTCCTCCAGAACGGTTCTCGCCCTCGTCATCCGCAAGACCTCGGCGTTCGAAACGTACAATTTGAGAATGCACTACCGGGTGCGGCCCGGATCGGACTGGGCGACGCGTATTGCCGTCGACTCGCAGGCGGTCAACCTCATCGACATCTCCATCGGAGGGGCCCTCTTCAGCCACGGCATCGAGCGGCCCTTCGAGCACAACCGCGCCGTCGAGGTGGCCTACAGGGGAAGCGACGGGACGCGGCACGCCATCCCCGCCGTCGTCCGCAGGGTCTGGACCCCGTCGGATGCGCGCTGCAACGGAATCGAGTTCGTCGCCGTCCGCTTCACGCGCATGGAAAAGGAGCTGGAGAGGGAGCTTGCCCGCGAGATCATGGAGATCCAGAGGGGGTCGCTTTACAAAGTGTGAAGGAAGGATTATATAGGTTCGGCTCGTAAGAAACAGCACCCACGATTCCCCTCCCTTGACGGGAGGGGATAACGGGGAGGGTGAATAATCTTCAGTCCCCCTCACCCCTGCCCTCTCCCGCGGCGGGGAGAGGGGGCAATGCCGGAGGACTTGATGAAACGAACGATCGTCCTTGCACTGTCCCTGGTACTGCTGCTGGCCGCCACGGCGCAGGCGGCGCAGGACTTTGCCTGGGTGAGCGACGTTAACATCCAGGCCCAGTCCGACCCCTCGGGTTTCCGCGCACGGCTTGCAACCCGGTTCCGGATCGGAGATGCCGAGATCTCGGCGGTGATCGGCAATGTCGCAAGCCCGGCCGATGCCTACATCGTGTTCCGCCTCGGGGAGATGTCGGGCAGGCCCTACGACCGCGTGCTGCGGGAATACAAGTCCTCGAAGGGCAAGGGCTGGGGCGTCATCGCCAAGAGCCTCGGCATCAAGCCGGGGTCGAAGGAGTTCCACGCCCTGAAGCGCAGCCAGGATCTCTACAACGGCCAGGGCGGCAAGGGGAAGGGGAAAGGCAAGGGCAAGCACTGACGGAGCCCTGTCGCCAACGCGCACGCAACGAGGGGCCGGCCCAGCCGCCGGCCCCTTTCTTTATCGGGCTCCGCCTTCGGGAGTACCTCCACCCACGAGAAGAAACGCTTGCGCCGCCGGACCGTTTCTGCTACCCATTCAACATACGCAACCGATCTGTCGTTAACTCGTTTACTCCCTTCAACAATCTTAGCGTTCCTGTCAGACCTCTTACTCGAATTGGCGTCCCTCCGGCGGGAAGCCCCTTCAACCCTGCCTGCCGGGGGCAATTTCCCGGGCATCCCCACTGAGGCGTTCCCGGGCACACACGTAATCGTTTCGTGCCGAGATTATGCAAACGGTCCATGGAGCCCGGCAGCTCTGAGAAAGGAGGAGCCATGAGAAAAAGCATCCTTTGGGCGGCTCTGCTGAGCCTTGTCTTCCTGGCGGGTTGCGCCAGCGAGCTGGCCTTCGTGAAAAACAACAAAATCTACACCATCAAGGACGACGGCGATGATCTTCGGCAGGTCGGCATCCAGCAGACGGAGGGAGACCGGTATTTCCGCCCTGACATCTCGCATGACGGCCGGGAACTGGCGTTCGTCTCGACGCTCGCCTTCGGACCGCTAATCGAAAAGGGAGCGATCTACCGGGTGAGGCTCGACGGCACCGACTTGGTCCGGCTCGTCTCGATGGGGACGCAGGCCTCGACGCCGAAGTGGTCGCCCAACGGGCAGTTCGTGGCGTACTACGTCGGCGAGATCACGACCAACGGCATCTTCCAGATCGGCCGCAACGGCGGGAGCCTGTCACGGATCGCCAACACGGGAAGCCGCTGCAACGGGGGGCACGACTACTACGCGGGCGGCGGCAGGATCGTATTCTCCCACTGGATGGCGGACGGCTCCTACAAGCTCTACACTACGGCTGTGACCGGCTCGGCCATGCCGGTCCCGATCAACCCCTACCTGCCGACCTCTGTCGTCACGCAGGACATGTTCGAGACCCTGCCGGCGGTTTTCTTCGCCGGGGACATGCTCGCCAGCGCAGTGCGCTACCCGGGCCTTGTCGGCATCCGGATGCGGGCGATGGGCATGGACGGCAACTGGGGGCCGCCTTTCACCATGAAGCTGCCCGTCGCGTACATCACGGGGGTCTCCTTCTCGGACAAGGATGAGAAGGTGTACTTCTCCGCCCTGCCGCAGCCGGGACAGCCGCAGGCCCTGTACTATGTGTCCATCAAGGAGTTGCTGCCGACGATCACGGGCCTTCTCACGCTTCCGCCCGGCTCCCCCCCCCCCGCCCCCGTCGACGTGACGCCCAGGGCGATATCGGCAGGAACGGGCGAGAATTACTGGCCGAGCGGGGTTGTCAACCCGTGAGCGTTGACCCCCGCAGGCCTCACGAACTCATGAGCGAGCTGTTTTCGTTGCGTCCCCCCTTGTTCATGCGGGAATCCGGGGTCCCGGATTCCCGCATGCGACAGCACGCAGCGAGAAGTGACGATCCGCAGCCAGTCGTTATCCTACCGCAATGCACAGGCTGGCCGAAAAACCCGTTGCATAACCCGGGCATTCATTCTATAGTAGCAACCGATGCAACGGATTTGACCCACCCCATTGAATACATAATCATTAAGTCGCCTCTGTTTCTTCCTCCCTCGCGCATCGCGTCCTTCCGGGATGGAAACCTTTCTTGATTGACCCGACATGAAGGAGGTGCAGAACATCTTACACACCTCACGGTTCCTCTCCACCACCGGCACGCGCACGATTTGTCCTTCCTGATCATTCCGCACTGCGCTTCCGATCGAAGGCCCGAGCTCTGCTCGCCCACCCGCTTCATGCGCAGACGCAAGTGCCGACGCCGCTGCAAGAAGGGTCCCGGAAACCGATGACGCAGGGAATGCACGGCAACTCCCTCACGCACTTTCGGAACGGAAAATTCGAGCCCTCGGGCGCACCCGGCACCGGGCTCTCTCGATATAGGACGCGGCGGGTAATCCCTTTAACCGGCAGAAAAGGAGGTTGAACCATGAAGCGCAGACACGTCTCATTCTTGTCGCTTGTCCTTCTGGTGGCTCTGCTGATGTTCGCAGGGTGCTGCAGCCCTCCCAGGATCGCGAGCCTGGGAGTCAATCTGCACCCGCAGCAGCGCGATTGGTGGTGCTGGGCGGCGGCGGCGGAAATGATCTCCGAGTACTACGCACACAGGGTCCCCCAATGCGAGTCGGCAAGCTATGTCTACAACAAGGATCACGACCCGGACATCAACTGCTGCACGGGCTGCACGGGCAACTGCCCCTGCTGGGGGTCGGCCTGGGGCGCCACGATCGCCGAGATCAAGGACAACTGGACGCACTGGAATTTCGCGTACACCTACCTGACCACGACCCTGGCGTGGAATGACCTGAAAGAGGCGCTCTCGCCGACGGCCTACTGCGGGAAGACGCCCATCGAAGCCATCATCCCCGGTCACGTCCTCGTCGTCTACGGGTACGCCGAGATCGGGGAGAACAAGTATGTCTCCTACTTCGACCCCTGGGAACCGGATTGCGAGAAAGTGACGGGGACCTGCCGGACCAAGGCCGGCGGCGATGACGTGGTCACGACATACGACGCCTTTCTGACGATCTGGAACCAGACGTTCTACAAGTTCGCATACACGGGCACATGAGCGACAAGAAAGGAGGGATATCAAGATGAACCGGACAATTTGCTACCTGCTGTCGTTTGCCCTGATCTTCGCGTATGCGGCGTTTACGGCGAACGATGCCCGCGGACAAGCCAAGGCATTCACGGAACAGGAGATGGGGGCGTTTGCCAGGACCTCCCTGCAGGGCTACGTCAAGGATGTGCTGACAGAGAAGAACGTCGGCCGATACGGCTTCAGAACCGTCGGGGAAGCCTCGGCGGCCACCCTGGGGGATCCCCTCCGGGTCCACAGCATCGAACTGAAGGAACTCAAGGCATACAGGCCGGGCGCCGGACTGCGATCCATGCGGGCGGATACGAGGACGACCTGGTACCCCGTGATCGCCGGCAACGAGGTCCGCGCCAAGCTGGAGATCGTCGAGTCGGCGGGCAAACTGCTGGCCGGCGGTTTCGGGGCGGCCAGCGAAGCGCGCCGGATTTCGGCTGTGCGGCAGCAGGTCCCGGAGAAGCTCAGAGCAAAGGGCATCTCCGCCGCCTCAACCATGGCCCTCGTCAAGATCCTTGCCCTGAAGGCGACGTTCCTCTACGTGGAGAGCCCCGGGGGCAGCTTCCTGGTGCCTGCAATGGCATCGCCGCACAGGTTCGGAGTCGAAAACGGCGATCTCTACCCCGCAGACGATCTGCTGTCGAAGATGAAAGATCAGGTGAAGGATCTGCCCGACGACCTCGTCGGATGACCAACGCACGGTCCGCTTCCGGTCCGGGCCGATGCGACCCGTCGGTTCCGGGGGGATATGCGCCGCGTCTTCGAGGTGCAACACACGCTGCCCCTTTGTATTCCCGGCTTGCACTCTCATTGCTCGCGGTCTCACGGCCTCACCGGCGGCGGGGGCGCGTAGCCGTAGTGGTCCCACAGCCGGTTCGGGGGTTGCCCGTAGGGCCGGCCGCAGGAGATGACGTTCATGCGGCAGAGGGTCTCGCGCCACTCGCACTTGATCAGCACCGTCTCGACGGCCCGCCGCTCGGGCTCGAAGCTCACCTGGCGCGAGGGGGAATACTCCTCCCTGCCGTACCCCGTGCCGGCGCGCTGCGATGCCTCGCCCCGGGCGGAGGCCTTCGCCTCGGCATCGGCCTGCGGGCGCGGTCCGGGGGCCGCGGTGGAGAGATCGGGCGGCCGCTTGACCCGCTGGACCTCGGGGTAGACGGCAACGGCAATCACGCCCATGGCGGACTGGTCGCCGAAGGCGGCGGCGTAGGAGTCGGGCGCGTCGGTGAAGTAGAAGCGATTCACCCTGTCCTGCGCCGTCCGCCAGCCCGAGTACTCGTTGACGGCGTGGGGTTCGAGGATGTACATCCGCTCGCCGTTTCCGAGCCACGACTTCTGTCCCGAGATGATGTTGCGCCCGTCGACGGCCACCACCAGGCCGACGCGCCGGTTGAGGTTGTTCCGGACCACGATGCGGTAGTGATCCCCCCGGACGGCCTCGGCATAGACCTTCCTGACGCCGTGGGCGCTCCTGTGGGGGTAGAAGGGGAGCGAATGGCCGCTTTCGGCGATGATGCTGACGTCCACCGCGCTGCCCGCGGACGCGGCGGCGATGGAAGGGACCCCGATGAAAAAGACGGCAAACAGCATGAACCAGGTTTTCATGACCTCCTCCTGCAGGTGTGTTGGGCCCGTCCAGGCGCCTCTGCTTCGTTAGACAAGGGGCGGGGCTGAAAAGTTCCCCGGGCAATCGGGAAACGGAGGCAAGGCTGGCACGAAGGATGCAATTATTCGGGAAGATTGAGAGAATACGCCGCCGGGCAACCGGCATGAAGCACGCGGAAACGGAAATGGCAAAAATTTTGGTCGTGGACGATGACGATCATGTGCGCCTGATGCTCCAGAGGGCCCTCGAGAGGGACTCGCACGATGTGCAGACGGCGGAAAACGGCGTTGCGGCCTGCAGGCTGCAGCGGGAGAAGCCCTCGGAGATCGTCATCCTGGACATCATCATGCCGGAGAAGGAGGGCCTGGAGACGATCATGGAGCTCCGCCGCGACGACCCCGACGTGAAGGTTATCGCGATCTCGGGGGGTGGCCAGCTCGGGCCCTCGCGCTATCTCAAGCTGGCAACCCTGCTGGGCGCCGCCTTCGCCTTCGAGAAGCCGATTCAGCTCAACGATTTGAAGGCCGCGATCCACCAGTTGTGCGCCGCCGGCGCGTAGACCGCGGCGGCCATCCCCTTGGTGTCAACGACGGAGACCCGTCGCCGGCAATGAAAATTCCTCGCACCAAGGTGCCGGGAATGTAGAAACGCAGGGTGCAGAATGCCCCAGATCCTCGTCAAGCTGGCCGATTTGAACGTGAGCGGCAACCCGGAAGACCTCCTCGTCGTCTACGGGCTGGGGTCCACTGCGGCCGTCATGCTCTACGACAAGGAGGCCCGGATCGGGGGCATCGCGCATTTCATGCTGCCCAGCTCCGCATCGGAGCCCCAGCGGGCCGGGGAATACCCCGCGATGTATGCCGATGTGGCGATCCCGCTGCTGGTGGATACCTGCATCGGCAAGGGAGCCCGCCGGGAGTCGCTCACGGCAAGGCTGGCCGGGGGATCGATCCTGATGGGCCAGGGGATCTCCCGCAGCATCAGCGAGGGCAACATCGCGACGGCCCGGCAGATCCTCGAAAAGCTCGCCATCCCGCTGACGGCGGAAAACACCGGGGGCAACCACAACCGGGCCGTGCGGATGGAGATCTCGACGGGGCAATCCTTCGTGAAGCGTCCCGACGGCAGTTGGGAGGAGATGGTATGAACCTGGACAGCGCAATCCGAAATTCCATGACCCGGCTTCCGGCCTTTCCCGCCACGATCCACAGGGTGATGGGGCTGATCAACAACCCCGATTCCTCCCTGACGGAGCTCGTGGAGGTCATCCGTCTCGACCAGTCCATCACGGCCAACATCCTGCGGATGTGCAACTCGGCCTACTTCGGCCTGCGGCACAAGGTGGACAACGTCCACGACGCGGTCATGTACCTGGGCCGGCAGAACATCGTCCGGGCCGTCATGGCGGCCGGCACGTCGCGTTTCTTCAAGAGCACGCCGGGCTACGAGGCCGAGGCGAGGGAGATGTGGGAACATGCCGTGGGGACGGCCCTGCTGGCGCAGATCCTGGCCAGGAAAATCTCCCGAAGGGAGGACTCGAGCCTCTTCACCGCCGCGATCCTGCACGACATCGGGAAGATCGTCCTCGGCGAGTTCGTCAAGGACAAGTACGCCGAAATCAAGAGGCTTGTCGCCGACGAGTCCCGCTCGTTCCTCGAGGCCGAGGAGAAGGTGCTCGGCATGAACCACGCCACCCTGGGGGGCGTGATTGCCGCCCACTGGAAATTCCCGGAGGACATCCGGGACGCCATCGCCTTCCACCATCGCCCGGACCGCCTGCAGGGCAAGACCGACCTGATGCCATGGGTCATACACCTGGCCGATCAGGGCTGCCTCATGCTGGGTATCGGCCGGGGCGCGGACGGGCTGGCCTACGACGGGCTCGACGGGGCCCTGGGCAAGCTGGGGCTCGCCCAGCCCGATTTCGAGGAGGCCCTGGCCGGGCTCGTGAAGGAAATGGACAATGCGCGGGAGATGATCGGAATCGTTCACGCCTCGCCGAACTGAAAACCCCGGGAACACTCCGGAGGACAGGGGGGCCGGCCGGATTTCGGCCGGCCCCTTTTTTCGTACGTCGCGCGACCCGTCATGTTTGGGTTGCAGTCTGCTTCCCCACCGGGGTATAAGACGCGGGCGGGGTTTCTCCCCGGGGCAGGTCCTGACTCCGATGGTCGTCACCAAGCTTCTCGCTTCCTTCTCCGTCATCCTGGCGGGGCTCGCACTGGGCTACCTCGTCCAGGTGCTCGCGGCCCGCGGGCTCATCCGGCTGCCGGTCCCCGTCGACGCGCTGCGCAAGGGGCTCCAGCGCGCGGCGCTGCTGTTTCTGAACCCCGTGGCCGTCGCGGGCGCCACCTGGATTGTGACGATCCGGGACCCGGCGGTGGCGGCCCTGCCCCTCGTAGGTCTCTTCGCCATCGTCGCAGGCGGCGTGCTCGCCCTCGGGGCCGCCAGACTCCTGCACCTGCCTCCCAAAAAGACGGGCGCCTTCTTCTGCTGCGGCTCCTTCACCAACATCGGCTCCATCGGCGCGCTCGTCTGCTACCTGTACCTGGGCGAGCCGGGTTTCGCGCTCGTGCCCGTCTACAAGATCTTCGAGGAGCTTTCATACTATTCCACGGGATTCCCCATCGCGAAGCACTACAGCGGCAGTGCCGTGGCAGAAGGCCGCTGGGACCGCGTGAAGGGCCTAGCGCGGGACCCGCTGATTCTCGTCTCGGTTTCCGCCCTGCTTCTGGGCGGATCGCTCAACGCAAGCGGACTGGAGCGGCCCGCGATCTACGGCACCGTGAACGCCGTCTTCATCCCGCTGACGACCTTCCTGCTGCTTGTCTCCGTGGGACTCGCCCTGCGGTTCCGGCGGGTGGGGAATTACCTGCGGGAAGCGGCCGCGGTGGCGGCCATCAAGTTTGCCGCCGTGCCCGTCCTGGCCTGCTCGCTGGCCCTCGCCCTGGGCTTCGGGTCCATCGACGGGGGTCTACCGCTGAAAGTCGTTTTGATCCTCTCGTCGATGCCCGTGGCCTTCAACGCCCTGATCCCGCCCTCCATCTACGACCTCGACCTGGACCTGGCCAACTCGTGCTGGTTCGTCACGACGGCGATGCTGGCCCTCGTCCTGCCGGCGCTGCTGCTTCTCGTCGAGACGCTCTGATTCCCCGCCACCGGTCTCCGCCGATCGCAATGTGCAGCGAGAAAATGGCCTGGGACTTGCAAGTGCTTAACAAATAACGAGTTTATTGCGGTACAGAATGCGGATGCTCCCGGCTTTCCGGGCCGCAAGGAAAAAGGCCGGTGGGCCATGAATCATTCCGTCATTGTCGTCGACGACGAACAGGACTTCCTGGACAGCATGAAGCGATGCCTGCATACCGCGGGGATCAAGGAGGTCCGGCTCGACGCGGATCCCCTGAACGCGATCGAGGCCCTGGAGGCAGGCGAGCGGTTCGACGTCGCGCTCATCGACGTCAACATGCCCGGCATGAACGGGAGAGAAGTTCTCAAAGCCTTCCGGGAAAAGACGCCGCACACGGTCTGCCTGATGGTCACGGGCCTGGCCGACGTGAAATTCGCCGTCGAATGCATGAAGCTGGGCGCGGCGGATTACATCCAGAAGCCCTTCACGCCGGACGAATTCCTGACCCTCCTCACCCCGATCCTGGCGAACAAGAAGCCGCGCGTTCCGGAGAAGCTGAAGCTCCTGGTCGTCGAGGACAACCGGGTCGATCTGAAGCAGTACGAAAACCGTCTCTCGGAGCGGATCTTCGAGAATGTTTTCGCAGAAGACGGAGAGATCGCCGCGAAGAGATACCGGGAGTTCAAGCCGGACATCCTTGTCATGGACCTGATGCTGCCCTTGAAGAGCGGCTACAACCTGCTCAAGGAAATCCGCCAGGAGGACACCTCGACGGTTGTCATCGTCGTCAGCAGTCTCGACTCGAAGGAAGACATTGTCGCCTGCGCGAAGCTGGGCATCGAGGGATATCTGGTGAAGCCCGTCAATTTCCGAGACCTGAACCTCAAGATCCTCGATTACTACGGCAAGAAAAGCTCCGAGAAGGCCGAGATCGCCGCCGTCTTCCGGCAGCGCCTCCAGGAGTAGAACCCCCGACCGGCCGGGGAGCCCGCTGTGCCTGGACCCCGGCGAGGGGATCCTCCGCCGCCCGTCATCTCATCATCCCCTTTTCCCTCAGCGCCTCGGCGATGATTTTCGCCACCTCGGCGTTGCCCCGGGCCGTGAAGTGGCCGATGGAGCCGTCGGGCCGGTGGACGTAGAACTCCCGGTAGACCGCCGCTGCATTGTGTTTCGCGGGAAGCGCCTCGAGCAGATCGACGTGGGGGATCTTGAGTTTCTCATACAGGGCCCTCAGATGGGCGGCCTGGGGCTCGCTCTTTGCCCGGGACAGGCTGTCGCCGTTCTCGAAGGCATTCCCGCGGGGAATGTACACGATGAGCAGTTTCGTGCCCGTCTTGTCCAGATCTGCCTTCAGGCGCGTCAGCAGATACTCCACGAGCCTGTCCGTCTCCTCGAAGTAGTTGCCGCCGGGCAGGGTCGACAGCAGTTTCCGCACCCGGTTTTTCACGAACACCCAGGCGTAGCTCCCGGTGTCGCCGAGGGATTTCTGCTGGGAGGCGTAGACCTCTTTCGGGGGCGGAACGGGGACGTTCTCGAGGGTGTACTGCCCCGTCTTGCCGTCATGACGGAAGACGGGTTTCGCGTAGGAGTAGAAGGAGAGGCGCGTGCGGTCGTAGTCGTGGGGAAAGATCCCCAGGACGACCACGTCGGGCCTCAGCGACCGCCCGTGGCGCTCGTATTTCAGCAGCATCTGGTCGATCCCGTAACTGCCCACGCCCATGTTGAAGACCTCGGCCAACCGGCGCTCCCGGAGGATCTTCTCCAGGAAGTGCGGGAAGTGCTCCTCCTCGCCCGCCTCGATGCCCCAGGTGAAGCTGTCGCCCAGGGCGATGACCCGGAACATGCCGGCCGGCTTGGGGCCGGTCTTGCGCGGGCCCCGGATGCGGGAGGCCGCGATCTGGTAGTCCCAGCCCAGCTGCGGGTCGTAGTTGGCGTTGTTCCAGGCGTCCTTCGTCGCATGCTTCTCCAGGAAGACGTGCTTGAAGTACGTGTCGGCGATCTCCGGGACGGTCTCGATCCCCTCGTAGAGCTTCGATTTCTGGGGGGCCGTCACCCGCAGGTAACCCTCGAGCCCGCCGGCAACCAGGCCTACGGCGATGAGCATCACGATGAGTTCGGTGACGATGGAAGGGGGTCGACGGGTCATGTGGGAACCTTTCCCTGACTGAAAAATTCTCGAATACCGAAACGACGGCAGAGACAGCCTGCCGAAGGAAAGTTCCGAATCAAGCCTCCTGCTTCTCCGAACTTCTCACCTTCAGAGCTTCCTGACTTCCGTCCGCGGACCGGCACGTATGACGCTCACCGCGATTCGCAACGCATCGACGGACGACTCGTCGCAGAGCACGATGGTTGCATCGGTTGCAGCCGCCGCAGACCATAAATCAGCGGGCGTGGTTTTGCAACCCTTCTTTAATGACATCACCGGGACAAAAAGAAGGCCCCGCGGGGTGCGGGGCCCTTTCCTCGAGGCCCGGAGCGGGCAGCCGTTATTCCTTCGCGGTGATCCGGTACAGGGGACCG
This sequence comes from uncultured Syntrophaceae bacterium, assembly GCA_964478885.1. Taxonomy (GTDB): domain Bacteria; phylum Desulfobacterota; class Syntrophia; order Syntrophales; family UBA2192; genus UBA2192. The sequence continues at coordinate 7,655 of CAYZKT010000021.1, read as the reverse complement.
TCGACGCGGATCTCCATCCTTCGGGACTGGCGGATTTCCTCCATGGCCGCGCTGTCCGTGCCGAGCATCCCCGACATCTCCACGTCGCTGCTGATCTTCACCTGGCCGCCGCGCCTCTCGCCCCGGCGCAGGAACCAGAGGTAGTTGTAGTAGGTCCAGCCCGACACGATCAGGAAGATGACGAGCACCGTGATCCCGCCGTTCTGCAGCAGCCGGGCCAGTTCCTCGTAGCCCTTCTCCCCGATGATCTGGTCGTAGATCGTCTGGATGCCGAAGACCCACAGCACCAGCGTGAACAGCGGCAGCAGCAGGTAGAGATAGATCCCCCAGCAGACCACGGTGATGAAGTCCTCGACGAGCCTGCGCAACGGCGATTTTACTTTGTCTTCGACGAAGACTTCAGGGTGTGGAGGCCCCTGTCCGGGCTTTTCCATCTGACCGTTACCTCCTTGCTGCGGAACGTGAAGTTGTAGACGCCCTTGATGGCCGCCAGCGACGCCATGATCCAGTACCCCACGGGGTACCAGATCACGAAGAAGTAGTACTTGACGAAGGCCCTGTTCTCGTAGCGCAGGTCGATGAAGAAACTCGTCATGAAGGTCATCAGGCAGGTCAGGCCGAGGATGGCCCCGTACCAGCGCGGGTACAGGGGGTTCCAGCCGAGAAAGAACTTCTGGTAGACCAGCATGACCGGTTCGCAGACCGGCACCTGGGCGTAGCGGCACACGCCGTCCATGACGACGAAGAAGAGCCAGAGGAACACCATGGCCATGAAGGTGTGCGCCCACAGCAGGCCCAAAAAGTACTCGATGTAAACGGGGACGAGGCGGCGATGGCGGTGGTCCTTCCAGATGTCCAGATGCTTGCGCAGCACCTCGACACCGCCCTGCGCCCACCGCACCCGCTGCTTCCAGAGGCCCTTGAGGGTCTCGGGGACCAGGATCCAGCACAGGGCGCGCGGCTCGTAGCGGATGTCCCAGAACTTGCGCTGCAGCTTCCAGGTGATGTCGATGTCCTCCGTGACGGTGTCGCTGTCGAAGAGGCCGCACTCGACGACGGCGCTCTTGCGGTAGGCCGCGATCACGCCGGAGACGGTGAGGACCTTCCCGAGGATGCGCTGGGTGCGCTTGATGAGCCCGATGATGTTGGAGTACTCGCCGACCTGGATCTTCGCCAGCAGCGACGTGCGGTTTCGCACCCGCGGGTTTCCCGTGACGGCCCCCACGCGGGGGAAGTTCACCAGGTGGTGCGCCATCCATTGGAGCACGTCCTTGTCGACGAGGCAGTCGGCGTCGATGGTGAGGATGAACTCGCCGCGGCTCACCAGGATGCCGGCGTTGAGGGCCTTGGACTTGCCGCTGTTGGGCTCCAGGTGGATGACCCGCAGCCAGCTCGAATTCTCGGCCAGGAGCCGGTCGAGAATCTCCCGTGTGGCGTCGGTGCTGCCGTCGTTGACGACGATGACCTCGTAGTAGGGGTAGTTGAGGTCCTTGAGGTTGAGGACCGTCTCCTCGATGACCTGCTCCTCGTTGTGCCCGGGGACGATGACGGTGAAGGTTGGGCAGACCTCGAGCTGCGGCTCGGAACGGCCCTCGCGGCGCAGGCTGAAGAGGATGCCCCCGATCATCCACACGATGCTCATGTAGAGCGGGTAGAGGAAGACGAAGAGACCGACAATTTCAAAAATGCTCATCCCATCATCCCAATGGAAATTCGTTTCATTCCCCGGCGCGAATCGTTAGCCGCTCCGTTCATCGTCTTGCCTCCCCCGGTCGATTTTCCCGTTTCACTTCGGAATTGCCGGAAAGAATCGAGGAAACCGTCCTCGCATCCGGCCTGTTCCGATGGACGTCGTCGGGGTAATAGGCGACGTGGTTCGCCCCGATGGACAGCAGGAACGTGAGGTCCCGCTTCAGGTCCTGTCCGCTTGTCCAGGATTTCTTCTTCCAGTCATAGGCCTGGAGCTTGTAGATGACCTTCCCCGCCTGCGCGCGGCCCCCCGCGGCGTTGAACAGGTCGCTGTACCACTTGCGGCTGTTCCATGTGCCTTCCATGGCCGCGTAGGCCATGACGACGGTGTAGTCGTACGTGTCGAGATACTTGCCGAGATCCTGGGCAAACCAGTCCTTCGATTCGGGGTACAGGACGGCACCGGCATAGATGTTCCGGGCAATGGCCGCCTCCGGCCGGTAAATCCGCACGGTTTTTGCGATCTCGTCGACGTGACGGTTCAGGGCCTCCGTCTTGAAGGTCACCCATTTCGCCTTGAGATCCCTGTCTGCCTCCAGCGTCGCAGGATCGGCGGTGACACCGTGGCGATTGCGGAAAGCCTCGACGGCGGCGGGGTGAAAATCCTCCATGGCGGCCAGGTATGCGTCATCCTGCACCAGGATGCCGTCCAGGTGGACGTTTGCCGCGAGATCGCGGAAAATCTTTTTGGCGGCTTCCAGGCTGCGGGGGTCAAACGGCGTGAGGCGCCGGTACCACGAGTCGGTCACGGCGGGCCTGCCGTCCTTCCACATCCGGACCTTCAGCTCCTCGTTGCGTGCCTCATCGGGCAGCTCGAACGACAGGACGGGCATCCAGACGTACACCTTGATCTCCCGGAGCTGGATGCGGTTGACCGCATGCCCCAAAAAATCCATCTCGACGGGCAGCACGGAGTTGCGGAAATAGAGCGAACGGATGTTCCCCGTCCCTTCCGCGTCGCAGAACCCCTGGAGGAAGACGGTGTTCACTCCCAGGGAGACAAGCCGCTCGATGAGCAGGCCGAGGTTGCGGTCGCTCTCCTCGAGGGAGTTCTTTTTGACGATGGAATCCAGATCGACCTGGACCGCCCGGATTCGCGTCTGCGGCCGAAAGCCCTCCTCGAGATTCTCCTTGAACAGGGCGGGCCAGTCGACCTCCGTCTGCAGGTAATAGCGGTTGAGCCGATCCAGTCTCGAGAGGCTCGAGTAGCCGTCCTCGAGGGTGAGGATCATCTCGAACCCGAGTTTCCGCGCCTCGTCGATCCCGATCCGGTTGAACGCCCCGTAAGGCCAGGTGAAAATCCGGGGCCGCTTGCCCAGCCGGGCCGTGAGGACGTCGATGCTGCGGGCCAGGTCGCTTCGGACGCGCTCCCGAAACTCCTCGTCCGTCTCGTATCGCTTCAGCGCGGGCAGGTAGGCGAACGTATTGGGTGCGGGCTCCACGTTGCCGACGGGGTTCGACGGCACCATCCTGTGCAGCCCCCAGCTGTGGGAGGCAATGGTGACGAGCCCCGACTCGACCGCTTCCCGGATCTCCCGCCAGTTCATGAACCGCTTGTCCCTGTACTCCATGGTGCCGGGGTACTCGATCCAGGAAGGCACGACCGAGAGAACCGCGTGGGCCCCGTAGCGCTTCAGCGCGGGCAGGACGACGGTGTAGAAGCTCACGTATGCGTCATCGAAGGTCAGCAGGACGGCCTTTTCCGGGAGCGCAGCCTTTCCGTCCCGGGCCGCCAGGATCTGCTCCGGGCTGACAAACCTGAACCCGTGGGCCTTCAGGTACTCGAGCTGCTCCAGGAAGTCCTTCCTGGAAATGTCGTCGTTCGCAACGGGTTTCTCCGGGATGTCGTGATAGACAAGCGTCAGGAACGTATCGGCCGCCTGCACGTACGGCACCGCAAAGAACAGGATCGCCAGGGCAACAATCAGAAGAATCTTCGTCCTTCCCTGTACCCTGTACCCTGTACCCTGTACCCTGTTAGAAGTACCAGTTGAGTGTAATGTACGCGCCAAGGACATGCGTGTAATCTCCATCGTAATTTCTCAGGTCGTAGGATATGCCCGCGGTCAGGTCGAGCGTCTTGGAGTGAACATAGGTCTGCTCGAAGGTGATCCCGCCTACGGGGTACGTGCTGTAGCCGTCTTCGCCTCCGATGCCCGCGCGCAGGTAGACCGCGGAGAGGGATTTCCGCTCGTACCGGATGAAATTGACCCACTGGACGGAAGGGGTCAGCAGGAGGGACCACTCGTATTTCGGGCTGTAGTAGTCGACGTCCTGCTTGGAGTAGGTCCCGTAGTAGGCCTCGATACCGCCCCGGATCTTGACGTCGGGGTGATTGTACAGGTTCTGATTGTAGCGGGCCGTGCCGTAGGCGTAGACGTTGTCGTCGGAGAACCACTGGGCGCCGCCCCCGATCCCGTACTCCCTAAGATCGCTCTCGACGTACCGGACGTCGAGGGAGGCGCTGTCCGCGGTGACCCCCCGGGATGCGGGCCGGATCGGGACGTTGAGGGCAAAGGAGCTGTACTCCGCCGAGACGATCAGGGGATCCGTCGGCCGCCACTGCAGCCTCGTGTCCACCCCGAAATCGTCGCCTTCCACGACGTCGAAGCCGAACCCCAGCCACCAGACCAGCTCGGGAAGCACGATCCACCGGAAACCGAGCCCCGCCCGGTTCCAGTCGTTGCGGTCCGTGCCCCCGTCCGTGTCATCCCAGGCCTCGATGCGCTGGACCCGGGCATACAGGGCAAAGAGCGGCGTGATCGGCTTCTCCAGCAGGAGCGAGAGCCCGTACTCCGTCGCACCCGTGAATTCCCTGACGAAACGAAATTCGGGCTGCAGATGCCACATCCCGTCGACCTGCAGCGTCTCCCACAGGTCTTTGACGGCGAGGTCCCTCGGGTAGCGCTGCCGCAGGTCGTCGGCCAGCGCGATCGCTTCCCGTTTGTAATTCAGTTCGCGAAGCGTCCACCCGAGACCGGTAAGCCCCTTGCGGTCTTTCGGATCCAGCTCGCGGGCCACTTCGAACTGCTCCTGGGCCCGCCTGGGCCATTGGCGCCACAGGAAGGCGTGCGCCAGCCCCGATCTGAGGTTCGTGTTGGCCGCCGCGTCGCTCAGGGAGTTGTCGAAGTAGGCTTCCGCCTCTTTGAGCTTGTCCTGTGCGAGGAGGTACCAGCCCTTCGCGACGATCGCACTGTTCCGGTCGGCCAGGTATTGCTTGCGCTCCTTGACGGAGGAGGTCTCCTCGAATCGCCTGCGTCTTTCCTCGAGGCTGGAGTCGATTCTCTGCCAGGTTTCATCCGCCCTGTCCCACATCCGAAGATCGGTGTAGGCGTACGCGAGACCGAGTTGCGCCTTGAAGGGATTATCGGGATTGCCCTCCAGGGCCGCACGGTAGCAGGCTTCGGCCTCCTCCGGCTTCCGTTCGTACAGAAAGGCATCGCCCGCCGCCTCGCTGGCCCACCACGGGATGGGCTTGCCCGACTGCTTCAAAATCGCGTGTTGCTCGAGCGCCTCCGTCATCCGTTCGGCACGGGCAAGCGCTACGACGAGATCGCCGCGGGCTGCCTCGTTTCGGGGGTCTCTCTCCAGGATGGCCTGCAGCTCGGCGATGGCCGCATCGTACTGCTCCCAGCGGATCTTGTGGAGGGCGGACACGATTCTCCCCGCCTCGGGATCGGTCGCCCCCGGGCCGGGCTCGTCGTGGCGTCTCGCCCCGTAGAGGTCGGCGGCAAATTTGCGCATCGAGAGGATCGTCGCATCGGGGAGAACCTTTTCCTGTTCCGCCTTCTCGATGGCCCTGTAGGCCCCGCCGGTATCGCCCAGCCTCAGGCTACTGAACACAACCCCCTTGAAAGCCTCCTCGTCCGACCGATCGTAGGACCAGCCCAGTCGATAGAGGTCCAGGGCCTGGGGGTACTCCCACAGGTCGTAGTAGGCCCTCGCTACATGGCGGGACACATACGGGATGGCGCGAAGCTCTTGTTCGTGGAGCTTGAAGAGGTCCACCGCCTTTTGCTGCTGGCCCGTCCAGCTCAGGCACAGGATGTAGTCGGCGAGGAGGTGCCGGTCATCGGGCAGGGCCTTGAGGGCCTTCTCCAGGAGGGGGAGCGCCTCGTCGTTGCGGCCGTCCCGGATCCTCTGCAGGGCTTCCCGGTAGTCCTCCCTGGCCTGGACCGCGGGGTCCGTCGGGACGGGCGATTCCGGGGAAGCGGCAAAGACAGGAAACGGCAGGATTGCAAGAGCGAGGGTTATGACAAGGGCTGCTAGTCCAGCTCTTTTCGGCATGAGGTCCCTGATTTCAGCGGCTTCTTGATTTGGTTTACGGCTCTGTGTCTCACGTGAAAACCCGGCTCGATTACGAGCAGTTGTGTTTCACCGTGACGCTTGCAAGCATGGTGCCATTTTGGCACACAAACAGAAAAAAGACGTCCGCGCGGCAGAGGAAGCCCCTGCCGTGTCAACAACTCGGAATAACATGTTTTTTGAACCGTGAGGTTGAAGGAGGCCACGGCCGCTCGCCCTCCCGGCATTCCCCTCTTGGGGGCCCCCTCCTTCAGGGATTGGGCTGCGGCTGCGGAGCGTCAAGATACCAAACAAGGGACGGGTTGCGCAACGAATTATCTGCAGGCGGGGGCGGCGCATCCGGCGGGGCGGCCAACTTCCGCCTGTTCGCCCACGGCAAAGTGTGGTAAAAATCGTTCAACCCTTCGGAGCCGGAAGCCCCGGCCCGTTTCCCACACCGAATCAAACGCAGGAAAGGAGTTTCAGCGATGCAGGCTCTCTTCACCCTTACCCCGTCGGAATCCAAGCGCCTCATCGGCAAGGGCATCGCGGCCCTGCCCGAGGTGCAGAACGCGAAGAAGAACGGCTACCTCCTCGTGAGCCGCGGCTCCACGACGGCCTACTGTCTCGAGGAGCTTCTCGGCCAGCCCATCGAAAAGAACCGCTACGCCGTGGGACAGACGATCAAAGGCATCCTCTGCGCAATCCAGCAGGAGGACCGTCTCAAGCCCTACACCTTCCACAGGGGGGAGGTGCTGCCCGTCGAGCCCGGTACGGTGATCGACAAGCTCGGCGCCGGCGACATCCTCCTGAAGGGCGCCAACGCCATCGATCCCTTCGGCAACCTCGGCGTGCTGATGGCCAGCGCCAACGGCGGCACCATGGGACAGTTCTACATGCCCATGAAGGCCCGGGGCCTCGAGATCATCTACCCCGTGGGCCTCGAGAAACTGATCCCCTCCGTGGAGGAGGCGGCGCGCTACGGCGGCACCCTGGCCATCGGCAAGGCGATCGGCATCCCCGTCGGTATGGCCTGCGTCTGCGACGGCAGGCCCTTCACCGAGATCGACGCCCTGGAGGCGCTCTTCGACGTTTCGGCCGTGCACTACGCCTCGGGCGGCTGGGGCGGCGCCGAGGGCTGCGTGACGATCATCGTCGAGGGACCCGACGACGGCGTGGCGAAGTGCATGGAGTTCATCGACGGCAAGATCAAGGGCGAGCCGGCCCTGCCCGCCGTCAAGGGCCCCTGCAAGACCTGCTTCATGACGCACTGCAGCTTCCACGGCACCGACGAAGCCCAGCTGCCGGCCTGGCTGAAGTAACCAAATCGAAGGGGGCCGGCCTCCACGGCCGGCCCCCCTTTTCTTTTTCCTGATTCCTTATTCCATTCTTGGACCGGCAAAAGACTTTGTGTAAAGCAATGACGATTTTGCTTTACACAAACATTTCTATTGCTCGTCCACTTTACACAAAATACTTTTTCCAACCCTCCGAGCCTGACAGTTTTCTTTACTTAGCGCCCAAGAAAATTGTATGGCATTGGCATACAATTGTATGGTATAGGCATACATCATGAACGCTTTGGCAAAGATCCTATCCTCGCAAATCAGGGCCGGAATCTT